>CAYONQ010000018.1:0-38593 GCA_964405375.1 uncultured Pirellulales bacterium
GTAGCGGTGACAGTGCGATTTGTCCAGATGCGGGGAGGAAGAAAATTCCTGCGAGGTGGTGGTTTCAGTTATATCGAAGCCATCGCATCGGCAGTGAGGGCTTTTCGGCTATAGTTTTGGATTGCAGTCGGGGCAGAGTCCTTCAAGCTGTATTCGCTGGTGTTTTATTACAAGGCCCTTGTGCGGGCTTTTTGCCATAGGCAGTGATATTCCAATCAGACATCTCGTCCGGCCGCAGCTTGTGCAGGTGAAATGGGGGTGGCACTGGGTTTCGGTGCAGTTGTGGGCAAGTTCGAAATGCCAAGCTCTTTTATGTATGTAGGCCTTATGTACCAGTCCTGCGGTGCAGAAGCTTTGCAAGGTGCGATAGATAGTAGTTTTATCAATGCCGGGTTTTCTTAATCGCCGTGCAATCTGTTTTTGGCTGAGCGGTCTGTTCGCTGCCGAGAGGACTTTCAGTATCGCGGCTCTGTGTTCGGTACAGTAAAGTTTTGCCTTGCTTAATATTTTTCGCACTTTAAGGTCTAAATTTGACTTCATCAGTGTGCCTTAATAAATGGCTAACCGTGGGCGTGTGGTACGCTGCCGGGAGATTTAGCAAACAGCAAGGGGAAGACGATGTCACTGAAGCAGCAGGGAAGCCAGACAGCCAGGAACAGAAACGCAAAGCCGCCGGTGATTTCCCAGAGGGAGATTTGCCCGCTCATCGCCATAATCATATGAAACGATGATGCCCAGGTGCTCAGGAGGACGTGGCCTGCGTGAGGGAATTTTGTCTTTGGCCTGAAATACGCTATCAACACCCCTATTATAGCAGCCGGTATTACTATCTGCCAGTTCTCGATAAAGCCGATGTGTGCCCTTTCAGCGAAGCTCGTATGCTCGTGAGCGTGGGCGTGCATATCCAGTAATACCTCGCCGACGTAAGGGATTAGTGAGTCGCTGAGGGTTGCGATTCCGATGGAGCCGAAAAACCCGACCAACAAAACAACGATGAATTTTGGTTTTTTGCTGTGCAGCTCGAACATTGAGGCGGTTACCATTGCACTTAGTACGACGTGGGCGGGGTGAAATATGTAGAAGAGGTTTTGACTTGTCTGCTGCTGAACGTTTCTAAATAACAGCATCAGGACAATGCCTGTGAAGGCCCCGAACAGTGTAAAGGGGGCGTGGGTTTTGAGTTCCGCCAGGATGGTTGTAAGTTTATGTCTCATTTTATTCGGTGCTCCAAAACAGATAGCTGCTGAAATTCGCTCTTAATCCGGTAGAACATTCTAAGTTTAATTATCAGATTTGCAACTAAGTTACAAATTTTCAGCAGCTGCTAAAAGCCGTCTCATGACCTGTCAGGAACCGCTTTATCCGCACTATCATCGCTAAAAACGGGTTTTCGGGGGCTTTGAAGCAGGTTCTAAACACATTACGGAAACTGTCAGGTGGCTTAAAAAATCTTTCCATAATGCCTGGAAAAGCCATAAGAGCAAATGGTATGGGGCTATACTGGCCCCTTGAAAGGGTGAGACAGCTATTAGGGTATAAGTTATGATGGATGACGAAAGCAATGTATGCCGCTAAACAATCTCGCCTCAAGGGGATTGTTCTGGTAAATTACACCTGAGCTTTGGCGTAGTATTTTATGGAGCTTGGTCGGGACAAGACGGTTAGTGAGATAATCCGGCGGCTTGGGCCAACGAAGGGTAGGGGGGTGGTTGAGGTCGCAGGGACGTGGGGGTCTTTTGCGCATCTTCTGGCGGCTTACATATCTAATCAATTAAAACGGCCTATTCTGTACATTGTAGCGCATATTGACGACGCCGACAGGGCGGCTGACGATTTGCACGCCTTCGGGGCGGAAAGTGTCGAGCCGCTGGCTGCGTGGGAGGGCGAGGAGGATCTGGCGGACGCTACCGATGAGATTCGCAGTGAGCGGCTGAAGCTCGTATCTCGTATCTCGTATCTCGTATCTCGTCGAGTTGAGAGCAAACCTGTTATACCGGTGTCGGTGCAGGGGCTTTGTCAGCCGATACCGAAGCCAAAGGTGTTAGAAGAGAGCAGCTTACAGTTGGGTGTTGAAAAGACGCTGTCGCCTGAAGCGATAGTCGGCTGGCTGGTTGACAACGGTTTCGAGCGTGTGGATAGAATCGACCTGCCCGGGCAGTTTGCGCGGCGGGGCGGGATTGTCGATATTTATGCGCCGCTGGTGTTAGAGACTCAAGACCAAAGACCAAAGACTCAAGACCGGCGCCTGGAGTCTGAAGGCGAGGCGGTGAGGATTGAGTTTTTCGGCGACAGGATAGAAAGTATTCGTGAAATCAATCTTGATACGCAGCGTTCGAGCCGGCAGGTTCAGGGGATGCGGATAGTTTCGGCGGTGTGCGGTGGGACGGAAGCGGACAGGGAGCTTTTTGTAAATATCCTGCCAGCGGAGACAATAATAATTCTCGAAGAGCCGAACGATGTCGAAGAGGTTGCGAATGTGTTTCTGGAGCGGGCGGAGAGGCGGCAGCGGCTTTACGGGTGGAGGGATATTTACAAAGCGATGGAGAAATTTACGCAACTCAGGATAAGCAGGTTTGCGTCGGCAGGCGGTGATTTTCTCAAGTTAGATATTAAGAGTGTGCAGCAGTTTCAGCACAAGGTGACTTCACTGTGGGCGGGACATAAGGCGGCTTTGGAGCAATTGGTCGGGGAGGCGAAGCGCGGCAAAAAGGTTTATTTCTATTGCGAAAGTCCGGCTGAAATCAAGCGGGTCAGCGAGATTATAACGGAGGGGGACAAGAAGGTGCCGGCGAACTTTAAGCTATTAAAAGGGTTCGTTCATCAGGGCTTTGTGATGGATTCGCTGAGTACGATTGTGATAAGCCATCAGGAGCTGTTCGGGCAATACGTGCTGCGGAGAAGGCAGCGGCCGGTGCGGGCGGGAGCGCCGGTGGATACGCTCGGCGACCTGCAGAGGGGCGATTACGTGGTCCACGCATCCTACGGTATCGGTAAGTTTTTAGGGATAGAGACGATAAAGGAGAAAGGCGGGGCGAACGAGTATCTTACAATCGGATATGCGGACGGTGTGAAGATACAGGTTTCGGTCAGCAATATTGGGCTGGTTCAGAAGTTCATAGGGACAAGCCCGAAACGGCCTAAATTAAGCAAGATTGGCTCGAAGAGATGGCAGAGGCAGAAGGCGAGGGTTGCAAGCTGCGTTCGTGACCTTGCGGCGGAGCTGCTCGAGATTCAGGCGAGACGCCGAACGATGGGCGGTATTTCGTTCGGAGAGGATTCGAACTGGCAGGTGGAGTTTGAAGAATCTTTTCCGTATCAGGAAACGGCGGACCAGGTTACTGTTGCGGAGCAAATCAAGGCGGATATGAAAGAGCCGGCGGCGATGGAGCGGCTGTTGTGCGGTGACGTGGGGTACGGCAAGACGGAGCTTGCGATGCGAGCGGCGTTCAAGGCGGTCGAGAACGGAAGGCAGGTTGCGGTCCTTGTGCCGACGACGGTATTGTGCGTGCAGCACGGCAGGACGTTTACGGAACGGTTTGCCGATTTTCCGGTTTGTATCGAGGTGCTGAACCGGTTCAAGACGCCGAGACAGGCAAGGGACATTATCGCGCGGACAAAGGCGGGCAGGGTCGATGTGCTGATAGGGACGCACCGGCTTTTAAGCGGTGACGTGGGTTTTCGCGATTTGGGGCTTTTGATAATCGACGAAGAGCAGCGGTTCGGCGTCGAGCATAAGGAAAAGCTCAAGAGGATGCGGGTCAATGTTGACGTTCTTACGATGACGGCCACGCCGATTCCGCGGACGCTGCATATGTCGATGCTTGGTCTTCGTGACATAAGCTCGCTGGGGACGCCGCCTTTGGACAGGCGAAGTATAGTAACAACAGTAACCGGATATAACGATGAGCTTATAAGGAAGGCGATTTTGCGTGAACTGGGCCGGCAGGGACAGGTGTTCTTCGTGCATAATCGCGTCAATACGATTGAGAAGAAGGCGTGGGAGATTAAAAAACTGGTCGGTGACACAAAGGTTACGATTGCACACGGCCAGATGGCCAAGAGCGAGCTTGAGAAGGCAATGATAGATTTTGTGACGGGCGAGACGGACGTGCTCGTGTGCACGACGATTATCGAGTCGGGATTGGATATTCCGAATGCGAATACGATTTTTATAAACGATGCGGACCGGTTCGGATTGGCTGAGCTGCATCAGCTTCGCGGGAGAGTGGGCAGGTACAAGCACCGGGCGTATGCGTATATGCTGTTAGCCCGGTCGCGGTCGATTACGCCGATAGCGGCGAGGCGGCTGAAGGCGATTGAAGAATACTCGCATTTGGGGGCGGGGTTCAGGATTGCGCTGCGGGATTTGGAGATTCGGGGTGCGGGGAATATATTAGGTGCCGAGCAGTCGGGTCATATTCAGGCGGTTGGCTACCAGATGTATTGTGAGCTGTTGGCCGATGCGGTCAGGAGGGTGAAAGGTGAGCCGGTCGAGGCGAGAGCGACGGCGGTTCTGGAGCTTGGGTTTGTCACGTATATACCGAAAAATTATATACCCTTGGACAGACAGCGGATGGATGTCTATCGGAGGTTCGCCGTTGCAAGGGCCGACGAGGACCTGAAACAAATCGAAGGTGAATTGGCTGACGTGTATGGGCCGGTGCCGGACGATGTGAAGCTGCTGCTGGAGCTGGCTCGCCTGCGAATTGCGGCGGGCAAACGGGACATAAGGAGCATTGTTACCGGCGGTGAGGATTTGATATTTTCGTTCGGCACCGCCACAGGTGCGAAAGACGGCGATGTTAAAAAGAAAGCTGAAACTTTATTTGCGAAGGTGTCGGGTGACGTTAGAATCATCGATTCGACGGTGTATTTGCGATTGGGGAAGAGTTATTTTGAGCCGGGGACGCTTATGGGTGTTTTGCAGAAAATCTTTAACCGCTGAGGACGCAAAGAACGCAGAGAAAATCCAATTAAAAAGTAGAGAGCAAGAACAGAGGGGTTTTGCGATTCAGGGCGGCTAAATATTTTTGAGATTGCGACGACAGGGAAGCGGGGAAACGTTTTTGTGGATTATATTGAGATTTTGGGGTAAAATCATGTTAACAACTCAAACTGACCATAGGTCAGTTTGAGAATGCAAAAATCAAAGTTAAAAATGCAAAATTGTGGAATCCCGCCCAGCGGTGGTCGGGATGGCTATTTTCATTATGGTTTTGTTTTCCACAATTATGTATCACATAATGGCTTATATCGGTTTCTGGCAATAAATCGGTTTGAGTAATAAGTCGGTGGTTCGTAGTTGGAGATGATACGGTGAGGGACATTCGTGTTGCGGCTGTTCAGTTTGAGCATTCTGCGGGGAATAAGGCGGCGAATCTGGCCAAGATTGCGAGCTTTGTGGAGGTGGCAGGCAGGGGAAAAATCGAGCTGATAGTTTTCCCGGAGTGCTGTATCACGGGTTACTGGTTTCTGCGAAAACTTTCGCGTGAAGATATAGTCGCTTTAGCTGAGCCGGTCTTCGAGGGGGCATCGTCGCAGCAGCTTTCGGCTATGGCAAAAAAACATAATATGACAATCGGGGCGGGGCTGATTGAAATCGCCGAAGACAAGAAGCTCTATAATACGTACGTGGTGGCGATGCCCGATGGGAGATTCGTACGGCACAGGAAGATTCACTGCTTTGTCAGCGAGCATTTAGCATCAGGAGCGGAATACACGGTCTTTGATACGCCTCAGGGTTGTCGGGCGGCGGTTTTGACGTGCTATGATAATAATATCATTGAGAATGCTCGTATCGTAGCGCTGAAGGGCGCTGAGGTTTTGTTAGCGCCGCATCAGACAGGCGGGTGCAAGACGCCGAGTCCGCAGTGTATGGGGCTGATTGACAGGGCGCTGTGGGATGACAGGGACAATGAACCCGAGGCGATTGAGGCCGAGTTCAAGGGGCCAAAGGGACGTGAATGGATAACGACGTGGCTGCCGGCGCGGGCGCACGACAACGGGATGTTTTTGATTTTCAGTAACGGCGTGGGCGTTGACGATGACGAGATAAGGACGGGCAATTCGATGATTATCGATTGCTACGGTCGAATTATCACTGAGACGTGGAAGGCGGGGGACGATATGGTCGCTGCGGAGCTTGATGCATCACTTCGGGACAATTGTACGGGCGCCAGGTGGATTAGATCGCGTCGGCCGGATTTGTATGGGCCGCTGACCGCTGCTACAGGGACAGAAGAGGATACACGCAGTACCAGATTCGAGAGTAAAAACTCAAACTGACCGTTTCTTCAAAACGGGTCAGTTTGAGCGTAGTTCGTCGCTCGTATTTCGTATCTCGTGCGTTGAAGCCGACTTTGTCGGCAACTATTTTAACTTTTTATACGATAAGCAATTAAACAAGTTGTATAAATCGGTCAGTTTGAAAATGCAAAAATCAAAGTTAAAAGTGCAAAATTGTGGAATCCCGCCCAGCGGTGGGCGGGATGGCTATTTTCATTGGAGAGCAACATTGGAAACTTTGACAATAGGGGTTTGTTTGTGGTAAGTTCACGATCGGCGGTTTGTAACAGGAGATTATATTGTGCGTAAGTGCGTTTTTTTAATAGCGTCAACATTTTTGTTGGTATGGGGCTGCGGGAGCAAGACCAATCCGGCTTTGCCGGAAGCTGATATAGAGCGTGACCCCCCTTTCCAAAGACAAGCCCTGCCGGGACCGTCAGGCGGTTTTGTTCTGGCGGTGGGTGGTGAGACGATAAGCGGCGAGGAGATAATCACGGCGACAATGAAACATTTTAAGGACTTTGCGCAGAGAAGCAGTTTTGAGCAGTTTGCCCGGCAGGCAAGGGGCGTCCTTGAGCAGCTTATTATGACGAGGGTTTCAGATATTTTGCTTTACAGCCAGGCAAAGAGAGAGGCGGGCAAGGATGTTGACGAACGTCTGGATAAATTGGCAGATGCGGAGGTTAGAAGATTTATTGTCAGCTTCGACGGTGATTACGCCAAGGCCGAAGAGGCGCTGAAAAAGATGGGGGTGGATTGGGCGGGCTTTAAGAAGCTTCAGAAAAAGATGATTCTCAGCCAATCCTACGTATCATCGCAACTGCCGGAGAATAGGCCGATTACTTACAGCGAGCTGATGGACAACTACAATAGTATGAAAGGTGAATTTCCCACTGCACCGGCGATGCTGATTTTTCGGCTGATTGATATTGAAGTTGCTAAAGTGGGGGTAGCTGACCCGAATGAGAGCCGGCTGGTGCGGGCGAGAGAGCTGGCCGACGGGCTGGTTGAGAGGATAAAAAGTGGTGAGGATTTCGGCGAGTTAGCTAAGGAATATTCGCACGGTTACCGGCGTGCGTTCGGCGGGTTGTGGAAGCCGGTGCAGCCGGGGTCTTTGGCGGTGCCTTATGATGTTCTTGCAGACGAAGCGGAAAAAATCGAGCAGGGGCAGATTGCAGGGCCAATCGAGGCGGAGGGGCATATATTCATAATGAAGCTGGAGGAGAAGCGGCCAAGAAGTGTTGAGCCGTTCGAGAAGGTACAAAGCCAGATAGAGGCGAAGATTATCTTTGAGCGGCGGAAAAAAGCCGCTGACGAATTCAGCGCCAAGTTAGTTCAGCAGGCGAAGCTTGCCAATAAAGATGAATTTATAGATTTCTGCGTGGAAGAGATTTATCGAAGGAGCACACGGGGAAAGTAAAAAGTAAAAAGTAAAAAGGTAAAAAGCAGGAGCACGGCAGACAGCAGTAGGGAGTCATAATGGAGATTGTGGCACACGGGATAGACCTTGTTGATTTTCCTCGGATAGAAGAGATGGTGAAGCGGCACGGTGAGCGTTTTGTCAACAGGATTTTTACCGCCGCCGAGCAGGCGTATTCGCGGGCGAGTAAGAACGGGACAGAGAAATTAGCCGGCCGATTTGCGGCGAAAGAGGCGATTCTTAAACTGATGGGGACGGGCTGGCGGGGCAAAATCGCCTGGACGGATATCGAGATAGTGAACACGCCGACAGGTCAGCCGGAGGTAAAACTTTCCGGCGAGGTTGAAAAGATAGCAGCGAAATTAGGGATTAAACATATAAGCGTAAGCATTACGCATACGGGGAATTTTGCGATTGCATCGGCGGTTGCGGTGGCGGAAAAGAGACGACATTAAGTTAGGTATAAGACAGCGTGTAGAAACTTAGAGTCTATAACAAAACCTAAAATGACTTTAATAAAGGCGTCTGGATTCCCGCTGCCTGACCGGAGTCGAGGGCCCTCGCTTACGGCCTCTGCCTAAGGCGTGCGTGGGCAGGCATACGAGGGCAGGCAAGTTTCGCGGGAATGACAGAATGCGACGGGCGGTTTTGCTACAAGCTCTAAAAATTCACTGATTAGAGCCAGATGTTCAGGATGAAACTTTTTCTATGCGTTCAGCTACCCATACTTTGATGATAGATTGTCGAGGCACACCCAGACGCTTTGCCTCTTTATCCAATAATCGGACCAGCCACAGGGGGAAATCTACATTTACTCTTTTCTGTTCTTGGCCGGGCCTTCTGGCTTTTGACATATCCAAGTATTTAGAAATATCCCTGCCATCGTTAAATTTTTTGTCAAATTCTTTAGCTTTCATAAATATCAATCTCCTCTTTTCTGGAGCGTCGTACCGAAATAATCCTTATCTTTTTACGCCGATAGGTAATGACTGCCGACCACTGCTGTCCTGAGATCTTCCCGATTACCAAAAATCTTGATTCATCGCTCGTTTTTGCAGGAATCTCAATTAAATCAGAATCATCCCACAATGCCCGGGCCTGGCTGAAATCAATCCCGTGTTTTTTCTTATTAGTCTGACTCTTTTTGGGGTCGAATTCAAACTCCATGGTATAATAATTATACCAAAATAATACCTGTCGTCAAAATCTTTTTTATTTTTTTGTATATGTGGTGTTCACTTGCCGGATAGGATTGTCTTGGATTTCAAGCTCTTAAAGCACATAACGACAAGGTGAGCGGCGGCCGTTTAGGCCGTCCGAGTGAAGCCGCATTTTAGAGTATTGACCTACATATAATACTAACGCTTTGGAGAACGCTTCTTATCATTGAACTCTGGAAGGCCTTTATAACGTTGAACATATTCGGCTAGACATGAGTACTCGAGCTTAGCCACCTCGCCCATAGCTTTGATGTCTTTGGGGGAATTAGATTTGACATCGCATTCAATTGCGCATATGCATACGTACAGCTTTTTTGTAAGAGGGCCATATTTTTTATGCTTGTATCGAAAACGGTCTGCTCCACCGTGGCCTTTCTTTCCGCGAATTGTATTGTCGAACTGTTTCAAACGCCCTTTTAGACCAGCTTGAGAATTTGTCATGCCGATATACTTCACATCGGGTATCCATTTAAAGTCACGGCCAGATAGATTTTTTGTTGAGATTGCCAGAATGTAAACACCAGGACTCTTTAATCCAGGAAACCGACCTCTCTCGGGCCATTTGACCCATTTTGAGAAATTCTTTTCCATATTGTCACCCTCTAACCTTATTTATATGGTTTTCGTATAAGAACCCAAACTTAGGAAATTCTACGATGTTTTTTCAAGATGTTATGGTAACGTAGTTGTCAGCTTGCCACTTGCAAGGCGTCTTGCGCTTCGCGAGGTAGTTCGACAGGAATGAAGTAGGATTGGGGGTATAGGTAGTCCTCTCCAGACTCGTCAGTGATTCTCAGGTATCCTTCCTTTGCCGCCTTATCGTCCGGAATGACCATGTAAATCTTACGCTTTTCCAAATCCTCACATTCGTTGTTCTCTATACAAAGCACAAATGACTGTTGTTTGTTCTTTTTAGCCATAATTTTAATCCAGTAATTCTTTCTATAGTATTAGAGAAACGACATCAATTGTCAAGCATTGATTAGAAAGGTCAAGAAGCTATCCCGCACCAACTGTCCTGTAGCGGTTCAACTACCCAGGAGTCCCGTTAGGGATGGCCAAGTCCATTGCCTAGTAACGTTAATATGGATACAATTGGTGCGGGACTAAATATGTCTGGCAGAACGAAACCAAGCGAGTTTGATTGCGTTGTGATTGGCGGGGGACACGCTGGGGTTGAGGCGGCTTATGGCTGTGCGAGAATCGGTGCGCAAACAGCCCTTATAACCATAAGCAAAGATATGATAGCTCAGATGAGCTGTAATCCCGCTATCGGCGGGTTGGCAAAGGGACAGATTGTTCGCGAAGTCGATGCTTTAGGCGGGCTGATGGGATTAGCGATAGATGCGACGGGGATACAGTTTCGTATGCTGAACCGCTCAAAGGGACCGGCGGTGCAGTCACCTCGTGCACAGGCAGACAGGGATAAATACGCAGAGTTTATGCAGCAGGCGCTTGAGCAAACGGCCAACCTGACCATAATCGAGGCGATAGCGACGGAGATAATTACCGAGGACGGTAAAGTGCGGGCGGTGGCCTGCAAGGACGGCTTTGTGTACCGGGCCGATGCGGTTATTGTAACGACGGGGACGTTTCTCGGCGGCAAGCTGTATATCGGAAGTGAGTGCTGGGCCGGCGGCAGGATTGATGAGCCGGCGAGCGTGGAGCTTTCGGAGAGTTTGAAACGGATGGGACTGAAACTCGGGCGGATGGCGACCGATACGACGCCGAGATTAGATGCAACGACGTGCGATTTAGATAAATTGCAGGTCCAGCCCGGCGATGAGGAGCCGGTGCCGTTTTCGTTTATGACCGAAAGGATAGAGCGGCGGCAGGTGCCGTGCTGGATTACATACACCAACGAGAAGATACATAAGCTGCTGAGGGACAATCTGCATCGTGCGCCGCTTTCATCGGGTGAGATAAAGGCAGCGGACCCTCGCTATTGTCCGAGCATTGAAAGTAAGGTCGTTAGATTCGCTGATAAAGGGCAGCATCGCATTTTTTTAGAGCCGGAAGAAGAGGATATAAAGACGATTTACTGCAACGGCGTCTTTACCTCTATGCCGAAAGACGTTCAGGAACAGATGCTCAGGTTGCTGCCGGGCACGGAGAACGCCCGTATTATCCGGTATGCATACGCGATTGAGTACGATTATTGTCCGCCGATTCAGCTTAAAAGCAGCTTGGAGACGAAGAGAATGGCGGGGCTGTTTTTAGCGGGACAAATTAACGGGACCAGCGGTTACGAGGAGGCGGCGGGGCAGGGAATTATCGCCGGTATAAACGCAGCCAGAAGGATACAGAACAAAGAGCCCGTTGTTCTCGGCAGAGACCAGGCGTATATCGGCGTATTGATAGACGATTTGCTGACAAAAGAAATTGATGAGCCGTATCGGATGTTCACATCTCGGGCCGAATACCGCTTGAGCTTGAGGGCCGATAACGCAGACCGGCGATTGACGCAAATCGGCAAAACGGTCGGGCTTGTGGACGAGAAGCGTTGGACAAGATTTCAAAATAAGCTTGAAGACATAAATAAACTCAAGAGTTATCTGGCAAATACACGTTCCGGCGGTTTGAGTTTGTTAGAGCAGCTTCGCCAGCCGGACAATATTATCGGGCGAACACTGGCAGAAGATGCCTATGTTAGAAAGATGGGTTTTGGCAGAGATGTATTGCAGGCGGTTGTTATCGATGCCAAGTACGAGGGTTATTTAGCCAAACAGGAACGTCTGGTGGCCGGCTTCAGGGTGCTGGAGAACAAGAAGGTGCCGTTAGATTTGGACTACGGTAGTATTGTCCATCTTCGTGCCGAGGCGAAGGAGAAGTTATCGGGCTTCAGGCCCGGGACGCTCGGCCAAGCCAGCCGCATAAGCGGCATCACTCCCGCCGATATCACCGTGATTCAGGTTCACCTGAAGAAGCATTTCAAAGTGCCTAAAGTGAGCTAAAGTGCCTAAAGTTAGATGGTCGGACAGGCCTTGTCCTACGCATATTACTTTGCTGAGGCCAGATGCTTCGCTTCGCTCAGCATGACAGCTCAACCATCGGCGGTGGTTACGTAATATTCTATTACATAATAGCCCTTCGATGGGAAAGCGGGTTTAAAATCAGGCAGGGACGTGACGGTTCTGCCCGCCGGCAATTTAACATTAGAATATAGTTTGCTATCGACTGTCTCTTTGTTCATATTGCTGACTAATATCTTCACGTCAACCGTCCTGGCGTCACCAAGGTTGATTATCGCAGGAGAAATGATGTCGTCAGGGCCGTAAACGACATCGGCATCGCTGCTTGCGGCTAAAGTTTTCTGGAAGACGGTTCTGAGGGTGTAAAATGCCAATTTTGCGTGGCAGTGGTAATCGATGATGGGCTTCATATAAGTAACGCTGTTGCCGCCGCCGCGAAGGGAGCACCATACTATTCCGTCGATGTCGAAGAGCCGTTCTTTCTTTTTGGTCTCGTATCCTGCGAATGCCTGCCAGGCCTGGCTTATCTGCCATTCGTCGAACGTCAGGCCGCGTCCGATGCTGCCCTTTTCGTACGGTTTCCACTCCCACGCTATTGGGTGTTGTTTTTTAGGTACGTTATAGCCGGAATATGCGGGCAGGGCCTTTCTTTCGCCCCACCTATCCAATGCCAGTCCCCGTCCGCTGCTGTCAGGGCCTGATTCGTAGCCCTGCCATTCGTATCCGTGTATGTGGTACCAAGGTTTTCCTTTGACGAGGTTCCAGTTGGGCTGGCCTATTATTCCGCCGCTTTCAAAATCAAAGAAGGCCTTTTCTTTGCTATCGAGCAGGTCTTTGTTCCGATACGGCTTGCCCGACAGGTCTCTTGCCGTCCTCATCGGCCATTGGCGCAACGTTGACCAGTCGTTGTAGCCGCTCAGTATGCCGCCGTAAGTGCCCTTAGTAACAATCGGCTCATCTCTGAAATAATTTTTTAGAAGCACAAACAGCCGGCTGGGGTCCGTAGAGTAAATGGCGGGATAGAACCACTCGAACAGCCCGTCGAGGTGCTCTCTTTCAACGCCTTCATCAAGCACTTCCCACATGATTACACTGGGGTGGTTGCGCACCTGCTTCATATCCGTAACGTATTCTTCGACCTGTTCCGCGAGGCGCATTCTTGCTGCGTATCGCCATCCTCCCTCTGTCCATTCTTTTCTGTTCCAGCCGGTTCCTACCCATATATACATAAAGCCGAGCTGGTCGCCGAATTCGGCAAACCGCGGGTCGCTATAGGTGCAGCTGGGCACGTGAATCCTTATGGCGTTTCCGTTCATCTTCTTTACCATTAGTATCTGTTTTACAACCCATTGGTTGGGGGGGCAGCGATGCCAGGCGGCCATTTCAGTTAAAGGCGGGAGAAACTGCATCATCAAGGCGCCGTTGAGCATCTCCGGCTTACCGTTTATCCTGAACGTTCCGCCCTGCTGGCTGATGGTTCTGATGCCTGAGGTGATTACATAATCGTCGATTGGTTTTCCGGATTGCTCCAATGTTACCACGATTTTGTAAAGATTCGGATTGTCGCACGACCAGAGTTTGGGATTGGGTACAGAGATTGCTTGTTTTAAGATTTCTTCATCTCCTGTGCCGATGTTGACGGGGAACTTAGCTGTTGCAGCCGAGGCGGAGCTTTCTTCCGGATACCAGGGATAAAAATCGACTATCACAGTACCCTTAAAAGGTTGTATGTCTTTATTTTTAATCTTTATACGTGCCTGCATACGAGCCGGGCCGGAGACATCCTCAGCGTAAACAAAGACGTCCTCCACATAGGTCTTTGCGGTCAGGTCTAAAGACATCTTCGCTGCGAACCAGCCGTAATACATATCGTTGCTGGTGTGGCCGTCCTTGAGGTAATAACCTTCCGGGACGTGATTGACCTTCACGGCTATAAGATTATCGCTGTCTTTTTTAAGGTAATGGCTGACGTCAACCTTGGTGGGCTGACGGTCGAGCCGGGCTATTTTCTCGCCGTTGATGTAGATTTCGCCGCCGGGGTCGAGTGCATCTATGTTCAGGAAGGCCTTTTTAAAATCGCCTATATGCACGACTTTGCGCATATAGATGTCCCTGCCGGCGTTTCTCTCGCTACCGATGACAAGGGGTAATTGCTCCGTTGTCAGCCATTTGCTGTCATTGTAATCGGCCCTGTACCAATTATCGATGGCGGGCTTTATACTGAAATCCTCGTCTATGAATGTCCGCACGATATAGGTATCCAATCGCACCCGTCTGTCCCTGACGAAATCGGGGTGATACCCCACGCCCCATATATCGTCCAGTACCGCTGCTTTTGTTGCTTTTGCGGAGAACAGGTTAATCTGGTTGATGTCGTGCCTGTTTTGAAGGTTTACGTAATCCGCTTTTAAGCTGCCGTTGACATAGAAATTGTACCGGCCGGCGGTGCGGGTCAGGTCCGCTTCTATCTTGAATTCATACCAGGTGTCGGCGCTGTAAGGGTCGAGCTCAAACTCTTTTTGTTCCGAGCAGTAAAAGATTCGGCCGTTCTCGTTGAAGCCGACGGTTGCTGCGACGACTTCGTTGTCGGAGAGATAAAAGGATTGCCTGGCGTTGGTTTTGGTGGGCCTGGCCTTCCACTGGATGAAGAACCTCCAGTTCTGAGATGGAAACGGCCGGTGAAGTTTCACTTTTTCGCCGGCAAAAACCAAACTGCCATTTTCTACTTTTACTCCTTCCATATCGTTCCAGGTTGAAAGCTCTTTTATCTGCTCTTCGGCTTCGCCCTTTCTGTATCCAATCCATTTCCATTGCTGAAGCGGGATTCTCTTTCTTATTGTGGGCAGGGGCCGGGGCTTTAATTTTTTCAGGGCGGTTTTAACCTCATCGTCAGTAATTACCTGTTTGTCTAACTGCGGGTCGTCGAAGAAATACCTGGCGTATTCAGCGTAATTGCGCAGGAAATCGACCCTCTGCTCGGTGTTGAAGACGGCGGTATCGCCCTTGAAATCTGTCTGGCCATTGGCCTTATTATCATTATCGAAATATCTAAATTCAAACGACCGTGACAACTGCGTGGAAGATTGAGCCGCTGCAGCAGTTTCAGCAGACCCTAAAGCCAATATCATAATTGCAAATAAAACTACACCGCATCTTTTCACTTTAACATTCATTTTGACAGCTCCTATATTCGGTTCATTTTTTGTTTGGCAGGTATTTTCTCTTTACCGACGCATTCAATACAAATGCTCATTTATGCTCTTTCGGCGCCACTAAGTCAAGACGGCAGTTGACAAAAAAGAGGAATTTTCGTAAATATGCTGGTTTGGTAATTGGAAAATCGTTTTCGAGGAGCCAGTATGAGCCAGTCAGAAAAGGTTATCGTTATAGAACTGAATGAGAGGAGCGAATATCAACGGCTTTTAGCCGGCGAGCCGCAGAGTTGTGGGATGCGTTCCGGCAGGGTGTATCTGCAGGGCGGGGACAGTTGCGGTGAGCATAGCACGGAGGGCCGCGAAGAGCTGCTTGTCTTTCTCAGGGGTGAGGGCGAGCTGCTAATCGGCGAAAAGGAGCGTTTCGAGGTGGGCGAGGGCAGGGTGGCCTATATACCGCCGAATACGGTTCATAACGTTAAAAATACCGGCAGCAAACCACTTATTTACGTTTATTGTGTTGCTTCTGTGAGCAGTCAAGAGGGTAAAAAGGGTGATAAGCCAGCAGGCCAGTAGCGATAAAAATGGAATACGAGCTTTGAGCGGGAGGGTGTTTTTTTTTAGTCGGCTGCTGCTGTCGATGAGTTTTTCGAGGTCAACATCGGCCCTGATGGGCTAAAAATGGGGAAATTAGCAGGCGAAACAGAAATTTTGAAAAAAATTGAAAATTTTTGAAAAAAGTGTTTGCAAAGATTACCTTCGGGTGTATAATTGTAAATAGTAGTAAGGTCTTTTCTTCTCATTAAGTCTTGGTTTCGGTGAGACAGTTAAGATTTTCATAAGTTCGGAGTATATTTTTAGTTGAAAAGCTGTCTCACAAAGACTGAAGCCGTGAAGGGCTTCAGTCTTTTTTTATGGGCTTTGCGTGGGCCTCGATTTGCCTGCAGTTCAAACTGACCATCGGTCAGTTTGAGAATGCAAAAATCAAAGTTAAAAATGCAAAACTGCGGAATCCCGACTCTGTCGGGATGGCTATTTTCATTATAGTTTTATTCTCCATAATTGTATATCACATAATGGTTTATATCGGTTCTTGGCAATAAATCGGTTGGTTTGAGTAATTGGGTTTTTTGTAAAAATCAGGAAAAAATAGTGAAAAAAATTGAAAATTAAGGGAACAGAAGGCCGGTTTTGCGCATCTTATCAGGTGGACGTCGGACCGTTGAGAGAATGGAAGAGCATCCGGAGAAAAGGCGTGATTTGCTCGCCGGGCGGCTAAAGGCGGGCGAGCGTGCAGCGGCAGCCGAGTTCGTTGATATATATTACGAACAGATATATCTGTTTATGAGGAGACTCGGCCACAGCCGCGAGGGCAGTGAGGACCTGACGCAGGAGACGTTTCTGGCGGCGTGGACCCATATAGGGCAGTTGGGAAGCGGCAAGGCGCTAAATGGTTGGCTGTATCGTATTGCCGGCAATGTTTCGAGACGCCACTGGCGCAGATACAAAGGCAGGAAAACAGCCAGTATCGATGGCTTCGATGTGCCGGCTGGTGAAAGTGAAGACAGGGCGGAGCATTATGAGCAGCTTAGGCGATTGGAAAAGGCCGTTGAGCGACTTCCGATGAGATTGAGACAGGCGGTTGTGTTACATTATATGCAGCAGTTGACTATTTGCCAGGCCGCTGAGGCGGCTGGTGTAAGGGAAGGCACTTTCAAAAGCAGACTGAACAGGGCATTAAAAACATTAAGAAAACAGGTTATCTGATGGAAGAAGAAAAATTGGGGAAATTACTGAGCGAACTGGCGGAGAGAACAGCAGAGCCGGTTCGCCCCGGCCTTGCCGAGGAGATAAAACACCATATCCCGCAAAAGTTAGCGCCGCACAGGGTGGGGATGGATACTATCAATATCATAATAGATTTGAGGATAAGTAAATTAGCGGCGGCGGCGGTGATAATTATTACAATGATATTATTTGGGAGCTTCTTTGGCGGCCGGGGTTCAACGAGCGACGGCGGTATATATCAGAATAGTAAACTACTGATAGAATACTGTCTGAGCGGCAGCAGCCCTGACAGAAACGGTGTGCTGGCGGGTGCGTCGAAACTTTACGAGCATCTCGTTCGCAAGGGTGAGGATGTTGTGTATTACGGCGACAGCATCGAGCCGGGCGACAGTAATGCGGTGCTGATGCAATGGAAGATTTCCGATGGCGAATACAGGGTAATCTTCGGCGATTTGCGTACAAAAACGGTGGGGGGCGAAGAGCTAATAAAACTGCAGGCCCGGATGTTGCAGAAAAAAATGAAAAGATGAGTATTACGAAAAAAAAGAGGCGTTTATTGCTTGACTCGCAGAGGACTATGTGGTAAATTAGATAAATTACAGGGTTTTGCCGAGGTAGAGAGGCAGAATGATTTTAGAAAGTTTGTTTCAGAAGCAAAAAAAGGAGCATTATTATGGGCAAACGAAGAGCGTTTACACTGATAGAACTTTTGGTGGTAATCGCCATTATTGCGTTGTTAATGGCGATATTGATGCCTGCACTGGCGAGGGTGAGGAAGCAGGCGGCGGCGGTTGCCTGCCAGGCCAACCTTAAGCAGTGGGGTCTTTGTTATTCGATGTACACGGATACCTACGGTGGTTATTACCCGATGGGTACCGAGAGTGGGCAGAAGGCGTATCAGTGCTGGTTATATGTGCTGCAGCCATACTACAGGGACGGGAAACTGCGTCTTTGCCCGATGGCCACGAAGCCGATGCCGCGTCGCGACCAACCTGGATATAGGGAGCCCACCACGTCTGAGGCGTTGGGGCCGTTGTGGGGCCCAGTTGGCAGGGCGTGGCGTGATTATGATACCTCTCCCGGTGCTACGGATTCGGGCTGGATAGAGCCGACCTTTCCCTTCCGTGTGTTAGGAGAGTACACAAGCTATTTGCAGAATGACTGGGTTCGTAACTGCCAGCGGCCGACCGAAGGGAGGCATTCCAGGCGGGTGAAAAGCGCTGATGTTAAAGATATGTATAAGATACCGCTGATGCTGGACGGCAAGCAGCATTACGTTGGTGAGCCCTCCGAGGGCAGCTCACCTCCGAGCTACAAAGACGAGCCGGCGGGCTTTGGGACTATGGGGGCTTTCTGCATCGACCGACACGACTATGCGATAAATTCAGTTTTTTGTGATGGCTCCGTCAGGGAGATAAATCTCAAGTGCCTGTGGACGTTGAAGTGGAATATGAAGTGGGACTCGTGCGGCCCTTACACTATCTGCGGGGGTATGACTGCGCTGGATTGGCCGGACTGGATGAGAAGAATTCCACAGTGCGAGCTGGAATGAGCAGCGTATAAGAGATATAAGAAGGCCGGCCTTGAGGCCGGCCTTCTTTATTGGTTCAAGATTGGAAACAGGTTGTTATTCATGCAGGTCGTCGAAAGATTACAAACGAGCCGGTCGAGGAGGCATCCGGCGTCGAGATTTTGTCGTCTCAGCGCTGGGAAAGGGCATCTAATTTTGCGGTTTTGCGTTTATCTGGGCGGCCAAGAGGATATGTCTCAACCTGTCGATACTGATGTTGTTGAGGTAATCTTCGGTAAAGTCCAGTTTAAATCGTCCTCTGAAGCCCTTTACCCTTCTTTTTAGTTCGTCCCTGCCTAAAGCGGCGATTGATACTGCTGTCTGTTCGAAATGTTCTCTCGAAGCCATAGATCTATCCTTTTGAAAGCCACTCGCCTTAAAATCGGGTCTGCTATATTTAGTATCGTTGTCGATACTGAGCTACTTTTGCAGGAAATCCCGTATTGGGGTTCAAACGCCCAAATCGGCCTATTATTGGGCCAAAATTTTTTTGTCATTTTGCCGATAGTCTGATAACTTTTGGCTGTGAGAACGGATAGACTAAATTATCACTTACCCGCCGAGCTGATTGCCCAGCAGCCGGCTGATGTTCGAGGCGATTCGAGATTGCTGGTTTTTAAGCGCCGTAGTGGGGAGCTTGTGGACAGCCGATTTAGCCGACTCGGTGATTTCCTTCTGGGCGGCGATTGTCTTGTTCTTAACGATACGAAGGTTTTGCCCGCCCGTTTTTTCGCGCATCGAGCCAGTGGAGGTAAAGTTGAAGGGCTGTTTCTGGCTGAGAGTGAAGGGTCTGTCTGGACGGTGATGCTGAAAGGCGCCCGTAGAGTAAAGCAGGGTGAGGGCATTTATCTAAAAGACAGAGAAAAAAGGGATTTTTGTCGGGCGACAGTACTGCGGAAGGATGAGGGTATATGCCGGCTGAAGATAGAAATGGATGCAGATGCCGGGACTATCCTTGAGAAAATCGGTTTTCCACCGCTGCCGCCGTATATTAAACGAGGCGATAACCTCATCGAGGCGGCGATAGACAGCCGGCGGTATCAAACGGTTTATGCGCGGCATAATGGTGCGGTGGCGGCGCCGACGGCGGGGCTGCATTTTACCGAGGAGCTAATCGAACAACTGAAAGCCAAGCAAGTGAACTTTGCGTATATAACGCTGCACGTAGGGCCGGGGACATTTAAGCCGATAGCCGCAGATGACCTGGAGGGGCACGAAATCCACAGCGAACGGTTCAGCGTTGATGAAGAAAACGCCCGAATAATAAACACGGCCAAAAGGAAGAGCGGACGAATAATCGCTGTCGGCACAACATCGGTGCGTGCGCTGGAGACGGCGGCAGGCGGTTCGGGTGTCGAGGCGGTTAGCGGTGAAACGGGTTTGTTTATCAAACCCGGCTATAGATTCAAGATAATCGATGCTATGATAACGAATTTCCACCTGCCGAAATCTTCGCTGCTTGCGCTGGTTGCTGCGTTTGGTGGTCTGGAGAAAACCATCGCGGCGTACCGGTATGCCATTGAGCAACGATACCGCTTTTATTCTTACGGTGATGCGATGCTGATAATTTAATGTTGCGGAGCTTGCAGTTTAATCGAAGTTTTTAACAAGTTTGACGCCTTGATTCATCCAGTCCTTGAGGATAGTATCATCTTCGGATGCGCGTTTGGCAATTTTGCGGGTCGCTTTGTCAATGTCAATTGTTGCGGTAACAAGCTTTTCCTCGAAAAAGCCGGCCTCTTCGAGCACATTTCCGTCGGGATGGATGATTTTGCTGTTGCCGTGAGACTGTGAGGGTGAGTGCATATTTTCAGGGTCTGCGGGGGCGTTAGCCATAACGCAATAGATGGTGTTTTCCGTGGCGCGGGCTATGGGCATAGCACGGTAGGCGGAGAGCTTGTATTCGCTGACCAGTCCGCTCTCGCAACTGCAGAAGTAGCATACCTGTGCGCCGGCGGCTGCGGGCAGACGGACAAGCTCGGGATAGCGGACGTCGTGACAAATGATAAAGCAGGATTTTACGCCGGCAACGGTATAAATCGGCAGCAGTTTTCCGGGGACGGGCCACTTTTCCGCCAAATGTGTTTTGGCGTATCTTCCGCGGACTTTACCACCTTTGTCAATGACCAGAAGCCCATTGTAAAGCCGGTCGTTCTGCCAGTGGGCTGTTCCAAGTATTACGGCGATATTCAGCCGGCGGGATGCCTCGATGACTTTGGCTTCTCCGTTTTTGAAGTCCTTCGGATTGGCTTTTTTCCAGTATTCGGCGTCGCATTGATAACCACACAGAGTCGCTTCAGGGAAAGAAACTACATCTGCATTTTCTTTGGAGGCAGCTTCTATCCATTTAAGGATTTTTTGAGTGCTTTTTTCTACGTCCGCA
Source organism: uncultured Pirellulales bacterium (assembly GCA_964405375.1). GTDB lineage: Bacteria > Planctomycetota > Phycisphaerae > Sedimentisphaerales > Anaerobacaceae > CAYONQ01. The sequence goes on from CAYONQ010000018.1 coordinate 20,791, forward strand.
TAGGTCAGTATTTGACAGGCGGATACGCGGATAGTGTTTTGGGCTTTTTGGGCGGAAGCTTTTTTTGGGCCGGCAGAGGAGGCCAGCTTGCCGGTTCCGGCGGCGATGACACCAGCAGCGGTGAGGGTTCCGAGGGACAGAAACTCACGGCGTGAAATTTTGCTGTGCTTGGGAGACATTCGACTTCTCCTTATGAAATTGCAATCAGGACAGATAAATTTTATCCTTCGGTTTAATTTGGGGTATTTGTGTTAATTTTGTTTTTACATCATCTTTTTCCAGCGCGAAGCCGGCAGCGATTTCCAGCGTCGCATTGATTGAGCCATCGGGTTTTTTGGGTACGGTGCAGCCGGCTGATTCGAGCCAATCGGCTGCGCGGGCAATCATCATCTGCCTTGCGGTATCGGGGCTGTCGGCGCCGGCGGCATTCTTGACGGGGGCAAACTCTTCGCTCCTTTCCGTCTGCAAGATTATTGACCTTGAGGCCAACGGCAGGGCGTCAAAGATGAAGGTTTCGAGCTTTATGCCGTTTGGTTCGAGAGGGTCGATGAGACTTGCCTGCCGGTCTATGTGCGGGATTTTTTTTACGGCCCTGTGCAGAGGCAGGGAAAAGCCGCCGGCGTTTAGTTTTTCAACGAGGCCAGTATTTATAATGTGGATGGCGATACTGCCCAGCCGGAAGAGAAGCGAACCGTCGGGATTTCGTTTCTCAGCCAATTCTTTAGGTAAATCGCTGTATTCGATGACGGCTACCTTGCCGTCAACTAAACAAAACACGCCGACCTTTTCTTCGGGTCTGGTTTTCACTACGGCCTTCGAGGACATCTCTGCCCCATCGAGGGCGTGCAGGCCGATAAAGAGCGGGTCGAAGATGTTTACGAGAGGATTATCGACCTGGAAATAGCTGATAAGTTCTACGCCGCGTTTGTTCATATCCTCGAGTGCGCCGCTTTGGTAAAGCGCCTTTATGCTTCCGCCGTGGCCGTCCGGCGAACAGCTTATCCTGTCGGGCCCGGCGAGGAGGATTTCCCCGTCGAAACTGAAATTGGGCAGCGTGCCCTGCTGGAATATAAAGACATCGCTTTTCTTTAGCCCGTAATAATCATTCGAGCGGAAGATTTCCTCGGTCTCGGCGTGGTTCGAAGGGCTGGTCATAACATACCAGGAACAGACGGCGTGGTATTTTTGCGAGCCGGCGGTGATGGCTTCTGCAAAGAGCTGAAATAGTGTCTTGTTTTTGACAGGGCTGATTGGCAGATTACCCTTTGGTCCGTCGAATCCGAGCCGGGTTGCCTGTCCACCTGCGACGGTGAAGGCGGCAACCTTGCCAGTTGATATTAACTGGCTGCCCAAATCCCTGGCCCGGGCGTATTTGTGCCTCTGAGCTGTATCGGTTGGCTGGGGGCTGTAGAATGGTGCGGGGGCTAAATCGGCAGGCAGAGCAATAGATTCGGATTTTTTGACGAAATTTGCCACCCACTCGTCTATCTTCGAGAAGTCAAGCTGGTCGATTTGAGCAAGCAGATTCCGCCTCTGGATGGGGTCCAGCCGCTCCCAGAACGACAAAAGATGGCTCTGATTGTGCTTTTTTAGTAGTTTTTCGACGTTTTCAGGGGCTTTTTCACTAATCATACACGCGGTTCCATCTGCAAGGCAATACTAAACATATTGCAAAAATTTTCAAGAATTTAAGAGAATTTGACGAAATTTTATTGACAATGGCGCTATCTTGTGTTATTATCTACAATAAAGATAGGCAGGTTTAAAAAGCTTATCATAATTTGGAAATGCTATCATACTTAACTGTCACATCATACCTCAAACCTGCCTGCCAAAAATAAATCCTGCTGCTTAGTTCGGTTTACAGTTTTGAGTTGACGATGGATTTGAGCGTAGAGGAGCCGATTACTTGAGACTTTAGCGATAAAACCCGGTTTTTTGGGCTTGAACCGGCTGTTCTTAAGCAAAAAACAGTAAATTTAACAAGGAGATTCGCAGAAAAGCGGTGTTTTAGGTCTCTAATGCAGCAATAATTTGGCTGCATCGTTATTAAAGAAATGCGGACTTAAGAGCAGCCGGCTGTGCGAATCTCAAAGATTTGTGAAAGGAGAAAACGATGAAGAAGAAAGGATTTACATTAATTGAGCTGCTGGTAGTGATTGCTATCATAGCCCTGCTGATGGGGATTCTGATGCCCACCCTGGCCAAGGTGAGGCAGATTGCCGCTCGAATGGTCTGCGGGACGAACCTGGCGGGAATCGGCAAGTCAATGATGCTCTATGGCAACGACAACAATGGGGAATATCCCCGCGCAGGGGGTAGAGGATCTGCGTGGGCCAGCGGCGGACTTATACTCGAGTGGATAGCACCTACGGAAGATCTGGCTTTTAGTGGCTTTCCCACAAAGGAGGCAACCATTACGTCCAGCTTTTACTATCTGATTAAGTACGCCGAGATGAATGCGAAGCAGTTTGTCTGTAGCGGCGACAGGGGCACCAGCGAATTCAGGGTCTCTGATGGACAACCCCTGGCTCCACCAGGGTTTGAGGTTGAGGACGGCTGGGATTTCGGCAGCAACGCAGCGGGTGACGCTGTCATGCCGGGTATGTATTGCAGCTACTCCTATCATATGCCTTACAACTTTACTAGTTCGTTTACCGGTACCATTACAAACTACGCCATCAACTCGATAAGTAATCCCGCCAGTCCCCTCTGTGCGGACAGAAGCCCTTTATCTGACGATAAAGCTGATTACCGCTGGGATCCAGAAAACCCCGACAACATGCCAAAGTTGGTCGATGTTCAATTAGTGGACATAGAGATGGTGACCAATTCGGCATCGCACCAGCGTGAGGGGCAAAATGTCCTGTTTAATGACGGCCACGTTAGCTTCGAGAGACGCCCCACCGTCGGTATTCAGAGCGATAACATCTGGACGTACTGGTCCACCAGGCCCCCATCAGATGAGGATAGGCAGGGTGTTCTTAATCCTACTCAATGGCAGACCAAATTAGTCCCCCCCGCCACCCCTACGATTGGGCCGCTGGACGAAAATGATGCCTTCCTGGTGAATGACGACGCTTCCGAGTAAGATTGACTTTTGATTGACTTGTTACAGGCGGCCTTGTGCAATTGAACACAGGGCCGCTTGTTTACTTTTACCGCAAGGTCCGCAAGGGACAGAAAACAAGAATTAAAAAATCACCCGGCGAATGCCGGCGTTGGCCGTAGTTAATTTGTTTTGTCTTTGTCGGGCATTTATGTTAGATTGTCTGCTTTAATACGGCGAATATCAGGGAGTATAAGGTTGGGGCAGACACTTACCTACAAGATACTTTTGCGGCATTTAGTTGACGGCAAAATCGCCGCCGGTAGCGAGATTGGCATTCGGATTGACCAGACGCTTACGCAGGATGCCACCGGAACGACGGCGTTTTTACTGTTTGAGTCGCTGGGGGTCGGCAGGGTTAGAACCGGCCTGTCGGTGAGCTATATTGACCACAATACAGCCGGGTTTGGCCCTGAGAGCCATAACGACCATTTGTATCTGCAGACGATAGCCGCCAAATCAGGGGTATATCATTCACGGGCGGGTAATGGGATTTGCCATCAGGTCCATTTAGAGCGTTTTGGCAGGCCCGGCACAACGCTGTTAGGCAGCGATTCGCATACGCCGACAGGGGGTGGCATCGGGGCCTTAGCCATCGGGGCAGGCGGACTGGATGTGGCGGCGGCTATGGCAGGCGGGCCATTCTACCTGACCTGTCCGAAGGTGCTCGGCGTCAAGCTTACCGGAAAATTGAACGATTGGGTGGCAGCAAAGGACGTTATTCTTCGACTGCTCGGTCAGCTTTCGACAAGAGGTAATGTGGGCTGGGTGGTTGAGTATTTTGGCGAAGGGGTTTCGAGCTTGTCGGTGCCGCAGCGTGCGACGATAACGAATATGGGAGCGGAGTTAGGCGTAACGACGAGCATTTTTCCCAGCGATGAGCAGACCAGACGATTTTTAGCGGCCCAGAAGCGAGAGAAAGATTACCATGAGTTGGCGGCGGATGCAGATGCCGGATACGACCGTGTTATCGAGGTGAACCTGGGCGAGGTTGAGCCGATGGCGGCCTGTCCGTCTTCGCCGGACAATGTCAAAACCGTTGCCGAGATTGCCGGCGTTCAAATAGGGCAGGTGGTGGTAGGCAGCTGCACAAATTCGAGTTTTGCCGATTTGATGGTTGTAGCGAAGGTATTAAAGGGCAAGCGCATAAATAATATGGTTGAATTTGCGGTTGCGCCGGGCAGTCGAGAGGTCTTGAGTATGTTGGCGGAGAACGGGGCGCTGGCGGACATAATTTCAGCGGGTGCGAGGATTTTAGAATGCGGCTGCGGCCCGTGCATCGGCCAGGGTTTTTCGCCGGCGGATGGTGTGGTGAGCGTGCGAACTTTCAATAGGAATTTTCCCGCTCGAAGCGGAACGCCGAACGACCGGGTTTATTTAGTCAGCCCAGAGACAGCGGCGGCATCGGCACTGACCGGCTGGATTACCGACCCTCACGAGCTGCCGAAACTGTTCGGGATAGAATATCCAAAAATCGAACTGCCGGACGAGTTTATCGTCAACGACGATATGATAGAAAAACCCTTGAGCGAAGAAGAAGCGGCGAAGGTTGAAATTTTGCGTGGGCCAACGATTGTTGTGCCGCAGGCACCTTCGGCACTGCAGAGGAAATTGCAGGGGCGGGTTTTGATTAAGTGCGGCGATAAGATAACCACCGACCATATTATGCCGGCGGGAGTTTTTCTGAAGCTGCGTTCAAATGTGCCGGAATATGCAAAGGTGGTCTTTAATTGTTTTAACGAGGAAGGTGAGCCGACGTTTGCCGAGCGGGCACTTGAGTTAAAACAAAAGGGCGTTGCCGGTGTTATTGTCGCCGGTGAAAGCTACGGGCAGGGCTCATCGAGAGAGCACGCTGCACTTTGCCCGATGTATCTCGGCGTGCGTGTGGTGATTGCGAAAAGTATCGAACGAATCCACAGGGCGAACCTGATTAACTTCTGTATCGTGCCGATAGAATTCGCCGAGCCGGCTGACTACGACAAAATCAAGCCGGACGACCGACTGCAAATCGACAACCTGCTCGACGCCATAAAAAATAGCGATGAAGTTAAGATTATCGACAAGACCGCCTCATTTGAATTTGTCGGGAAATTAGCTCTCTCTAAAAGAGAGAGAAAAATTTTGCTCTCCGCGGGATTGCTGAACTACAGCCGCAAAAAGACAACGTAAAAAGCGATGGGCGAAAAAACAATAACCATCTTCGGCACGGGCAGGGCAAAGCCCGGCGATACCGCTTATGAGTTAGCTTACGAGACGGGCAAAGTCCTGGCCGGGGCGGGTTTTGTAATTGCCAACGGCGGATACGGCGGGACAATGCTGGCGGCGGCTAAAGGAGCGGCAGAGGCCGGCGGTGAGGTTATCGGCGTTACGTGCTTGGCTTTTAAGGCAGCAGCCAATGAATATATTACTCGTGAGGTTGTTACCGAATCACTTGAAGAACGGCTCGATACGCTGATAAAGTCGGCGGATGGTTATGTCGTTTTGCCGGGCGGAACAGGGACGCTGCTGGAATTGGCTTTGGTGTGGGAATTAAAAAACAAGGGGTTTCTAAACAAGGATAAGCCGATTATACTTGTAGGCGGATTCTGGGAGCCGCTGGTTGATTTAGTTAAGACCGACGACCCCGACAGCAGCCGGCATATACGATTGGCTGCCGGGGCGAGTGAGGTCAGAGACATTTTGACAGGCGGTATTTGATTTCGATAGCTATTGTTTTATGGATAAAAAACTGACGATTTTGGTTTTAGCACTTTTTATAATTACCGCTGTGATTGGCGCAGGTTCAGCCGGCAAAAATCTATTGCGGGACGGTTTTGTTCTGGCCGGCGTCGATGGCAAATTGGCCCCCGCCAGCAACGAGCAGAGGTTGACCGGAGGTGACAGCAACAAATGGCTCTTTGAATTCGACTCGGAGGTAAGCGACGGCACCGGCCGAATCAGGGCCGGTGAGAAGATAGAGCTTTTGCCGTCGTCGACACTGGAAAAAATAATCGCAGATGCGGGGAAACGGCCCGCCTCAGGTTATCGGCTGTGGGGCAAAGTTACAAAATACAGGGACAAAAATTTCATATTCCCGATATATTTTTTGGCCGTGGGTGAGACGACACAGGCGCGGTCTGAACAACCGCAAAAGCGACAGCAGCCGGAGACACAGCTAACCATCAATGAGCCGAATGACGTATTAGCCCTGCCTGAGGAGATAATAGCTAAGCTGCAGACGAGGAAGATTATCCAGCCGCAGCGGCTGCAAAAGAGCCTGGAGTTGAAGACGGATTGTATTCTGGCTGATAGAACCGGCTTTATTCGCGAGACGGGAGATGAAACCGAATTTGTTTTTGACGGTCTCGGGCGAAATGTGCCGGGGGTTTTTGTTAAGCTATCGGCCTGTGAGGTATTGGAGCGCACCGAGAGACAACAGTTAGCTGAGCCGGAGCCGGTGCGATTTAAGGTGGCGGGAATCGTTACGAGATATGAAGGCGAGAACTATCTGCTTTTGCAGCGGGCGATACGGGTTTACAGCCACGGCAATTTTTAATTTTGAGTTTTTGATTTTTAAGGGAGATAGCCTTTGAGCGACGAGCTCGACAAAATTCTTGTTTCGTATGGACGGCCGGGCTTCAACGATAGACTAAACAGGATTCGTTTTAAAATAATGCGAGCGGCAAGGTTTCTGGTCGGTGACAACAGCCTTGGGGAGGTAGTCGATATTATTAGGGAGGTCAAGAAACGTGGGGACGAAGCAATAACGCAATATACAGAGAGATTTGATGGGGTTAAGCTAACACCCGCGCAGTTTCGGGTAAGCGATAAAGATTTGAAAAAGGCCCACAGTCAAATTAACAATAAGCTTTTGGCATCCATTCGCCAAGCAATCGCCAATGTCAAAAAATACCAGGAAGAGATCTTTATTGGCAATAATCCTAGTTTGTTGAGGCATCCTGGGATACGATATACACCAATAAAAAATGTGGGTATCTGTGTTCCCGGGGCGGCGGTTGCCCTGCCTTCTACAGTGGTAATGACGGCGGTTCCGGCGCAGGTAGCGGGAGTGGAGCGGATCGTGGTGGTCTCGCCGCCGAGATATAAGGGTAGTATTCATCCGGTAATTCTGGCGGCATGTTGTGAACTGGGAATTGATGAGGTCTATCGTATCGGTGGTGCGCAGGCGGTAGCGGCTATGGCATTTGGAACAGATGATATTATTCTCAGGGTTGATAAAATTGTGGGTCCGGGTAATCAATGGGTGCAGACAGCCAAGCGGGAGGTTTTTGGGATTGTTGATATTGATTCGATAGCAGGGCCGAGTGAAGTGTTGATAATAGCCAACGATAGTGCAAATCCTGCGTGGGTGGCAGCGGATATGCTAAGCCAGGCGGAGCATGCACCGGGAAGCGCAGTTGTATTTACCGATTCACAGGGACTTGCTGAAAAAGTTCTCAATGAACTTAAGAAACAAGTAAAACAATTAGACAGGAGCAAAGAAGCCATTGGGTGCTTGAAGGAATACGGGGGAATTGCCGTGTTTGAGGATATGGATGAGGCGATTGCAGAGGCAAACGAATTTGCGGCGGAACACTTAGAGATTCAATGCGGCGATGAAAGTAAGTCAATCGCTGACAAAATTGAAAATGCTGGTGCTATATTTATCGGTGATTATTCGCCGGTAGCGGTCGGTGATTACTGGGCTGGGCCGAGCCATACGCTGCCGACAGGGATGACTGCGAAGTTTTTCAGCGGCTTAACGGCCAATGATTTTATCAAGTCAACCAGCATTATCGAATACGATAAGAAGAAATTGGCTGAAAGTGCCGATGATATTATCCGCTTAGCTGAAGCCGAGGGTCTCGATGCTCACGCAAAGAGCATAAAAATCCGACAGCAGGATTAAACTTAACCCAAAAACTAAACCTCCCAGTTGAGCTTTTCCTGGTATTTCCAGTAGAACCGCCCCAACAGATGAGCTACTACCATTGCGAGATAAATGCGGACACAATGAAGAATGGCCCCCCAAATCTGTGATTGCTGCATGTCGGGTACGCTTTTAGCAATTAATGCAACACCACAAAAGAGCAGAACTAATCCGCAATACTGAAAAAATACACTGGATATAGAACCAATCAACAAAACAGGGCTAAAGGCGGAACCGGAGTCAAACATAATAACAGCCAATAATCCCATCGGAAAAAAGAAAATACCATAACCCAACAAAATCCAGAAAATTGTATCAGTTTTTTGGGTAAAGAAGGAATAAAACATAACCGGCCCCAGGAAAAGAATAAGACAGCCAACTATGTTTAGCGTTTGGGAGAACAAATCACCCAAATCGGGGCTGGCAGCTAATGTCTCCGGTGCACGCAGTCCACCCATAGCGCTGTCATGGATGCACTCGGCAAAGTACCAATACATATATAAGCCAATGACAATATTTATAATTATACTTGGAATTGCCAGTGCTAAAGCGAATGGGCCGAGCAGCTTCGCTGCAATCCCAACTAAGAGCGGTGCTCCGATGATAATCGCAAGATTTATCAGGCCCGGTATGCTTATGGGATATAAGAATATGTCTATAGGCCACGGCAGTTTGCGCTTGGCAACAGGTTCAGCTTTCTCTATGCCCATTCTTTCCTCAAGTTTTTGCAGGTCTTCTAAAGTTTCATCAGATATGTCTTTTTGGGCGGTCGGCTGGTCTGCCAATTCGCTCTTTTGCGGAATATCAAAAAGAAGCGGGTTCAGAAGGTTATCCTTTGAACCAGTCTCCAGACCGTCGGGCTTAGTTTGACTTGCGAGCGGCGTAGTATCCCCCGTTTGTGGAACGATAACTATGTTCCTGCATTTAGGGCATTTCCCCTTTTTACCTGCGTGGATTTTAGGAATGCGGATTTTCTGGCCGCAGTTTTTGCAGCGAAACCTGATTAGCGGTTCCGGCTCATTCACCTTCGGTTCTCCCTTCCGGGGCATTGAGGTTAGGAAGGGTGGTTAGTTGTTTGCCAGTTTTTGTTTTATGAAATTTTTAGCTTCGGTGAGGGCATCTTCAATTTTTTCCGGTTTTTCTCCACCGGCCTGTGCCATCTGGTCTCTGCCGCCTCCGCCGCCATCAATTACCGGTGCGATTTGCTTAACTATGTCGGTTGCCTTGAGACCCTTTTTTACCAAATCGCCTGTAACAGATGCCAGCAACGTTGCCTTGCCTTCATCGTCAAGGCCCAGAACAATGGCTGCCGATTTTGCCTTTTTCTTCAGCATATCGATAGCTGCCCTGACCTGCTCAACGGCAGTTGTCGAAACCCTGCCGACGATTATGGACGTGCCGTTGGCTTTCTCGCAGTTTTCGAGCAGCTTTTTTGCCTCGGCCATAGTGTCGCTGCCGGAGCGTTTTAAGGCGGACTTTAGCTCTTTGGTGAGTTTCTTATTTTCCTTTATGAGATTGCCGACCCTGTCAGCTAAATCTTTGGCGGGGACCTTCAGCATCACCGAAAGCTCATCGATGATATCGCTTCGCTGCTCGAGATAATTGGCCAGTCCTGAACCGGTCAGTGCGGTAATTCTTCGCACTCCAGCCGAGATGCTTTCTTCCCTGATTATCTTAAAGCTGCCGATGGAGCCGATTCTATCGACATGGGTGCCGCCGCAAAACTCTTTGCTGAATGCCTGTGCGAGTTTTTTATCGTCATCGGCGCCGACAGCCACCACCCTGACGCTGCTGCCGTATTTCTCGCCGAAAAGCGCCATTGCACCGAGCTTTTCCGCTTCGTCTCTCGGCATTGCCGCACAGGTTACGGGCAAATCTGCGGCGATTTTTTCTCTAACCAGCAGCTCGACATCTTTTATCTGTTCGGCTGTCAGGGCCTTCGGATAGGTAAAGTCAAACCTTAAATAATCCGGGCAGACGAGACTTCCCTGCTGTGCGACAGATTTGCCGAGGACCTGCTGCAGCGCCCATTGCAGCAGGTGAGTTGCAGTGTGATTTTTTTTCGTTGCGTCCCTGTCTTTGCTGACGGTCGCCGTTACCTTCTCGCCGACAGAAAATGTACCCTCGGCAAGTCGGCCCTGATGAATGACACAGTTAGCTATCTTTGTTGTATTCTCAACGATAAATCGGCCGTTTGAGGACTTAATAGTTCCGCAATCACCGACCTGGCCGCCAGCCTCGGCATAAAAACAGGTCTTGTCAAGGACGATGCCGGCCTCAGTGCCGGCTTCAATGCGTCCCTGGTTTTTGAAGCCCCCTGTTTCAATGAAGCCGATTAGTTTGCCGTCGCAGGTATCGACGTGGTATTTGTGGATGTCTTCGGTTACCGGGATAACAGTAAGCTTACCTGATGCAGATGAGGTGGCTTTGATTAATCCCGACAACAATACGTTCTTCTGCCCGGCCCTTGCGCGTTCACGTTGGGCTTCCATCAGTTCGTTAAATTTGGCTGTATCGACTTTCAGCCGGCGTTCTTCGGCCATAAGCTGTGTCAAATCGAGCGGGAAGCCGTAGGTATCGTAAAGCTGAAAGGCGTCTTCGCCGTTGATTGTCCTGTCGGCGGTTTCTGCAGCCCGTTCGGCGGCGGCGGCGAAGATTTCGATGCCCCTGTCGAGCGTTCTGCCGAAACTTTCCTCCTCAGATTCGATCACCATCGATACGTAGTCGGCCCTTTCTCTTATTTCGGTAAACGCATCGCCCAAGCAATCAGCGACCGTCGGGGCAAGTTTGTAGATAAAAGGTCGGTGCATCCCCAGCTCCCTGCCGAACCTTGCGGCCCGGCGAAGTATCCGTCGAACACAATAGCCCCTGCCCTCATTAGAGGGCACAGCGCCATCGGTTATTGCAAGGGTGAGCGCGCGAATATGGTCGGCTATGACCCTGAAGGCATTATCGATTTTGTTGTTCAGCTCGGAGGTATATTTATGGCCGGTGATTTTGCAGATGTGATTGATTATGGGCATAAACAGGTCGGTGTCATAATTGCTGTTTTTTTTCTGAAGTACGGCGGCAATTCTTTCGAGGCCTGCACCGGTGTCAACATATTTGGCGGGCAATTCGGTGAGTTTACCGTTCTCGGCGCGGTTATACTGTATAAAGACGAGATTCCACAGCTCTATAAACCGGCCGCAGCCGCTATTGACGCCGCATTTGTGGCCGGGGACGTCTTTCTTATCGCACATCGCCGGGCCGAGGTCGATGTGTATCTCGCTGCAGGGCCCGCAGGGGCCGGTCTCACCCATCTCCCAGAAATTATCCTTTTTCCCGAAGCCAAGAACCCTGTCGGCGGAAATGGTAGTTACTTTCGTCCACAGCTTCGCCGCATCGTCGTCTTTTGGCAGGCCGTCAGCCTGGTCGCCTGCAAAGACCGTCGCCCACAGCCGGTCGGGGTCAATGTCCCAGGTTTGTGTGAGCAGCTCCCATGCCCACCGGATTGCCTCTTCTTTGAAATAATCGTCGAACGACCAGTTGCCCAGCATCTCGAAAAAGGTGTGATGGCAGGTATCTTTGCCGACTTCTTCAAGGTCGTTGTGCTTGCCGCTTACGCGCAGGCATTTCTGGGTGTTTACGACCCTGCGGTATTCCGGCGGTGTCAATCCCAGGAAGATATCCTTGAACTGGTTCATTCCTGCGTTGGCAAAGAGCAGGGTCTGGTCGTTGGCGGGGACGATGGGTGAGCTGGGGACAAGCTCGTGGCCTTTGCGCTTGAAAAAATCTATAAAACCATCTCTGATTTGTTTCGCACTTAGCATCTCGCCGTTCGATTCACGACTCATATCAGGCCTTTGGCGATGAGGATTTTATTTTTTATCTCCTCGCACAGGTCTTTGTTTTCAATCAGATATTTTTTGGCGTTTTCCCTGCCCTGACCGAGGCGGAGGTCGCCGTAGTTTAGCCAGGCGCCGCTTCTTTCGACTACATCGCAGGCAACGCCCAGGTCGAGCAAATCGCCCTCGTAGCTGATTCCGCTGTCGAACATAATGTCGAACTCCGCCTCTCGGAAGGGTGGAGCGATTTTATTTTTTACCACCCTGGCCCTTACCCTGTTTCCGGCGAAGCCGGTGTTGTCCTTTATGGAAGCCAGTCTTCTTATGTCGATTCTTATGGAGCTGTAAAATTTCAGTGCCCTTCCGCCGGGTGTGGTTTCGGGGTTGCCGAACATCACACCGATTTTCATACGGATTTGGTTTATGAAGATAAGGGCGGTTCTGCTCTTGTTGATGATGGCGCTGAGTTTTCTCATCGCCTGACTCATCAATCTCGCCTGCAGTCCTATGTGGGTGGCGCCCATCTGGCCCTCAATCTCCGCCTTGGGCGTCAGTGCGGCAACCGAGTCGATAACTATAACATCGACTGAATTGGACCTGATTAGCATCTCTGTGATATCAAGTGCCTGCTCTCCGGTATCCGGCTGACTGATTAACAAGCCGGCGACATCGACACCCAGCCGTTTTGCCCAGGTGGTATCGAGTGCGTTCTCGGCGTCGATGAAGGCGGCTGTGCCGCCGGCGCGCTGTGCGTTTGCAATGACGTGAAGCGCCAGCGTGGTTTTGCCGGAGGATTCCGGCCCGAACAGTTCTGTAACCCTGCCTTGTGGTATTCCCGTCCCGCCGAGGGCGATGTCCAGTGACAGTGAGCCGGTGGGCAATCCGCTGATTTTGGCGTATTTATGCTCATCCATCTGCATAATCGCACCCTGGCCGTATTGCTTTTCAATCTGCGCAATCACACGCTGCAGGGCGGTTTCTTTGCCTGTCGGTTCGTCAGTTGCGGTTGTCTGAATTTTTTTGGGCCTTGCCATTTTTACCCTCCAATCTTAAAAGTAATTTAAAGCGTAAAACTAAAAGCTGAAAACCACAGTTTAAATTTAAGTTTTGCGTTTTATTGTAATTTGTAATTAGCTAACAGGGTATAAACAGGGCCGGTCGGTGTCAACCGGCTCTGGTAAACCGAGACCGCATCGACCGATATAGTTCCGAGTTTAAAATCCCTGTAATCCTCGCTTATTTGCGCCAGCTTCAGCCCTGCCTTCGGGTTTCTTATTCTGCAAAGAGTCAGATGGCCGGAGAATTCTCTGGTCTCTTTAGGCCAGCCCGCCAGGGCCAATTGCTTTTCAAGGTCCTTCTGGAACCCTAATAAATTGTCGTTTCTTTCGCCTGCGCCGACCCATAAGATTCTGGCGCTTCTGCCGCCGAAACAGCCCACGGACTCTATATTGACCTCGAAGCTGTTGTGTTTACCGGCAACGTCCTTGGCTATGTTACAGACCTCAACTGCTCTTTCGTCTTCGATTTCACCGAGGAACTTCAACGTCAGGTGTATATTCTCCGGTTTTACCCACTTGGCATCGCTTTTCTTAATATCGGCGGCGTCTATCAGCCGCTGCTGCAAATCGCCTAACTGTTTTCTGATTTTATCACCAATATCTATCGCTATAAACACTCGCATTATATCATTAACCGGCCAAAATGGGACGCTTAAAATTGTGTCAGCTTTCGTAACGTTTCCAATCTGCTGTCAATATCGGTTCTGCTTATCGAGCTTAATCCCGCCAGCGAGAAATCGGCAATTGTGAACGAGGCGACCACCGTACCGTAAGCGATTGCTGTTTTCAGCGTTTCAAAATCGGTTTTGTTATTTTCAGCAAGGTATCCCATAAACCCGCCTGCGAAGCTGTCGCCTGCGCCTGTGGGGTCTTTGACTTCGGCGGCCGGATAGCCCGGCAAAATAAAAATCTCGTCGGCGGCGCTGAATGCTATCGAGCCGGATTCACCTTTTTTGATGACCACAACGGCCGGGCCCATATCCAGAACCTTTTTGCCCGCCCTTACGAGATTACTTGTGCCGGCCAGCATCCTCGCCTCATCGTCGTTGAGTATCAGGCAATCGATTCTTTTAAGCAGCGTCTCCAAATCGCCCCGATGGCTGTGAATCCAGCAGTTCATCGTATCAGCGGCCACAAAGGCGGGCTTATCAATCTGCTCGAGTAACTGGTGCTGGAGGGCAGGGGCGGTGTTGGCGAGAAATACAAATTTGCTGTCTTTATATGCATCGGGCACGGTCGGCGGCGCTTCATCGAGAACGTTTAACTCCGTCTTTTCCGTGATGGCCTCATTCATAGTGCTGTAGTATGAGCCGACCCAGCGGAAGGTTTTGCTTTGCTGTCTTACCTCCAGGCCCGTCAGGTCAACGTTTCTGTCGGCGAAAACTTTAGCCAAATCAAAGGGACAGTCCGAGCCGATAACGCCTACCAGCCGGACGGGTGAAAAGAAGCCGGCGGCCATACTGAAATAGACGGCCGAGCCGCCGAGACAGTTCTCGCTGACGCCGTACGGCGTCTTGACGGTGTCAATTCCTATCGAGCCGGTTACTAATAACGGCATTTGCTAAAATTCCTTTAAGTTTGAGCTTTTGTTCCAATTTTTTTTATCACGGTATCTATTCTGGTCAGGGTGTTGTCCCTTCCAAGCATTTCGACGGAGTCGAAAATCGGCGGGCTTATTGTGGTTCCGCATATAGCGACACGCAACGGTTGAGCGACCTTGCCCAGGCCGAGCTGTCTTTCTTCCGCTAACGAACGCAGCATATCTTCGATTGCTTCCTTAGTAAATTGCTCCATCGCCGCAAGTTTGTCACGGACGGTTCGCAGTATAGCCAGGCCGTCGTTTTTTAACAGGACCTTCTCAACTGCCTTGTCATCATACTTTACTTGGTCGTTGGCTAAAAAGAGAAATCTGCTTTTTCGCTCGATATCAGCTAATGTTCGTGCACCCTTGCAGGCCTTTATGATTTTTGTAAGCAACCGGTCGTCAGCGGCAATCACCGAAGATTCGACTGCCTTTAAGTAATCCTTAAAGTGCCGGAGGAGCTTTTCATCGTCGGCATGGTGTATGTGCTCGGTATTGAAAGCGAGAAGCTTCTTGCGGTCGAATAAGCTGTTGGCCTTGGTCAAACGTGAGATGTCGAAGCAGGCGATTAGCTCGTCGGGCTGCATAATCTCGCGCTTATCGCCGGGATTGAAGCCCAGAAGCGCCAGGAAATTCACCATAGTCTCGGGCAGATAGCCGCTCTTGAAGAAGTCAACGATATTGATTTCGGGTAGTGCGACGCCGAGGTATTTCGCCATCGCATCGACAGCCGGCATATCAGGTGTGGTTTTGCCCTCAAGAAAATCCTTCACTTTTTCAACGCTAACGTTACCCGCCTCGGCGAGCTTGTCAAGGTCGATATCGCCGGCATCTTTGAGCGCTTTGCGAAGGGCATTTGCACGCTCACGCTTGGACAGCTTTCCGCCGGTGTCGCTTATGGTAACGGACATATGTGCGTACACCGGCAGCGGCATTTGTGGGAAAAGGGCTTTCCACAATTCCTGCTGGGCGGGCGTATTCATTAAATGTTCCTGGCCACGGATAATGTGTGTTATTTTCATCAAATAGTCGTCAACCACGCAGGCGAAGTTGTACGTCGGGAATCCATCGCTTTTTTGTATGATAAAATCGCCTATCTCCCCGGCTGCGAATCTTACCTCGCCTCGAACCGCATCGGTAACTACGAGTGGCTCATCCTGCGGGGTAGCGAAACGCACTGTTGCGGGCCTGCCCCGGCTGCGGGTCTTTTCGACGTCTTTAATATCAGGGAAGTTATCAGGGCGGGGATAGGTAAAGTTTTTTTTCTGGGCGACGGCACTGTCACGCATTGCCTGTAGTTCTTCGGGCGTATCGAAGCAGTAATATGCCTTCTTCCGGTCGATGAGCTGCTTTACGTATTTGCCGTAAATCTCTTTTCGCTGCGATTGCAGATACGGTTTGTTTGGACCGCCGACCTCGGGGCCTTCGTCCCAGTCAATGCCGAGCCATCGCAGGTCGTTTATGACCTGCCGGACGGCTGTGGGCGTATTGCGTTTGACGTCCGTATCTTCGATACGGAGTATGAATTTTCCGCCCATACGCCTGGCGAAGAGCCAGTTAAAAAGAGCAGTTCTGGCCCCACCCACGTGGAGATAACCCGTTGGGGACGGTGCAAAACGTGTTACGACCATTATAAACCTCGCTAATCCGGCAATAACGGTAAGTTAAAAAGTGGTTATTGTCAAGGGTGAGGTTCGGACATATGGAATTTGTATGTGTGAAATGTAAAATTGATAAGTTGTCCTCGCTAAACTTACATATCGCCCCTCACCGCGCAGGAAAGCAGATGAGTCGTCACCCCGAGCGCAGCCGAGGGGACTGTTAAGATACTTTCGCGAAGCGATTCATTATAAAGTACGATGTTAGTTGTACCAATCCCGACTGAGGTCATCCCATTCAGGGTTCAACGAGTCAATAAGTTCCACCTTTTTCTCACGTCTCCACGCCTTTATCTGCTTTTCCCGTTTAATGGCTGAGATAGAATCTGTCATTGTTTCAACATAGAGCAGTCGGTCGATGTTGTATTTATCAGTAAAGCCGGGGATTAAATGATTCTTGTGTTCGTAAACTCTTTTCCTAATGTTGTTGGTTACCCCTATGTAAAGGGTTCCGGATTTACTGGCCATAATATAAACATAGCAACTCTTCACGGTAGTATTTTAGCGATGGCAAAGTATTGATGGAAGAGAAAGGAATCAGAAAATCAACAGATTTCTCGACTCCGCTTCGCTGCGCTCGAAATGACGAATCGTCCCCCCCCGTTCTCGCTTACGTTAACCGTCACCCCGAGCATAGTCGAGGGGGTTATTCAACCAGCCCACGGAATAAACCTTATCACCCCACATGCGGTCTGCAAATCCGTATGACGATACAAAATATCAATTCTATCTTTCCGCAACAATCATACTGTGCTAAAATACCCTGTTAATATGGATAGCTTTACCATCTTTATACCTAAAATCGAAGTGAAATATGAGCAGTCCAATATCATCAATCAATAATCTATTTCTTCTTGGGGCAGGGTTCACAAAAGCTGTATTTCCAAAAGCGCCATTAAATGCCGATTTACTGCGGTTTGTGGCCAAATATAACCCCGAAACATTGCTGAGAATGTACCAGATTAGATATCACACTGATGATATAGAGATTCTATTAACCCGTTTGGATTTAGAAATAGTAGAGTTGCAGAGCGAGACACTTAGAAAAGATCGCGAGCAAATTAACGAGCAAATTGCAGAGTGTTTTAGTCAATTTCGATGGGGCAGGGTAGCTAATACACAACCATGTAAGCAAGATTGGCTGGGAAGATTTGCGACGGAAGTATTTAAACCTAAGGATGTGATTATAACGCTAAATTACGATTGTTTTCTTGAAGGTTTGCTCGACCATCACAAGATGTGGTCACCAATAAATGGCTACCCTCCTTCTATCAACGTGAGTAATTACAATAAACGCTTGCCTGAAAATCCAAAGGGCATTATTATCTATAAAATTCATGGCTCAGAGAATTTTAGATTACATGAAACAAACGTTTCTCCTGTGCTTAATGGGGGATTATTTGAATCGTGGAAAAATAGATCGTACAGCCAGATCCGACCTGATTGTCCTTACGTTATCGCACCCAGTTATGTGAAAATGCTGCACGAAGATATTGAGCGTATGATGATACGGGTCTTGGATGTCGCCGATAGAGCTAAAAACTTTATCATAATCGGCTGTGGGATGAGGCCGGAAGATAGTTTTCTGTGGTTGTTACTTACAAAATTTGTAACCGTTCACAATAATTCGGGATAACAGGTATTATTCCAGTGAGCAAGC
>CAYONQ010000019.1:0-34022 GCA_964405375.1 uncultured Pirellulales bacterium
GTGTCTTTGTGCCTTCGTGGCTGTTTCTTCTCCTGAAATCTATGTTAATCCTGTCTAAAAAATCTCCGCGGTCTCAGCGTCCTCCGCGGTTAAAATTACACCCCTCCAGCATCGATTCATTCACTTCAACATTCGTAATTCCACCGTCAGGTGTCCTGTGGACTTGTTCGGCGTTCGACATTCAATTTCTTTTTCTTCTGATATCCTGCTGCCCTGCTCCCCACAACCTGATACCCTGATTTCCTGATCCCCTCACCCGCATCCAACATCTGTTCTCCGTCCTCTGACTTTTGCCTGCGAGATACGCTTCACGAGATACGAGATACCCCCTGAACAACGAACTACGAACTATGAACTACTAACCATTTAACCGTCCCTACTCCGGCAGTTTTTCGCAATAATTATTGAACTTCGGCACCATTGTTTCTTTAAGACACAACGGCATATAGGAATAATACCTTCCGACCTCTTCCTGCGAGCTTAATTTCAGATTGCCGGCTAAATAATCCTTGAACGCACTTATCATAATGTCCGTGCCGCTCACCGTCGTGTAATAGCGAAGCTGCCAGATTTTCATCCCCTTCTTTAATTTCAGCCATTCCATACCGGCGAACTTTCCGGTATCGAGCGTAACGTCAACCTTATGTATGGCGGTGCCGATATTGTCCCAGTCCCGGTGATAAATCGCCCAAAGGTCCGAATCGACGCCGCGATACCGGTGCGGTATCCCGCGATGAACATTCAAGAGCAGGTCTTTATACGCCTCTATAACATACGGCTTTACTTTTCCTGTACCGAACAAACAGCCGTAGTCCGGCTGATATTTCTGCAAAAGCGCCTTGCACTCGTCGTCATTGACCGACTTTACCGTATCGACCTGAACTCGGTCCAAATCCTTGCAGACGTCCTTGAAGAAATTCTCTTCTTCGAAGGCGTTTTCCTCTTCCTCGAACAAAGGGCCGGTATGAAACGGCGGCTCGACGTGTGTCGTCTCGAAGATGACCGCCGTGATGTCGATACCGGCATCGAGAATCCTATTTACAAAATACCTGTGATGTAACGTATCTGTCGAAAGTATGACCAATTTTTTCATAATATCTCCCTGAAAGTTTCACAAAATTGCTGTTTATCTCATTTTTACCGCAAATTTTCGCCGATTTTATACCGTTTTATACATTTGTCAAACCAATTTCGCCTCAAACCCGGCGTCCTGATGCTTGACAGCAGCGATTTTCGGTTTAGAATTGTGGTTTTGGCCGATTCGGCCTTTTACGTACCCTGCAAAGTAGTGCGCAACTCATAAGTGCACAACCCACAGGTCCCTTTGTGCTGCTGTAGAATTTGTTTTTAGAGGATAGAAGTTTATGGCTGATGAAATCGACGGGCTGCGGCAAGTCGGCCAGTGGTGCAATATGGTAAAAAACGCAAACAGCAGCTTCCACAGCCGCCTGAACGAAATATACGGCGACCAGACCGGCGAAAAGGCCGAGGCGGCAAAGATGTGCCTGCGGACGCTCGAAACATTCGCCCAAAAGTACGGCCCAAACCGCAGCGTCATCATAGCACGCTCGACCGGTCGGGTGAACCTGTTAGGCACCCATATCGACCACCGCGGCGGGTCGGTCAACCCCATTGCCGTAAAGCAGATGTGGGCGGTCGTCGAGCCGCGTGACGATGATTATGTGTTAGTGAAAAATGTCGAGTCGGCCCAATTCCCTGATGAGCAATTCCGCATCAGTGACTGCCTGCCGAAAGGCGAAAAAATCCAAAACTGGGAAAGCTGGTGCCACGATGAATTTGAAAAACGCGCCAACGACCCGTCGGTTACCTGGTCGAATTATGTCCGCTGTGCCGTGCTGTACTTTCAGCATCTCAACACCAGAAACGACGGCGCCTTCGCCCCGGCGATTAAGGGTATGAATATGATGTTCTACGGCAATATCCCGATAGCGGCGGGGCTTAGCTCGTCCTCGGCGGTCGTTATGGCCGCCGTAGAGGCGGTAATGCGCATAAATGCGCTCGAAATCGAGCCGATGGAGTTGATTGAGCACTGCGGCTATGCCGAGTGGTACGTCGGCACACGCGGCGGATACAGCGACCACGCAGCCATCAAATTCGGCAGGCCCAACACAATCCTGCATATGACCAGCTTCCCTATAACAGTCGACAATATTCCGCTTCCCGCCGGCTACAGGATTGTGCTGGCCGACAGTACGGTCAAGGCAAACAAGCAGCTCGGCGCCCGCAGTGCATTCAATAAATGCGTGGCCGCCTACGTGTTCGGCCTAATGATGATTCGCAAGAGCTTCCCGCAGTATGCCGACAAACTTAAATACCTCCGTGACGTCAATCCCGCCCGGCTCGGCGTTGACGAGGTCGAGATTTATCGCATAGTAAAATCGCTGCCGGCCTCTTGCCGACGCGAGGATGTGCTGAAGCTCCTGCCTGAACACGAAAAAGATATTCGCCACATCTTCAGAAGCCACGATGAACCCGAAGAAGGATACAAAATCAGGCAGGTATACCTGTACGGGCTAACGGAATGCATCCGTGCAGATATGGTTCCGCAGTGTCTGCGAAAAGGCGATATGAAGACCTTTGGCGAGCTGATGAACATCTCGCACGATGGCGACCGCGTAACAAAATTGGTTGACGGAAGACGTCTGCCGAGCGATAATAGCTGCTCCGCTGCGAGGATTGACGACTTAATCAGCGATTTAGAATCGGCCGAGCCCGAGCGGACAGCCGGGGCCGCACTGTGGCGGCAGCCCGGCGGTTACGCCGCCAGCGTGCCGGAAATGGATATGCTCGTCGATATCGCCATAGCGACGCAGGGTGTTGTCGGCGCAGGGCTGGTCGGCGCCGGAAGCGGCGGCACTATTGCCGCAGTCGTTGAGGATAAATACGCCCGGCAGCTCATCGACAATATGGCCGAGCAATACTACCGTCCCCGCAACCTGCCGACAGCGGCAGAGACGGTTACGCCGATAGGCGGCTCGTGTGTTATGGACGTATAATTGAGTAAGTAATGTGATTCAAAAAACTAATAAGAAAGGAACTTCAATGAGCGATAAACCACAGGTTTGTATCGTCGGCGGCGGAATGATAACGCAGGTGCAGATTCTGCCCGCAATCTACCATATTCAGCGGATGGGAATCGTCGGAGACATTAGCATTTGTGCCTTAAACAGCCCCCCGCTGAAAACACTGGCCGATGATGCGACGCTCAAAAAGGCCTTTCCCGGCCAAAACTTTACACCGTATCCCTCGCTGGATACCGACCCGGAAAAGAGGTTTCCTGATTTGTTCAAAGAGCTAATTGCGAAGATGCCCAAGCGCAATATCGTCGTAGTTGCCGTGCCGGACCATCTGCACAATACGGTTATTGAGGCGGCGCTGGAGAACGACCAGCATATATGCTGCGTCAAGCCGCTAGTACTCAAATACTCCCAGGCCGTGAAAATAGAGAAACAGGCCTACGAAAAGGGTCTGGTCATCGGCGTGGAGTACCACAAACGTTTCGACGACCGTGTGTTAATGGCCCGCCGGCTCTACAAACAGGGCAGATTCGGAGAATTTCGCCTCGGCCAGGCCGCCCTGCACGAGTGCTGGTATTATCGCCATTCGAATTTCCAGAACTGGTGCACCTGCGAGAACTCAGACGTGTTCGCATATATCGCCTGCCATTACACCGACCAGTTGACCTTCATAACCGGTCTTCTGCCCAAATACGTGTCGGTGTACGGCATCATCGAGGAATATCCGAACGGCAACAAAGGTTACCTCTGGACAGACGGAAGGGTCATCTTCGAGAACGGCGGTGTCCTGAACGTCCAGAACGCCCTCGGCTATCCCGATGAAGGCCCCGGCGGCAACTGGCAGGGAATACGGATGCACTTCAGGGGAGACGACTGCGGCACTATGATTGTCCACAACGACCAGTACCGCGGCGTTGAACACGCATACCTGAAAAAAGGCAGCGACCCCGGCGACACCTGTTATGCCGAGCCGAGCCCCGATTATCTCAAGTACGTCAACATCGGCGGCGGCGGTCTGACACCCGTCGGCTATGGGTATCGCTCGATTGAGTATATAATGAAAAGCATCTGCAAGTGTATCGACGCCGCAGAAGGCCTTGACGAAAAAAAGGCCCTGGCCGCGAGACAAAAGCTGATTAGGCAATTTGATGATGAAGCAGTTATGGCAACACCGAAAAACAGCTCCTATAATGAGCTGGTGATGGAGGCCGGACGCCTCTCGATATTAAATGACGCCAGAGAGGTCGAAATAACCTACGGCGAAAACGCCGGCGTGGATTTTCGTAAATACTAATACAATGATGTAATCTTAAACGGAAGGAGACCAGATAAAATGGCAAAAGAATTTCCGCTTGTACCAACTGAAGTAGAACCGGTATTAACAAAGTTTCGCAAGCTTTCCGGGGCAATCCCGAACGAGCAGACAATAAAAGAGCTTGAGAAACTGCGTAAGAACGAACCGATTAGTATGCGAGGTCAGCCGCCGGTCATCTGGGACCGCGCCGAAAGAGTAAATATCTACGATGCCTACGGCAATATGTGGCTGGACTTCTCATCAGGCGTGCTTATCACCAACGCCGGTCACGGCCGAAAGGAAATTGTGAATGCGATTATCAAGCAGGCATCCAAACCATTGCTTACCAGCTATTGCTTTCCCAATCAGCCAAGAGTCAATCTTGTCCAGAAGCTGATTTCGCTTGCACCGAAGGGCTTAAACAAGGTGTTCCTGTTAAGCACCGGCTCGGAAGGAACCGAATGTGCCCTCAAGCTGATGCGCACATACGGCCGAAAGCTCGGCGGAGACAATAAGAGCGTCATCGTGGGATTTAACGACTCATTCCACGGCAGAACGTTGGGAGCACAGCAGATGGGTGGCATATCTGGTGGAAAGGCCTGGATAAAGAACCTCGACCCGGAGATTGTGCACGTGCCCTTCCCCAACGGCTTTCGCTGTGAAGATACCGGCTTCAAGCTGTTCGAGAAGACCCTCGCCGAACTTGGAGTCAACCCTGATAACGTTGCAGGCGTAATCACCGAGACCTATCAGGGCGGCGGACCTTACTTTATGCCGAAAAAATACGCCAAAGACCTGCGCGCCTGGTGCGACAAACACGACGCTCTGCTTTGCCTCGATGAAGTGCAGGCCGCCTTCGGCAGATGCGGCCGGCAGTGGGGCTTCGAGCTTTACGATATAGTGCCCGACCTGTTCTGTATAGGTAAGGGACTCAGCAGCTCAATGCCGATAAGCGGCGTCATCGGCCGGCAGGAAGTTATGGACCTCTACGGGCCGAACGAGATGACCAGCACGCACTCAGGCAATCCTATCTGCTGTGCCGCGGCGCTGGCGAATATCGAGCTTATTGAAAAAGAGCACATAATCGAAAATGCTGACAAGGTCGGCAAAGTCCTGCAGACCGAGCTGCAGAAGATAAAAGAAGATTTTTCAGACGTTATCGGCTTTGCGCCGGGCGCCGGACTGGTAGGCGGCCTGCAGACCATCAAAAAAGGCACAAAAGACCCCGACGGAGACCTGGCCTGGGATACAGTCAATCTCTGCTTCCGCAGGGGGCTGATGATGTTCGCTCCCGTCGGCTTCGGCGGCGGCTGTATCAAAATCGCTCCGCCGCTGTGCATTACAGAAGAGGCAGTCAAAGAGGGCTGCTCCGTAATTCACGAAGCCATTACACAACTGACCAGAAAGCCCGTTAAAGAAGCGGTTTAAAAAATCTAATATATTCAAACTGACCGGTTTTGCAGCAGGTGTTAAATGTAAGTCGGTTTTTGACAATACATTATGTTTCTCAAAAAATGTCATAAAACAGCTATCCGCCGTCAGGCGGATTCCGCAATTTTACATTTTGCACTTTGATTTTTACATTTTCAAACTGACCATCAGTCAGTTTGAGTAATATGTCATTCCCACAAAGGTGGGAACCCAGGGCCAAAAACGCCGATTTTGGATTCCTGCTCCCTGCTTTCGCGGGGACGGGCTTCGCAGCAGTAACAGTGGTGAAAATGTCTATACCAGGAAGTAGCGGCATCGAAGTCGTAGAGGCCGTCCTTAAAAGAGAAACGCCCGCACGTTTTGTGTTCGCTCCCAATTACTGGCAGTGGTTCGCTCATCAGCAGAACCATAATACAGTTCCCGAAGAGATTGCCCATTGTCGAACGCAATTAGATTTAATCAAATATCTGGCACTTGACGTATTCAGCAGAAATACCTATTGCGACCAGAAGCGCTGCTGGTTCGGCGGATTGGCCAAGCCAATCTTCGATGGAGTTGAGGTTTCGGTTAATGAGTATCGTCAGGGCAGTGACAGAGTATTTGAAAAAACCTATCAAACAAAGGCGGGCAACCTGACGGAACGTCTGCGTTACGTTGCCGACGGCTCGACCCTCGTGCAGGAAAAATTTCCGGTTGACGATTACAATTCACAGCTTGACGCATTTGAACAATTAGTATCAGCCCGCCGGTGGGAGTTTTCCGCCGACCAATACGCCCGGCAGCAGCAAAAAGTCGGCGATGACGGGATTGTCGTTGCGGGGGAGTTATTCAGTCCGCTTAAACTGCTGCATATCTCTCTCGGAGCAGTCGATACGACATATCTGATAACGGACTACCCGGACCGCACAAGGGACATACTGTCCATCCACGAACAGGCCCAGCTTGACCTCGTTCGGCAGATGGCCCGGGCGAATGTGCCGGCAATGATAGCGATGGACAATCTCGATACAATGTTTCATTCACCCAGCTATGTGGAAAACTACAGTGCGTCTTTCTACGAAAAGGCCGGCCGGATATGTCACGAACACGGCTCGACCTTTTTCATTCACGCCTGCGGTCAACAAAAAGACAACCTCAAGCTAATTTCCTCTTTAGGTGTAGATGGGCTGGAAGGTGTGGCATTCCCTCCCATCGGAGATGTTGAGCTCACAGAGGCGATGGAATTGTCCGGCGACCGATTTATCATTACCGGCGGAATAAGCGCCGCTGAAATAGAAGAACTCACCACAAAGAAACAAATATTCGGCTATGTGAAAAATCTCCTTGAAGTTATGCAGCCCTACAAGCACCGTTTTATGTTGTCCGCCAGTTGCAATACCCCGATAAACACACCGTGGGAAACAATCAAGTTGTTCCGCGACGCCTGGCTCGAATACAAGTAACGCTTTACCAAAAATTACCGGGCAATAACCTTAACCGCATCAACGTTCGCATCTTCATTCGAACGAGACATCTTTGCCCTGAACCGAATCTTAAGACTATCTATGCCGGTCAGGTCGATGCTTACATCGTGCCACGTATCTTCCGGGTCAACGTTTCCACTTAAACGTGCCTTCTCAATCCAATTAGCTCCTCCATCAGTAGAAACGTCAAAGGCAAGATATTCTCTTCCATCAAGGGTTTTTTCGATGTACCAGAAGAAGCTAATGGCGGCACTTGTCCTTCCTTGCAAATCTATGGGAACTGAGATTAATTGTGCATCCGAGGCGCGCCCGTCAACTTCGGCAGAATGACTTCCATCCACAGCCCTTTGAGTTGAACGGAACCAGTCATTTTGGCTGTCCTCAGTCCAAAGCCCATTCCATTCACCCACCTCAAAGCCGTCATAGAATACCTCTATCTCGGCGGGCTCTTCGGTAACTGTTACGGTAGCACTGTCCTGGCCTGTAAGCCCGCCGTTGTCCGTCACCGTCAAAATAACCGTATATGTCCCGACTGCGGCGTATGTATGGGTAACACCAACGCCGGTACCGGATGAGCTATCACCGAAGTCCCAGTGGTAACTAACGATGCTCCCATCAGGGTCGGAAGAACCGGAACCATCGAAGTTCAATGTCTGACCCACCGAGCCGTTTCTGTCCGGGCCGGCTTCGGCTGTCGGGGACTGATTGGCATTCACGATGATTACAACATCATCGCTGGCTGAATCATCCTGGTCATCAGTAACCGTTAAAGTAACAGTGTGTGTACCTGCTGAAAAATCACGGCTAACCACAGCGGCCGTGCCTAATACCACCTGGCCTTCCATCCATTTGTAAGAAGAGATTACACCATCAGCATCGAAAGAAGCCGAGCCATCTAAGGTAACGGTCTCAAAGCCCGTCCCGTCAGCATCAGAGACACTTTGGTCGGCTCCTGCATCCGCAACCGGCGGGTCATTGAGCCCTTCAATGGCTGCCGTTGTCGTTGCGGGCTCAGAATCGGCTTTCCCGTCATTTACAACCAGAGTTACCACATATTCGCCTCCACCGGTATACGTGTGAGACGGACTCATTCCACTGCCTTGTGAGCCGTCACCGAAGTCCCAGGAGTAGGTCAGCGGGTCACCGTCAGGGTCAAAAGAAGCCGAGCCGTCAAAGACAACAGGCGTATCTTCAACTCCGGTATAAGGCCCGCCAGGATTTGCCACAGGATGTTCATTCGGAATAATTTCGCCGGTAAGGGCTGCATAAGCGTCTATTCGTCCGTAGCCATACTCATCGTCTCTGCCTGCAGGCCCTAAGTCAACAGCCGTGCCGCACATCAACTCTCTGACCTCTTCGTTACCGAGAGCAGGATTTTGAGAAAGCAGCAACGCCGCCAACCCCGACACATGAGGTGCGGCACAGGAAGTACCCGTATAAAACCAATATCCCCAATCCCTGGTATTGTTCCCGAAGCTCTGCTGCAACACACCGTCGATATACCCGTCTCCGTCTCTATCTTCCTCGTCACCTCCGGGGGCCACTAACTCAAGCTGCGGCCCGTATTGAGAATAATCCGCTCTGGCATCACCAGAGTGTACCGCTCCAACAGCTATTACCCCCGGGTAGCCGGCCGGCAGGCTCACCGTATCCACGCCTTCATTACCTGAGGAGCCCACTAAGACACACCCTTTACTATAAGCATACTGTACCGCTTCCGTAACCACCGGAATATCCTCCGGCACAATGTCCGGCGGAAATCCAAGACTCATATTAATCACTTTGGCCCCGTTATTGGCCGCATATAAAATGCCGTCCGCCAACGATGACGATGTCCCGGCGCCTGTGCTGTCCAGAACCTTAACCGGCATTATGGAGCAATTAAAAGCCACACCTGCAACACCTATACTATTATTGGTTGTCTGGGCGATGGTGCCGGTAACATGCGTCCCATGACCTTCATCATCATTGGGATGGCTGTCTCCTTCAATAAAATCATAGCCGGCGACAAAATTGGTCCCACCCAAATCCGGTGCCAGATAGTATCTCTTCCACAACCTCCTGTAATTCTCATAGGCAACACCTGTATCGAGAATTGCCACTACCACACCCGGGTCTCCGCTTTCTACGTCCCACGCCTGCTCCATATCAATCAAATCGAAGTTCCATTGATATGAATAATACTCATCATTGGGGATGAAAAACGCCCGACAGACGTAATTCGGCCGGGCATATTTCACATTCGCCTCTCTTGATAAAGCGTCAGCCAAATCAAACACGTTTTTCCCCCTTGGAACCCTTAGCTTCCTGAATCCGAGTAATGAGCTTTTATACAGCTGGCTGATACCATACCTGAAGTTTATTTGCTCTATAATCTTCTCAGACGTATCTGCCCTGAATTTGACGATTAGTTCGCCGGGTTTATACCACTGCACGGGTTTTGATACCCCCTTCTCGAATATCCTTTCCTGTGAAACCGCCCCCGATACCAAAACAGCTAAAATAACCAAACAAACCGCTACGGAGCTAATTTTCTTTTCCATAACTTATCCCTCGTAAAAACTATTATTTTGTGAAAACATTGTGGCAACGACACGTCACTATACATTTATCCTCAATGCTGCTACTCCCTTTTATTTTCGATGTATTTTTCCAATTCTTTAGGATTTTCTCCACGATTATGATTAGATTCCCCAGTCCAGGCCTAAATTTCAAGCAATGACATAAAAATCAACGGTTTTTAATTAACTGTGCACCTGGTTAGGTACCGGACCCTTTAACCCCCGTCTGACGTATCCACAGAGTTGCTTCACCATCAGGGCCGTATATCTTGTGAATCGGGTCTTTAAACCCGAGCTCGCCGGGTCGAACGATGAAAATAATACGGCTTTGAGGGCTCTTCTGCCGTAATTCCCTCAGCGCCGGCACAAAGGACGGGCCATACATAAAGTGCATCTTGCCGTAACGGGTGTAGATGTCAAAACCCTCGGGCGTAACGAAGCTCAAATCACGCTGTTCGTGAAACCACCGCTGGGGGTCATAACCAAGAGCCGCCAACGTAATGATATAGGGCTGGTTCATACCATCGGTCGTGCAGAAAACGGCATCGATATCGTCAAAGCGGCCCCGCAGCCAATCGCAGGCCTCGACCAGGTCAACGTGATAACCACGATAGATTTGCGGCCGGCGGTTGTATTCACCATAGAAACGATAGAGATACCGTGCATTCAAGCTGACAACCACAAGGACAAAGCCGGCTGTAACAGTCAAGGCCGCAAGACGACCCTGTTTCCACAGCCATCTGCCGGCGCTAACCCCACCAACGCCGGCTAACAAAATCAAACTGCACAAACCCGGCGAGCTGCGCAATGCGTGTGCACCGGCAGAGTGATATAAACAATCACCGATGGGATAGGTAACAATGAACACGAGAAGGATTCTGGCTGCACGCGACCATTTAAGTCTCCCAAACAGCGCTATCAATCCAGAGACCATAAGCGGCAGCATATACCAGTGATACTGGCCGGCACCAGGCGGAGATTGGATAGGGGAATGGTCGCCGCGGACAAACAGGAACTCAGGCCCGAAGTGCTGGACGTACCGGCTGACAAAGCTATTCACCGCAATCGGCAGCGGCTCAGAGCCGATAAAATATCCCTGCTGACGGTATAGCTGGCCGTAGCGGCCGACGCCTTCGGCGTGGAATATATGCTGCCAGGCCAACGGGCCAAAGGTGATTGCAAAGCCGAAGATAAAGCCGGCGACGGCCACGGCGCCTTTACGAGTCTTAAGCAATCGCCGCCACCCAGGCAGCGTTACCAAACCAGCCGCCAGAAGAAAAACCGGCACAAACAAACGCGCCGCATGATAGCCGTAGCAGCAGACGCCAATCACGGCGCCGGCCAAAGCGGCAATGAACGGACGCGGAACACGGTCTTTGTCGTCATCTAAAGGCAGGTTGGCCCACAGCATCATAACCAGCGGAACCAGCCCCAGCAAAGCGCCCAAAGAGGACTCGTGGCCCCAACGGCTCTGCTGAATATGCCAGGGGTTTAACGCCAAAAGAAATGCAGCGGCAAGGCCGACTTGCCGGTCGAACAACCGCCCGCCTGCGAAATAAACCAGCAGAACGGTAAGCACCCCGCCGACAGCCGCCGGCAGACGCGTCGTATATACATTCAATCCGCCGACGGCCTGAAACGGCAGCAGCAGGTAAATATAAAGTGTCGTGCGGTTGCCGCCCAGACCCCGCGTATAAAAAATCGGCCACGAGACACCGGCCTGGTCCTTGCCGGTCTTCAGAAGGCAGTACGCATTCCAGGCATTGGCCGCCTCGTCCTGGTTCAGCCCGGGCGGGGATTGGCCCGGCTTGACTAACCGTAAAAACGCCCCCAGCAGGACAATGAGCAGCAGAAGCGCGGCTGTTCGACGCCAAAATGGAACCTTACTATCATTTCCTGCTAAAACTTGGCTGGGCTGAGCCATAAGTGAAATTTACTTCTGCAGCATATACACGTCAAGAAAAAAGGAGCGAGCAGGGCAAAGGCATTAACAATACGAATGGTCTCTCGATGATGGGGTCGCCGCCCAATCTTTAATCAACTCAAACTGACCGATTTGTAGCAAATGTTAAATGTAAGTCGATTTTTGACAATACATTCCGCAATTTTGCGTTTTGCACTTTGATTTTTACATTTTCAAACTGGCCATCGGTCAGTTTGAGTAGTTAACTGCGTGCCTGGTCGAGTATTAGATTCTTCACCTTCTGGCTTGGTAAATTAAGTGCCCCGAAGGCCGCGGCGGCGGCGCTGCGCAATTCCGCGTCAATATCCTGCGAGCCGACCAGCGAATAGATAGCATCTATCATCCCCTCGTCAAGCAGATTGGCGTTAAGCTTCGCTGAGACAACCAGCGAATCAAATGCGGACAACCGAACACCCATATCGTTGGTCTCGATAAGGCCCATCGCCGCTATCGCACGCTGGGCATCCGGACTCTCCAGATGGGCAAGCACCCGACCGGAAAGGATTTGAATCTCGCCGTTATTCCCCATCGTAGCATTTATAAGGGCGCTTTGAGCGATAGATAAATCAATCACGGGATTTCGCGTTTGAGCTAATTTGAGCATAACCCTGGCTGCACGGACGTCGTAGCTTTCGGCCACCCATCTATTGGCCAAACCCGCATTTTCGCCGAGCGCCTCTGCCAGAATCTCGGCAACAATCCTGCTCTCGGCGAAGTATTCCGTAGGGCCGCCTGCGGCTATTGCTATCGCCGCACTGTATCTCACAGCCCTGTCATCAAAAGTCAGCGCCCGAACCAATGGCTGCTCCGCACCAAGCCGATAAAGAAGCGACCTCTCACCCGCAGCGGCAGCCAATGCCTCTACGACACCAAGCGCAACATAGGCATTCTTGTCCTCGACGGCCCGCGCAAGCCCCTGATGCAGATATTCCGCCCCCGCAGTGGTGGCATAGACAATCGCATCAGCGTGGCCGGCCCCGAAGTAAGCGGGCATATCGACGCCGGCGGACTCCGCCTTGAAATAGCCGGCTATCCACAGACCAATGGCCCTGCCAAAACCAGCATCCGCCTTCAAAGCCCACTCGCACGCACGCATCGCCATAAGCTCGTTAAAATAGCCCTTGTCAACCTCCTCGCGAACCAATCGGCGACCCCCGGCATCCCAGAACCATACATTGGCAAAATCGGCATCTTCCGCCGGCGCCAGCGACGGGGCGTGATAATAATACTTTTCAGCAAGCTGGTAGAACAATTGCGCTGCACTTATCTCTAACGCCGCAGGGTCAATCTGCCTGATACTCCGCCCAGCCAGTCCGCCAAGCTCTGCAGACTCGTCCTTCTCGATAATATACTTCAGATAAGCCAGCGATTGAGGATAGCCAATCTCGCCCAGCGCCTTTATTATCTCGGCCCTGATAGCGATATCGTCGCTCTGCAAAGCGGCTGCGAGCGGCCTTACCGAATCTCTGCCGATTTGCGAAAGCGCCCACACGATATTCGAAAATTCTCCTCCGCGGCTCTCGTCGGCCATCGCACTTAGCATATACGGTATCGCATATTCGCCGGCGTCTGTAAGGCGTTTAACCGCCGTAAGTCGCCCGCGGGTAGTGGTGCTCAGCCGTCTTATCTCCTCTGCAATGACCCTCGGCTCAGCACGGCGGGCAAATTTGCCCTGCTTGATAATATCTAAGATTTTGCCGGCAAGCTCGGTCAGTTCAGCTTCGGGTGCGGCCTCGACAACCCTTAACAGAATCGCATAGCCCTGCGGGTTCGCCTCGCTTAGCGCAAGCAATTCCATAGGGTCAGGCCCGCTTGCCAGTACCGCCTGTGCATATCCTGCGGCCAAATCAAGTCGGCCGATTTTCGTATAATGCAAAAAATCATTCCAGTTCTCTTCAAGCCCCTCACCGAAACCGGCGCTGACCCAAAAAAGCCCCATCACCAGAATTATCACCACGTTTTTCCTGCTGAACATCGAAATTTCTCCAAAAATCCGTTTAATTTGCGGAATCTACGCTAATTTTCACCGGGCCGAAAACAAAAAGCTACTATAAATACTCGTCATTAAGACAAGTATCCTACAGAAAAATCCCTTTTCTGTCAACAAAAAACCACCCCAGTAATCGTAATAACCAGAGTTCTCTCAGCGATTTCAATAGCAGCCAAAGAATACTTTTTTCAATTTTTAATTGTATTCCAGAACGATTTTTGTTATAATGCAACTTGTTAAACATCGCTTTCACGAGAGCGTTTTGGAAAAATGAAGGGAAAAATAAAAAGCCCTGTTCTGGTCTTTGTGTGTTTGCTATTAACCGTTTCTTGCTATGCGGATGTAATTATTGTCGATGACGATTGGCCCTACGATTTCAACAACATTCAGGCGGCAATTGATTATTCTGTCAACGGCGATTTTATCTATGTCTTCCCCGGCACATACACCGGCGAAGGCAACAGGGACATCGATTTTGACGGCAAGGCCGTTACCGTCCAAAGCATTTTTCCCGAAGACCCTTATTTTATTGCCGCAACGATAGTTGACTGTAACGGCGACGGCCGCGGCTTCATATTCCAAAATGGCGAAGATGCGAACTCCATACTCACCGGCCTGACCATTATCAATGGCAACAGCGACTCCGACGGCGCTGGAATCTACTGCTACGACAGCAGCCCGACGATTACAAACTGCATTATAAGTGGCAGCACCGCTGGTGATCGCGGCGGTGGAATATTCTGCTGGAATAGCAACTCTATAATTACAAACTGCACGATTAGTGATAACACATCTTCTCTTCAAGAACCTTTTTATGATGGCGATGGCGGTGGTATCTATTGCACCGGCAATCCGACGATTACAAACTGCACTATAACGGGTAACACGGCCGCTGCCAATGGTGGCGGAATCTACTGCGTGGGTAATCTCACGATTACAAACTGTACTATCACAGGAAACTCAGCTGAAGAAAATGGCGGCGGTATCTGCTGCGAAGGAGGCAGCAGCAGCTACCCAAAGATTAAAAACTGCACCTTCAACGCCAATTCGGCCGGTAACAACGGCGGCGGAATGTATAACGACTCAGAAATCTCGACACTGACCAACTGCACCTTCGGCGGTAACTCAGCCGGCAACGAAGGCGGTGGGATACGCTGCTATTACTCCAAAATATCCTTGACCAACTGCATCCTTTGGGGCAATACCGACAGCACCGGCCTAATTGAAGCCGCTCAGATAAACTGCTGGTTTAGCAGCGAGCTGCAAGTGATATTCAGTTGTATCCAGGACGATGACCCCAACGATGCCAACATCCCCTTCGGCGACCCGGACAACCATAACATAGATGACAACCCGATGTTCGTACGCGACCCCAACGACGGCGGAGACGGCTGGGGCATCAGCGATAACGACGACTTCGGCGACCTGCACCTGCAAAAAAGCTCGCCCTGTATAAACGCCGGCTTTCCCAATTTCTCCGCAGGAGTCAATAACGTGGATATTGACGGTCAGCCGCGAATTGTCGGCTTTTGCGTTGATATGGGCGCCGATGAATTTGCACCGATGATAATTGTAACCAAACCGCCGGCAGGTGAGGTCTGGGCTGGCGGCAGCACACACGGGATTAACTGGTATAGTTTCGGCATAACCGGCACGGTCGATATCTCTTACAACCCCAATAATGGCGGCGATTGGGTAACGATTGAAAATAACGCCGCCAATACGGGCGGTTACATCTGGCATCTGCCGAATGGGGTCGACTCCAACCAGTGCCTTGTCTCGGTCGTCCCCAGCGTCCCCGACCCCAATGCCCTCTGCTTTGAAAGCGGCCTTTTTACAATCCATCCCGATTCTCCCGGGCCGACGATAACCTCAACGTGGGAATCGCTCGGTGGTGACTTCAGGCGGTCCGGTTGGAATCCGAACTACGGGCCGGAACTCGGCTGTATCAAATGGCAGTTCGAAACAGATGCGCCCGTGTCGGCAAGCCCAACCATCAATGGCGACGACAAAGTCCATATCGCCTGCGAAAACGGCAGGCTATATACGCTCGATATCGACGATGGCTCGCTTCTGTGGAGCTATGATACAAATACCCCGCTTTTTAGCGCACCGACAATAGGACGCGATGGCACCGTGTATGTCGGAGGAAAGAACGGAAAGCTATATGCTGTTGACACTAACGGAAACCTGCGATGGACGCATACAACCGACGGCTTTATATATTCATCGCCGGCGGTATCACCGGATAGCCAGGTTTATGTCTGCTCACAGGACGGCTCACTTTATGCATTAGGTCAGGACGGCAGTGAACTGTGGAGCTTTCAAACGGCCGGCTTAGGCACGCCAAGCGGCTCAATTCTCGCCTCGCCGACAATAGGCGCGGACGGCACGGTATATATCGGCGGATTATACGAGCCGAACCTCTATGCACTCGAGCCGAATGACGGCGCCCTGAAATGGGCCTGCAATTTGCAACCTTTAGTCTATGACGAATATGGAAACCCCTGGTACAATAAATCCGGCTGGCCCTTCCCCTCGCCGGTCGTTGCGCCGGACGGCACCATATATCAAACGCTGGTGCAAGACTCAAATCTTTATGCAATCGAGCCCGACAGCGGCACTATCATCTGGGCAACAGATTTGGCAGGTATCGTTGTCTGCTGGGGCTTCCCCGAGGAGTGTTTCACTTGGTACGGTCCTGGCGAGCCACCTGTTGACGACCCCAACAGCCCCTATTATGGTGGCATTATCGAGGGCTGGTACAAATATTCGAACTGCTGGTCTGAGCCGGCCCTGGCGCTTGACGGCACAATCTACGTAAGTCTCGACGACGGGCGTCTGCGGGCGGTTGACCCCAACGGCAGTCTCAGGTGGGCAACCCGGCTGGGTATGATGGGCAACTTCACACTGACAGTCGGCGGTGACGGCCGAATCTACGCCGCCGGCGACGACGGCCACCTCTGCGTCGTCAGTCCCGACGGCGAAGAAATCGCCCGGTTCCGAAGCAGCGACTGGTTGACCTTCCCTGTAATTGCCCAGGACAACACCATAATAGTTGCCGGTGAAAGGGACAATTCAACGTCAGTCGGCGATGCAAACAACATCGTATGGGCCATTGGAGACGACGGCTGCGAAGACCAGCCATACGACCTGCACAGACCGCAGGACATAAGCGCCGACCTGACTGTTAATCTCGTCGACCTTGCGGTATTAGCGCTCGACTGGCTTGGCTGCACGAATATGGATTTATATGCAGACCCGCCCTGCGATTACCAGGGCTACGAAACATACCTTGCGGGCGATATAAATAAGGATTTATACGTTGATTTCAGTGATGTTGCCGAGATAGCGTATCGATGGCTAAATGAGGATTAAAACGCAATTATAAGGGTAAAAACTATGAAACCGGCTTTTACGAAAAAAGACCTTGTCGTCGCTCTTGGCTGCGTTCTCTTTCTGCTGGCAAACATCGCAGCCATTGGCGGCGGCGGCCGCAAAAGGGCCAGGGAGGCAGTCTGCCTCTCGAACCTCTTCCAATGGGGCACCTGCTTTCAGATGTACACAAACGATTACGATGGCTTTTTCCCGATGGGAACCGAGAGTGGACAGAAGTCCTATCAATGCTGGTTATACGTGCTGCAGCCATACTACAGGCAGGGAAAGCTGCGGCTTTGCCCGGAGGCCACCAAACCAATGCCGGTCCCAAATAGATTCCTTCCGGGATATAGGGAGGCCACTACCTTTGAGGCGTGGGGGCCGCTCTGGGCAGACGGTAACAGGGCGGTTCGTGAGTATGATACCACTCCCGATGGTTCGTACTCGGGCTGGATAGAGCCGAGCTTTCCCTTCGTCGAGGCCGGAGAGTACACAAGCTATATGCAGAATGACTGGGTTCGTAACGACCCGCGGACGGAAGACCCAAGGTATCCCAGGCGGGTGAAAAGTGCTAATGTCAAAGGTGCGGACAAAATACCGCTGATGCTGGACGGCAAGGGCTTTTACGTTGGTGAGCCCTCCGAGAACAGCCCACCTCCAAGTTACAGGGACGAGCCTGGGACATTTGTGGGTATGACGCGATTCTGTATTGACCGGCACAACGGGGCGATAAACGCCGCCTTTGTGGACTTCTCCGCCAGGAAGGTAGGGCTGAAAGAATTGTGGACGCTGAAGTGGAACCTCAAGTGGGACGAATGCGGCCCGTGGACCGCCTGCGGCGGCGCCCAGCCGACCGACTGGCCAATCTGGATGAAAAATTTCAAGGACTATTAAAATAACCGGCCGATTCTTTGCGGTCGCAGACCATCATAAAAACACCCGGGCCTTCATAGTCTCTCCGTGGTTAAAATGCGTCGCATTTTTTCTCTTTTTTTCTCTATTTTTCCCAAAAACGTACCTATTTTTCTCTATTTTTTGCATTTTTTCTTCATTTTTCTCCATTTTTCTCCATTTTTTTCCTGCCTATCTTGCCCAAACCACCCAAACTTACCCACCAACCCTCGTTTTTGCCCCAAAAACCAACATCCCACTTTAAAATAAACCCCAAAAAACAGTGTTTTTTAAAAATTCCCGACTTTTAAAAACCTGAATACTACCCCCCGGCAGCTAACTGCGAGAATTTCGGCATTGCGTAATCGAAGAACCGCTTATAGCCCTCACATAAATAGCTTTCTACCCCTCCGTCTTCTGTCTTCTGTCCTCTGTCCTTTGTCTTCTGTCCTCTGTCTTTCACACAGCCGCCGCGACAGACATCAAGGTGTCTGCAGACAAGGCATTTATCACAAAGATTCTGCTTGTTGCGCGCAAACGCCCGCTTTTTACCACCGGCTGCCAGTTTCCCTATTGGTGTATCGAATATATTGCCCAATCGCCATCTCGGCTCGACAAAAAAATCACACGGAAAACAGTCGCCGGTATGCTCAACGACAATATACTGGCTGCACCGCCTGTCAAAGGTGCAAATCGTATGTTTGCCGGCCGCACAGAAGGACAGTATCGAGTCAAAGTCACGAATGCTTATCTTCTCTGGGCCATACTCCATCCAGCGGTCAAATATCCTGCACAAAAACTCGCCGTATTGCTGAGGTGTAATCGAGAAATCCGCAATCTTGCCTGTAGCCCCGTCAAACTCGACACACGGGATAAACTGCAGATACCTTATGCCGTTCTCAACGAAAAAATCAAATAGCTCATCGGGCCGCTCTACGTTTCTGTCGTTCAGCAGGGTAAGCGTATTAAACTCAACCTTATGTTTTTTACAGTTCTCGATGGCCTTCATCACCCTGTCGAATGTTCCTTTCCCCGAGCAATCGGTGCGATAATAGTCGTGAAGCCCCTTTGGGCCGTCGATACTAATCCCGACAAGAAAGTCGTTGTCGTGCAGAAACCGGCACCACTTTTCATCGAGTAAAATTGCGTTGGTCTGCAGCGAATTATTTATCTGCCGGCCGGCGCCGTATCTTTTTTGCAGCTCCACCGCCTTCTCGTAGAAATCCAGTCCCATCAACGTCGGCTCACCCCCCTGCCAGGCAAAGCCGGCGACCGGCAAATCCAGTTTAAGATAGTCCTCAACAAGCTTGGCGAGCACCTCATCGCTCATTCGCTGGACGCCTCGGCCAAGCTGCGGGGACCTGTCCTTGTAAAAACAGTACCGGCAGTTCATATTGCAATCTGAGCCGGTCGGCTTGATTAAAAGGGTAAAGGGCTGCATTTGCTATACACTCTCACGTAATACCGTGGTAATTATTCACTCACTCATCCTGTGCTTCTGTAACCACTTTTGCACCCATAGCTCGGCCTGCTCTTTTGTCTGCAGCTTTCCTTCCAATTGGGCGATGTACATCTCTTCAGCTAACTGTCCCAGCCCAGGCCCCGGCACGGCGCCTAATCGAATCAGTTCGTGGCCGTTCAGCAATGGCTTTGGCCGTAGCTCAACATCACCAAGCGCCTTGATTCTCTTCCTTAGCGCTATTAACGGTGCGATGGCCTTCCTGCCGCCGCCTTTAGCTCTTTGAATCGCCCTTTGCAGCTCGTACAGGTCCCAGAAATACGGCTCAGAAACTATCTTTTTCAACTCTGCCAAAGACATATTGTTTCTGAGCAGCTTGCCTCTGTTGGTAAGCAGGAATCTGATATGTTTGTTTGCACTTCTGCTCAGCCGAAGGACCACACACCTCTCGAGCGCAAACTTCGTCGGAAAGCCGGCAAAAAACCCTGCCAGCGCCAGCGCAAAATCAACCTTCTTTCGCAACTGACTCAATACGCTGATTGCAAATTTTGCTTGTTCACCGACAAACCCTGGGAAAATCGCCTCGGCCAACCCGCTTTTAATCAGCATTGACGCACCGGCGGAGCGGTTCGAATCGACAAGAATGACCTCCAGCTCCGCGCACTTACGCTCGTCGCTTATCTTGACTATACTGCCGGCGTTTTTGCGAATTGCCAGCCAGGTTTGCCTCTCAATCGCAAAGTCAAGCTGAGTGGAGAACCGCACCGCCCGCAGCATCCGCAGGTAATCCTCGTCAAACCGTTTTTCAGGCCGACCGATAGTTCTAATCACCTGCCTTTCAAGGTCTGCCTGCCCATCGACGTAATCAATAACCTTATCCTCAAGCAGGTCGTAGAACATCCCGTTTATGGTAAAGTCCCTTCGGCTGGCATCCTCGGCGGCACTGACGAACCTGACGGCGGTTGGGTGCCTGCCGTCGGCATAACCGCTTTCCGCCCTGAAGGTGGCCACCTCCACATTCTGGCCTTCGATTAAGACTATCACCACGCCGAACTGCGCTCCGACCTTTAATGTGCGCTTAAATAACCTCATCACATCCCTGGGCGTGGCGTCCGTAGCGACGTCATAATCTTTGGCGGTTCGGCCTAACAGCATATCCCGCACACACCCGCCCGCCAGCAGCGCCTCGAAGCCGTTGCTGTGCAGCTGTTTAATTATCTTTATAGCCGCCTGTTTATTTGTCATCTGCTGCCCCGCTGCAATATAGTTACGGCCATACTTCCCCACCACCGCCGTTCTATTACCCTCATCCGGCCATATCGCTCCAAT
This sequence comes from uncultured Pirellulales bacterium, assembly GCA_964405375.1. Classification (GTDB taxonomy): domain Bacteria; phylum Planctomycetota; class Phycisphaerae; order Sedimentisphaerales; family Anaerobacaceae; genus CAYONQ01. The sequence continues at coordinate 20,798 of CAYONQ010000019.1, forward strand.
AGTTCTGTGTGGCTGTCGGTCCTGACCACGGCAATCCCGCTCGGATCCAACTTGTCCGACAATAAATTCAGCAATCCGCTTAAAAGAGAACCCTCCCCCACGTCTCTCGTAGCAGAATACGGCGGGTCAACAAAAACCATAGCATATTTTCGCTCGCCAGCCCCGTTAGAAGTTGCTTTTCTAACAGGGTCAGCCGGCGCAGCAATCCTGAAGGCGTCGGCCCTTATAACCTTCGACTGCTTAACAAAGCCAGCTCTTTCTATGTTCCTGTTCAGAATCGCAATAATCTTCGGGTCTCTCTCGACAAAAGTAACAAACTCAGCCCCACGGCTCGCCGCCTCCAGCCCTAAAGAACCGACACCACTGAACAAATCAGCTACCACCTTGCCGTTCGGCATATCGTACTTGTAAAGCACGTTGAACAGCGATTCCTTGACCCTGTCGGTAATGGGCCGACTATCTCCTGTCTTCGGGCTAAGCAGCTTCATTGCCCGTTTTGTACCAGCTATGATTCTCATCTTGCCCAGTATACAATATCAGCTTGCTCTCAGCGAGAAATTTTGCCCGGACTCGACACCACAATCCTCAAGGATGTCTTTACGCTACCTTCACAAAGACTATAATTTAAGTCTCGGTATATCCGGGCAGGTAGAAAAGACCCGCCCGGAAGATTTCAGCTAATTCGGATATATGACAAAAACCCATCCCAAAACGAATCCGCCTGCACAACGGCAGCACTTCGTCTGGTTCGCAATTGGTATATTCGCCGTCGCAATGTTAGTGCGGGCGGTCCATCTCTGGCAGATTCGCACAGCGCCGTTTTTTACGTTGGCGATGGGTGACGCCCAGATATACGATGCCTGGGCTCGTCAAATCGTAAAGGGCGACTGGCTGGGCGAGGGGGTATTTTATCACCCGCCGTTGTACGCATATTTTCTGGCGGCAGTCTATAGCATATTCGGCAGCGGCGTAGCAGTCGTACGCATCCTTCAAAGCGTCATCGGCGCCTTATCGTGCGTGCTGCTTGCCGACACGGCCCGGCGTATCTTTTCGAGGCCGATTGGTGTTGTGGCTGGATTGATGCTGGCATTGTACGCACCGGCAATCTTTTTCGATGGGTTGTTCCACAAAACTACTCTGGCCGTATTCTTTCTCTGCCTGGCATTGTGGCTTCTAAGTAAACTTCGCGACAAACCACACAAATATCTGTTATGGTTTGCCGTCGGATTAGTGATAGGATGTATGATTCTAACGAGGGAAAACGCCCTTGTGTTCGTTATTGCAATTGTCCTCTGGACGCTGCTACATCATAGAAACCTGGGCAGGCAACGGCTGGTCTTCACGGCTGTATTTCTATTAGGGTTAGCAAGCGTACTACTGCCCGTTGGGCTGCGCAATCAGCTCGTGGGGGGGCAGTTTCACCTGACCACATCAAATTTCGGACGCAATTTGTACATCGGTAACAGTGAAGATGCCGAGGGATTTTACAGGCCGTTGCTTTACGGACGAGGACACCCCAAGTACGAGCTTGCCGACGACACTATGCTTGCCGAGCAGGCGATGGGCAGAAAACTAACCCCCGCAGAGGTCTCGCGGTATTGGACCGGCCGTGCTCTGGATTACATCATCTCCCGGCCCGGCGACTGGCTCAAACTGGTAGCAAAGAAATTTATGCTTCTATGCAACGCCACCGAAATCGCCGACACGGAGGACCAATACACCTATTCCGAATGGTCGATACCGCTGCGGCTGACGGGCTATGTATGCCACTTCGGCACGCTCGCACCTCTGGCACTGTTCGGCGTATGGGCTACACGGAACAAACGAAAAAAACTATGGCTGCTATATCTGATGCCGGCAATTTACACGGCAAGCACGCTGATGTTCTACGTCTTCGGGCGGTACCGCTATCCAATAGTGCCGTTTCTTGTGTTATTTGCGTCGGCAGGGATAGTCCAGTGGCGTGCTTTACTGAGCGCAAAATGGCTGCAGCGGATTGCCTGTGTTATGGCAATAATTGCCACGGCCGTATTCTGCAACTGGCCGATGACGTACAAAGATATGGCCAGAGCGATGACATATAATAATACGGCAAACGCACTTGTATCGCAGGGTGAAATTGACGAAGCAATAAGTTGCTATCGTCAGGCACTGCAACGTTGGCCTGATTACGCCGCCGCACACAATAACCTCGGCATCGCACTGGAATCGCAGGGCAGGCTCAGCGAGGCCGTAAGCCACTATTACCAGGCATTGCAGATTAAGCCCGACTATTTCAAGGTGCACAGCGGGCTGGGCAGAGTGCTGTCGATGCAGGGCAAATTAAATGGCGCCGTAAACCACTACCGTCAGGCGCTGGATATAAAGCCCGATGATGTTGAAACGCACTACAAGCTCGGCAACATCCTCAAATCACAGGGTAAGCTTGATGAAGCTATCAGCCATTATCGTTGGGCACTGCAAATCGCTCCTGACAATGCCGAAATGCACTACAATCTCGGCAACATTCTCAAATCACAGGGCGAGCTCGATGAGGCCATCAGTCACTATCGCAAGGCACTGCAGCTCGACCCGCATTCCGCCGATATGCACAACAACCTGGCTAATACGCTCAAGTCACAGGGCAAACTCGACGAGGCAGTCCGCCATTACCGTCAGGCCATCCGGAACAATCCTGACTACGCCGCGGCCCACAACAACCTTGCATATACCCTGATAAGTAAGGGTTTACTGAATGAGGCGTTTGAACATTTTCAAGAAGCGGTGCGTCTCAAACCTAATTGGCCGTCATCGTTGAATGGCCTGGCCCTGATTCTGGCCACTCACCCGGACCCACAAATTCGCAATGCCGACCAGGCAATTGCTCTTGCCGAGCGCGCAGCCGAACTGACACGGCATCAGAATGCGACGATTCTTAACACGCTGGCAACCAGCTACGCCGCGGCAGGCAAGCTCGGCGAGGCAATAGCAACGTCGCAAGCAGCGCTGGCACTGGCCCAGGCCCAAAAAGATGATGAACTGGCCAACCACATTCGCAAACAACTGGAAACTTACAGACAAGCAAACCCCTGAAGCCATAATTTAGAAACTACTTGACCGCGAAAATCGCCGCCGTCTTAAGCTAACAGTTCCTGCATCTGGATGGCACATTGCCGAAACTTATCGGCGGGCAGCGTTATCGTCTGCCATTTCGGGCTGCGGCGTTTCATAAACTTGCGGTAATCATCTAATTTAACGGCAAAAAATACATATCTGCTGCCGTCAAAGTCGAAAATCCCCCTGCCGTCAAAATCAACGTCAATGTTCTCTATCCTGTAGGCGAAAACGAAAACGACGGTATGACTTGGCCCGAAAACCCCCTGCCACATGGCCAGTCCTTCGATATCCTCGGTTGTAACCCAGCACTCAAAGCCGGCTAATTTAGCAAAACTTGTCCCCTTGAACCTTCTGCCCTTCACCTCGGCAATTATTATTTTTTGATTGCGGGGATATAATAAAAAATCGAAGCTCTTAATCTTCAAGCGGCCGAATGCTGCTCTTTTATGCTCATCTATCGAAATATATTGAATACGATTATCAATCAACCAATTTTCGAAGGCCTGCTCGTAGTGATTGAGAGGAAAACTTTTCATTTCGGTTTTGGCTTAACCTGTGCAAGAAATTTATCTAAATCAATCAAATCCTGCTTGCCGGTAGCCATATCTTTAACCACAAGCTCGTTGTTTTTGAACTCGCTACCAATGATTATACACTTCTCTGCATTTCTTGTGGCCGCCTCCTTGAGCTGTTTGGTCAAACTGGCGAATCTATTAAAACTGTGATCGGTTCTGCGACCTTTTTTACGGAGTTCCCACGTAAGCCGGTCAGCCACCTCTAACGGCGTTGACCCGCCGTGTTTATCTTCAGACGCTATTATATTAGGTACATAGGCAACAAAGAAGTCCAGTTCTCTTTTAGGCAGTTTCACCTTGAGCAGGCCTTTCTCACGCAGCAGGATTTCGAGGACACAATCACCCATACCCATACCGGTTCCAGTTATCTCCGGACCACCAAACTCTTTTAGCAGATTATCATACCGACCACCAGCAGCAATAGCCCGAAGCTCACTGGTCTTATCGTAAATCTCAAATACAATGCCGGTGTAATAAGCCAGTCCTCGAACAATAGCTGGATCAAACCTGTAATAATCACCAAATCCACTTATGTCTAGATATCGCATCAAATTTACAAGTTCATCGAAAGCTTCCTGACGTCCAAACATATTCTCAATTTGCTGGATGGTCTTAAGCTCCATAAATTCCTGGACCTTATCTGCCATCTCAGCGTCTGGAAGTTGCTCATTAAGCATTTTTTCAAAGATCTCTGCAGGCAGTTTATTCTTTTTGTCAAGCACAGTATATAACGAATCTAAACTCTTTTGGGGTACCCCAATCTCTTTCAGCACTGCAGCCAGCATTTTTCTGCTGGATATTTTTACGACAATATCATCCGGCGTAAGTCCGACTTCCTGCAGGTAATCCACCGTTGTAAATATCACCTCGGCGTCGGCGAGAACATCTTCCACGCCGATTATGTCGATGTTCCACTGGAAGAACTCGCGAAGCCGGCCGCGCTGGGGGCGCTCAGCCCGGAACAATCTCGGCACCGAAAACCACTTAATCGGCCTCGGCAGCGAGCTGATTTGCTGGTTCACCATTCTCGCTAAGGTAGGTGTAATCTCCGGCCTTAAAGCAAGCTCCCTGCCGCCCCTGTCTTTGAGAGAGAAAAGCTGCTCGGCGATTTCGTCGCCGCTTTTTATTTGAAACATCTTCAAATACTCGAATATCGGGCCGTCATATTCCTCGAAGCCATTGCGCAGCGATACCTTCTTCCAGCCGTCTATGATAAAATTACGAACAGCCATATCCGGCGGATAAAAATCTCTCGTGCCTTTTACCGGCGGTATCTTCATTTTCTTCTCTTTTTCTTCGCTTTTGCCTTTTTACCTTTTACTTTCGGCTTTTCCGTCACGTTATTGCCGAACTTTATCTTTATATACTCTTCCATCTGCTTGTTGCTGGTAAAGTGTAATTCATAGTCGTATTCGCCCTCGACGTAGTCGCAATCCTTGTGGTTATAGCCCCTACAAATCCTCGGCCTCTTATCGTATATCCTGCAGAGATTGTCTTTTTCAGAAAAGTGCTTGCATTTGTTCTTTATATTGATATACCAGTCGCCGTCCTCTACGAACACCGTTACATCCTTATGGCATAGGTACCACCGTATATCGTCATAATCCCCCTTATCTTCAGGCGTTTCAATCGGCAGGGCAAAATATCTGCAGCAAAGCCCCGTGCACTTGTCACACTGACTCTTTTTCACCATTGTTACCAGACTCCGGATATATTATATTTACTGCACATCACGAGTTGTAAACTATAAGTTATTCATCGTCCGCAGTCAAGAAATGGGCAGCTAAATGCCAAAAACTAAAATTGAAATTATATACACCGATGATGATATACTTGTTATCAACAAGCCGACCGGCCTGTCGGTTACCAAAGACCGCACAGGCACCGCCCAGCTTATTGATATTCTCGCCGAACAATTGGGCCCGCAGATAACAAGCGAGCTTCGGCTGGTCCATCGCTTAGACAAGGACACCTCCGGCGTTATGATTTTAGCTCGTAACAAACAGGCCCAATCGGTGCTTTCCGGCTATTTCGAGAGGAAATTAGTCACAAAAACCTATCTTGCGATAGTAACCGGCGTGGTCCCATCCCCGAATGGCACAATCAATGCGCCTTTGGCTCGCAATCGCAAAAACCCGGCCCTTATGTGCATTGCCGGTAAAAAAGGCAAAGAAGCGGTTACCGAATGGAAATTGCTTGCCGATTTCGGCACAATTGCCTTGTTAGCCGTATCCCCTCTGACCGGCCGAACACATCAAATACACGTCCATCTGCCTCACATCGGATTGCCTCTGGCAATCGACCCGCTATACGGAAATTCACAGCCATTATTTCTCTCCGATTTTAAGCCGAACTATCGACTCGGGAAAAACCAAACCGAAAAGCCGCTCATCGACCGATTGACACTGCACGCCTACCAACTGTCATTCCGAGCGCAGCCGCAGGCGGAGTCGAGGAATCTAATTGACAATTCCTTGAACCCCCCCGATTGTTTTGTCGCCCACCTTGACAAAAAATTCGCCGCCGCTATAAAAATGCTCACCAAGCACAATCCTAATGGCCTCGACGCCTTCCTCAACCCCAACGATTTCTCTGTTATTATAAACACGCAGAAATTACACTGATTATTTTGTTTGACTTTACACCTTAGTTTGACGATATTTACTTAACCAAGCAAAATGAATTGATTATTGATTATCGAGATACGATTCACGAGGCACGAGACACGATATAAATGGCTGAGAAAACTGTAAAAGTTGGTCTTGTCGGGTTTGGCACAGTCGGGGCCGGCGTTGCAAAGCTGCTCCTCGAAGATGCCAACGCCATAGCAGCCAAGACCGGCCTGCGGCTGGAACTCGGCTGCGTTGTTGATATCGACACCGAATCAGCCCGGCCGGTAAAACTGCCTGCCGGTATTCTTACTAATGATATAAATAAACTGCTGAACGATGACACCATTAAAATAGGTGTCGAATTAGTCGGCGGGACCGACGCTGCACGAGAAATCCAGCTAAAGATGTTGGAAAACGGCAAAGACGTCGTTACCGCAAACAAGGCCCTTTTAGCTGAGTACGGCAATGAGCTTTACAGGGTCGCCCACGAAAACGACCGATGTATCGCCTTCGAGGCAAGTGTCGCAGCCGGCATACCGATTATATCAGGAACACGAACCGGCTTGGCCGCAAACGAAATCACAGCGATGTACGGTATCGTCAACGGTACCTGCAATTACATCCTCTCGAATATGACCTCCCGGAGCGAGGACTTCTCCGAGGCCCTGGCCGGCGCCCAGCAGAAGGGCTATGCCGAGGCCGACCCGACACTGGATATAAACGGCGTTGACAGCGCCCATAAGCTCGCCATCCTCGCCTCCATCGCATTCGGATGCGAAATTACGCTCGACGACATCTTCGTTGAGGGCATTGAAGCGGTCTCGAAAGATGACATCCGCTACGGCGGTGAAATGGGATATGTCCTTAAACTGCTGGCAATCGGACAAAGGGACAAAAATAACAGGATTTCGCTGCGGGTGCATCCTTCATTTATCGCTAAAGATAACCGGCTTGCCGGCGTTGACGGCTCGTTCAACGCCGTCAGCATATTCGGCAGCGCCGTCGGGCAGGTAATGTACTACGGCCGGGGGGCGGGGATGATGCCCACCGCAAGTGCCGTTGTCGCCGATATTATTGACGTTGCGCTGGGCAATTCCGCAACCACATTTCAACACCTGCGGCTGCGGTCGAGAAGCGAAACAAAGCAACTTATAGAGAAAATCGACAACCTCGTAAGCAGGTTCTATATCAGGGCGATGTGCAAAGACCAGCCAGGAGTGCTGGCACAGATTGCCAAGATACTCGGCGACCACCAGATTAGCATATCCGGCACACTGCAGCACGAAGGTGTCGGCCCGAAGAACACCGTGCCGGTGGTAATAGCAACGCATCTTACCCGGCAGAAGAACATCTCAGCCGCAATAGAAGAAATTAGGAAACTTGACGTTATAGGCACAGAACCCGTCTGCATAAGAATAGTTGATATACCGGAAGACAAAGAAAGTGCCTGAAGTTTGAAGTGCCTGAAGTTTGAGGTGCCTAAAGTTTGAGGTGCCTAAAGTTTGAAGCGCCTAAAGTTATGGGTCATTTTCTAACTTTAGCTCACTTTAGGCACTATAGCTCACTTTAGGCACTATGAGATGCAAGATATGACCAAGTATGCCATAATAATTCCTGACGGTGCAGCCGACGAGCCAATCGAGCAGTTCGGCGGAAAAACCGTCCTCGAAGCCGCCGACATACCGAATATGGATAAAATCAGCACGCAGGGCAGACAGGGGCTGGTGCGGACGGTGCCGGACGGTATGGAGCCCGGCAGCGACGTTGCACAAATGTGTCTGCTGGGCTATGACCCGAGGCGCTACTATTCCGGCCGAGCTCCAATCGAAGCAGTGGCACGTAATATCAAATTATCTGAAAGCGACTGGGTCTTCAGGTGCAACCTCGTTACCATAGCCGACGGCAAAATGGCAGACCACAGCGCCGGGCATATCTCTACTGAAGAGGCCGGCAAGCTGATAAAAGAGCTAAACGACCGGCTCAACAGCGACCGGCTGCGCTTCTACGCAGGCGTAAGCTACAGACATTTGTTGGTTTTCAAAGGGCTGGATTTTGACGTTCAGACGTATCCGCCGCACGATTCGCTGGGTAAGCCCATAGAAAAGATTCTGCCCCGCGGCAAAGGCGCCGAACTGCTCATCGATTTGATGGCACGCTCGCAGCAGTTCTTCGCCAACCACGACATCAACAAAGTCAAAAAAGACTTAGGTGAAAATCAGGTCAGCTCCATCTGGCTGTGGGGACAGGGCAAGAAAGCACGAATGGATAGTTTCCAAAAGCGGTTCGGAATCAAAGGTGCCGCTATCACCGCCGTTGACCTTGTGAAAGGGCTGTCAAAACTCATCGGTTTCGACTCGATAGACGTGCCCGGTGCCACCGGCTTTGTCGATACGAATTACCAGGGCAAGGGCTCTGCTGCGGTAGAAGCGCTTGACAAATACGACCTTGTTTTTGTACATATAGAAGCGCCGGACGAGGCGTCGCATAACGGCTCGGCCTCGATGAAGAAAAAGGCAGTCGAGCAGATTGATAAGCACATCGTCGGACCGGTGCTCGAGGCGCTGCAGAATTACGAAAGCTGGCAGATACTTGTTTTGCCCGACCATCCGACCCCGATTCGCACCTGCGCTCACTCGGCCGAGCCGGTTCCATTTGCTATGGCAGGCACCGCTGTCAGCGGCATTCTGCACACAAGCTTCAGCGAGGCCAACGCCGCCAAGTCTGGGTTTAGAATAGATAACGGCTTTGAACTAATGGAATACTTCTTAAAATCGTAAATCGCAAATCGAGACACGAAAATGGCAATAATTGTGCAGAAATTCGGTGGGACATCCGTGGCCGACGCTGAAAAGATTCGCCAGGCCGCCCAGCGGGCGATTAAAGCGGTAAAGGACGGCTTCCAGGTAGTGGTGGTTACTTCAGCCCGCGGCAAACAGACCGACCAGCTCATCGCAGATGCTTTAGCACTTAACCCCAGCCCGCCGGAACGCGAGATGGACCAGCTGCTCAGCACCGGTGAGCAGCAAACGGTCTCACTTTTCGCTATGGCGCTCGATGCCGCCGGCTACGACGCCATCAGCTTTACCGGCGCCCAAATCAGGATGATTACCGACAGCGATTATACGAAGGCACGGATAAAAAGTATCGACGCCGAGCGAATCCACAAAGAGCTAAACAAAGGCAGAATCGTAACCGTCGCCGGCTTCCAGGGCATAGATGAAAATGAGAACATAACCACTCTCGGCAGAGGCGGCTCAGATACGACCGCAGTTGCACTGGCCACAGCCCTGGGGGCGCAGGAGTGCGAAATCTATACCGATGTTGATGGAATCCACACAGCAGACCCGCGCATATTTGAAAAGGCCGCAAAAATAGACCGTATCACTTACGACGAAATGCTCGAGCTGGCAAGTCTCGGGGCCGGCGTTATATATACCCGGGCCGTCGAGTTCGGAAAAAAATACGATATTGAAATCCACGTAAGAAACAGCAGTAAACAAATAGAAGGAACAATAATTACTCACGAGGTGCCGCAAATGGAAGGCGTAGTAGTTTCAGGAGCAACGGTACAAAAAGATATGGCCAAGGTAGGACTTGTCAACGTCGATAACAAACCGGGCAACGCCGCAAAAATATTTTCTCATCTGGCAAATGCAAAAGTGATTATCAATGACATAATGCAGACGGAAGTCAGCGCTGAAAAGGCGAACCTGTCGTTCACAATCGGCATTTCAGACTTACCCGCCGCCAGAAAAGCTATTGAGCAAATCAAAAAAGACATAAACTGCGAAGGCGTCTTTATTCGAGACGATATCGCCGAGATTTCCGTGGTCGGCGTCGGTATGCGGACCCATTACGGAGTCGCCGACAAAATGTTTGGCGCCCTGGCCGAAGCCCAGGTCAATATCGATTCAATCACAACCAGCGAGATTCGCATCAGTTGCGTCGTGAATAAAGACCAGGCCGAGAAGGCCCTAAAGGCCGTCTGTAACGCCTTTGAGCTGGACAAGCCCGCCGAGCAGCGAGGCCGTTAAAATCTCATCCTTCGTTAATCGACTACGAACTATGGACCGTTATGCAATGAGCAGGCGCCGGCGAAACGTCATATTCGCCCTGTGCGTACTGCTGGCAGCCGTTCTTATCTGGTTTGACCACAGTCCGGTCAGAAACACCTGGCAGCCAAAACCCCAGACCAGTGAACGAGTAAACAGCCACGACTTCGAAAAATATCACACCAAAACCTTTACCGTTGTAAATGTCGTTGATGGTGACACCATTGACATGGACATCCCTGATGACAAATACGACCGCACAAGGATTCGGCTGTGGGGAGTTGACACGCCGGAGACCAAAAACCCAAAAACCGGCGTTATGTACTTCGGCCCGCAGGCCGCCGAGTTTACGACCAAATTAACCCTCGGAAAACCGGTTACAGTTTATCTCGAAGAACGCCGCACAAGAGGCAAATACGGTAGATTGTTGGCTTACGTCAAGCTGCCGGACGGCGGATTTCTAAATGAAGTTTTATTAACCGAAGGTTTCGCCTACGCCGATACTCGCTTCAGACACAGTTTCTATAATAAATATAAACAGTTAGAGTCGGTCGCCCGCAGCGGCGAAAAGGGATTATGGAAAAAAGTAACCCCCGACCAACTACCCGAATGGCGACGTGAGTTTTAAATTTTGTTCCGTGTTTTCCCCGCAATATCAGCCCACCCAACCAGCAAAGGCGTTACCCGGACCGGCGTTAAAGAAAACCGGCCCAAAAGGCCGACAACATTAATAATGGACACCAAAACTAACAGTTACAAAAAGACCGGTATAGTCGGGGGTCGGGAAAGTCGCATAACGACTCTTAGAGAAGACAGGAAAACAATTGGCGTTGACGCATCGGAAAAACCTAAAGAAACAACGGCTGACGAAAATCAGACACCATCGCTTGAGTTCCTGCTGCAAAGACTTCTGGCAAAAGCGGAGACCTCTGCCAGGAAAAACGAAATATCCCGAAAGAGATGGCAACTTGTTTCGTTTGTATCGCTGATGCTCTTTGCCGCCGCTTTCTTTACCTGCCTTTGGGTCTATATGGAAGTGAACGCCCTGACAAAAGACCAGGACACGCTGCGTATGGATAAACACACTTTGACAGAACAGCTGCAGCTGGCAGGTACAAAAGTCAGTGAGTTCAGCTGGCAGATTGACCTGCTCAAAAACCAAAACGACCGATTCGCTATCGAAAATGCCAATCTTAAAACCCAAAACGGTTCACTTTCAACCAGAGCCGAATCCCTCAGCCAATCCGCAGCAACGGCTGAGCTAAAACAGCCGGCGGGCCGACCAATTGTGCCCGACGATAAAACGCATCAGCCAAAACCCACCCCACAGGACCAGCGTCGGCTGAACGCCATTCAAGAAGGAAACTATCCGCAGGATATGACAAGAACCGAACTTACAGCGGCCCTGGGCGAACCCGACCGAATCTATAAGGACGAGGTTTACGAGCAGTTAGTTTATTTCGACCGCGCTCCGGGCCGATTCTGGTTCAAGAACGGCCCTTTCCTGCGAGCAGCTGAATAAGACCGCCGGTTGGTTTTGAGTTTTAAGATTAGCATTTTCTGCGTTTAGCATTTTCTGTGCTTAGTATTTTCTGTGTTTAGTTCAATAGGTTCGGCTTTTGAAATTGGGTTTGTTTGGGTTTGTTTTGTTCGAGCACGAAGGCGGTTTCATTCTCATAATTCCTTGCTGAATAGAAGTTTACGTTCATTTCGGCTTTAAAGGAAATTGGGTTTGTTTTGCATAATTTGTTAAAATTGGTTGATTGGTTAAATGGTTAATTGATTAATTGGTTATTGATAATCGTTAGTGAGGAGTGAGCTAAAGTGAACTAAAGTGCCTAAAGTGAACTAAAGTTGGAATCTGGGGCTCCTGGCGGGAGTCGTTCCCCCAATTTTGTGGGTATTTTAACAGATTTTCAAACAAAAGTCAAGAAAAAACGGCCAAAAAATTAGCCACTAAGACGCCAAGACACGAAGAATACAAAGTAAAAGGGGAAAAGTTAAAAGTAAAAGCCGTGTTTTGTTTTTTCATAGTGTTTCGAAAGAATGCGTCCTCCCTTAGTAGAGCGAGCTTACGCAAATGGTTGGAAAACGTGGGTTTTTCGAAATGGTATAAATTTGTAAATGCTTATGTGGAAAGAGATAAAAAAAATTGAAAAAATGGATTTTTGCTCTTACCCCCCTGCGCGGGCACAAGTTAACACGGATTCTATTTGGCCACTAAAAGGCACAAAAGGGTCAAGAGAAAACGCCAAAAAAGCACCTTTTTTGGCCATCCCTTTTCTTATTGAAATCCAAACTCTATCTCGTATAATCTCCCTCAATGGCGGGATTCTTTTTGTTGACCCCCGTCTACGGCGTACGGGGGCAGGCGGGAATTGGGGTTTTGGGTATTGTGAGAGGTGAAAGTGATTGGCTATGATTATCTAAAGAAAGAAAAGGGTTATGAAATCGGACAGAAAAACAAAAATTTTATTCCCGGAAACGCAACTTAGTGGTGTTGATAAATCTATGATCTTGAATAGGTCTAGGCTGCTTGAGGTTATTGATGATATCAGCAAAAAAGAATCTATCACGCGCTTAAGAGAGTCAGTGTTTGATTTTCAAAGGGAGTTAAAATATTTTAAGACGGATACAAAGGGTTTATTTAACATCAGCACAAATGGGGATACGATCAAATTAAACCAAAAGTATTTATTTGATGAGTTGAACCAGATAATCGAAGTACGAACGCTGGAACGAGGCAAATATTATCTGCGCCGATTAGCTAAAGCAATAAGCGAGTATAAGACCAACAAAATCAATGACATAAATATAAACCGCTGGAAGGAGTACTCTGACATTATCACGGATAGTTTGTGGATATTGGAGAAGCGGGATTCATCTGGTG
>CAYONQ010000020.1:0-33815 GCA_964405375.1 uncultured Pirellulales bacterium
TCGGAGCGGCGGCTGCCCCAGGACGGCCATATAACACTGAAGCACGGCGGGCATGATTACGACCTTAGGGTTTCGTCACTGCCGGCGGTCAGCGGCGAAAAGATTGTTATAAGAATCCTCGATAAAAGCACAAATAAATGGTCGCTCGATGAGATTGCAACTTCTCGGCGGGACAATCAAAAATTCAGGTCTCTGGCCCAAAATCCCTATGGTATGATATTGCTTACCGGCCCTACGGGCTGCGGCAAGACCACCACTTTGTATTCGCTTCTTCGGCTGGTTAATGTGCCGGAAAAAAATATCGTTACGGTTGAAGACCCTGTCGAGTATCGTCTTGACGGCATCACGCAGGTTCAGGTCAGACCGGCTGCGGGGGTGACCTTTGCTTCATCGCTGCGGAGCATACTGCGACAGGACCCTGATATTATTCTCGTTGGTGAGATTCGCGATTTGGAGACGGCGGAAATAGCCATTAGCGCAGCTCTGACGGGTCATTTGGTCTTAAGCACATTGCATACAAACGATGCTGCAGGTGCGATTTCGCGATTGATTAACCTGGGGATACAACCGTTTCTCGTTGCCTCGGCGCTTCTGGGTGTAGCGGCCCAAAGACTTATACGAACGGTCTGTCCTGCGTGTAAAAAGCCGTATAAGCCGTCACCGGAGGAGCTTAAGCAACTCTTTGGGTCGTTAGGCCAGAAGAAAGACGTTCAATTATATCAGGGGCCGGGCTGCAGTGATTGCGACCATACCGGATATCACGGTCGCAAGGCAGTTTACGAGATACTGTGTGTTTCACGCGAAATGCGCAAAATGATTGTCGGCGGAGAAAGCAGCGATGCAATTAAGCAGCAGGCGATTAAAGAAGGTATGAAAACCCTTTATAAAAGTGCAATTGATGAGGTCATCAACGGGGCGACAACACTGGATGAGCTGATGCGAGTTGTTGACGTGGGGGCGCAGTGATGGCGGTTTATGCGTATACAGCAAAAGACGAGGCAGGCAATAAGTTCTCCGGCACATACAACGATGTCGACAACGTTGCCGGGCTGCGTAAAGAGTTGTCCAAGATGGGCTATGGTCTTATTAAGGCACGAAGAAATAAGACCGCCCTGCAGAAGCGCAAAAAGATAAAGCAATCCGAGGTTGTTACGTTCACTTATGAGTTTGCGGGTATGTGCTCGGCGGGGCTTTCGATTACCAGGAGTCTCGAGGCGTTTGAGCAACAGGCCGAAAACAATGCGTTCAAGTATATCCTTTCAGACATCAGGCAGAGCGTTGAGACGGGCTCGACACTAAAAGATGCCTTTGAAAAACACAGAGACATATTCTCTGATTTTTTTCTCGGGATGCTCGAGGCCGGTGAGTCCGGCGGCAATCTGTCTAAAACGCTCGAGATGAGCGCATCGTACCTCGAAAAACAGCTTGAGCTCAAGAGAAAAGTGATGTCCGCCTTTGCTTACCCAATCATAGTCGGCGTTATGTCTTTTGTGATAGTTACGGCGCTGGTAATCTTCGTTGTTCCGGTATTCTCGAAATTATACCAGCAGTTACATGTACCGTTGCCGGGCCCGACGCAGGGGCTTATCATTTTAAGCACTCTGGTTAGGCACTGGTGGTGGGCGGTATTGCTGGTTGTTGCAGGTATGGTCGTGTTGTTCAAACAACTTTCCAATGACCCGCATTTAAGGGCCAGATGGGACGCTTTTAAGTTAAACATGCCGGTTTTTGCGAAGTTGAACCGTATGGTTGCCGTTTCTCGTTTTGTACGGACGTTTGCTATGTTAGTTTCGGCGGGGGTTTCATTAGTCAAGGCGCTGGATGTTGCAAGTGCGGTTGTGCATAATTCGAGAGTTACCGAGATAACCGGCCAGTTACAGCAATCGATAGAAACAGGCAGTTCTGTTGCGGACTCTCTGAAGAATCACAGCATTTTTCCGCCTGTAATCGTCCAGTTAGCCGCTTCCGGAGAGGAAGCGGGTGCATTATCGGAGATGCTTAATAAAGGCGTCGATTTTCTTGACAAAGATATCGACCGAACAGTAAGCGCACTGTTAGTCAAGCTCGAGCCCGCTATGACAATTATTATGGGCGTATTTGTCGGTTTTCTGCTTATGGGTGTGTATCTGCCGATGTTCGACTATATGAGCCATTTGAAGTAGTCCTATCTCAAACTGACCGTCCCTAAGGGACGGGTCAGTTTGAGCGTCGTTCGTCGCTCGTATTTCGTATCTCGTGCGTTGAAGCCGACTTCGTCGGCAACTGATTGAAGTTCTTATGTGATAAACAATTAAACAAGTTGTGTATATTACTCAAACTGACCGATGGCCAGTTTGAAAATGCAAAAATCAAAGTGCAAAATGCAAAATTGCGGAACCCGCCTAACGGCGGATGGCTGTTTTATTATATTTTATGAGAAACATAACATATTGTCAGAAATCGACTTACATTTAACACCTGCTGCAAACCGGTCAGTTTGAGTAGTCCTATAATGAGTGCATAAGAGCGTAAGAGCAAAAGAAATATATGGTATGAGCTTTTGCTTCCGACGTTTTTTGAAGGATACTTTGAATAGAGAAGCAAAGTGGCCTGTATTTTATGCCGATAGGGCATTCAAGTTTTCAAACTGACTGATGGTCAGTTTGAAAATGCAAAAATCAAAGTGCAAAATGCAATCCGCCTTCGCATAAAGCTATGGCGGACAAGAATTGCGGGGTCCGCCTGACGGCGGATGTAAGTAGAAAGATGGTTTTGTTTGAAATTTATTAAAGGGGTAAGAAATGCGTTGCAGAAAAGGTGTTACACTGATTGAGCTGCTAATCGTGGTGATAATTTTAGGAGCGCTGGCAGCGATTGCGATTCCGAGGATAACTCAAAGCGCCCAGAATGCCAGGGCAAATGCCTGTGCGACCAACATCGACATAATGAACTCTCAGATTGAGATGTATGCGGCAGACAACGATGGCACTTATCCGGCCTCTCTGGCAGCGATAACCAGCGACCCTAACTATTTCCCGGATGGTCTGCCGACCTGTCCGCTGGGTGGAACGTACACGTTGGGCAGCAATAACAGGGTTTCGTGCAACCACTAAGACACAGCTGCGTCTTAACGCGGGAATGGAGTTTGGTTAAGATGAAAAACAGGGATGGCTGCAGTTGCGCTGCAGCCATCCTTGATGTATTGCTGCGAGGCACTGGGATGGTCAGGCAAAGAAGAGGGTTCACGGTTATAGAGCTGGTTCTGATTGTTATATTTATCGGTGCATTTGCAGCTATTTCCATACCGCGGCTCAATTTCGCCATCATTTCGAGAAACAAGGCCGACGTCGTGGCCAGGAAGATTGTTACCGACCTTCGCCGGGCGCGCAGAATGGCTATCTCCGATGCGGCGGACAATACCTATGGCTTCGAATTGAGGATGGTTGCGCCTGCTCCGTATACCAGCTATGAAATAGCGGACCTTACTCCACCTCCCAGCACAGTGGATACCTTGACAATCGATTCGAGCGTTAGCATTAGCTGTCCCGGCAACCACCATTTCCGGTTCGGCCCCCTGGGCAATCTAAAAGCCGGAAGCGGTACTGAGCTGACAGTAGCCGCAGAAGGCAAGAGCTTTACAATCACCATTATTCCGGCAACAGGTACGGTAAAATGCGTCGAAAACTAATTGAGTTCATAGTTGGTAGTTGGGAGTTCATAGACCACAAACTACGAACTACGAACCACGAACTACGAACTATCAAGCGTTCATCGGGGTTTACTCTCACCGAGGTTGTTGTCGCATCGGGGCTGTTAATTATCGCAATGGTTCCGATGCTAAGGGCCCTGACCAGCAGCCATCTCAACACGGTAACCATCCAACATAAAACCCGCAGCTTGACACTTGCCCAGGCCAAACTTGATGAAATAAGGGCACAGTCAATCTACCACTACACCGATTCATTTACGGAAGTGAATACATCTCTTGATGGTTCATATCTGTGCAACGTAGCAGATGTCCCCGTCAGTGGCAACCTCAGAACGATAACGGTTTCAGTCGGCTATGACCTGGACGGCAACAATATCCTCCAACCCGGCGAGATTGAGGTTATCCTGACCACTTTTGTTGCCAAAAGATGGCAGTGATACAGTGCGGCCTTATAGGACCTTTTGACCAGGGTGAAAATCTTTTTTCGCTATAATCGCTGACAGCCGATAAAAACAGGCCGGCGCTATTAAACACCCCTATTTATCGCAGCTTTTTTATTCTTACTTTTGCAGACCTATAATCCAGAACTTAGTAAAAATAGCCGTTTGCCTTATGCCGAAAGATACCAATAGCAGCGTAGATATTATGCGCTGATAAAGATAAAAATCTCAAACTGACCCCCGCTGCTTCGCTTTTGCGAAGCAAAACGGCGATGGCCAGTTTGAACCCAGCCCCTCACAGAGGGGCGGGGTGAAAATGCAAAAATTAAAGCCTGCCCCCAACGCAAGTGGGGGTGCAAAATGCAAAATTGCGGAGTCCGCCTGACGGCGGATGGCGTTGAAAATGTAAAAATCAAAGTGCAAAACGCAAAATTGCGGAATGTATTGTCAGAAATCGACTTGCACTTAACATTTGATACCTGTGGCAGAGCTATAAATCGGTCAGTTTGAATAAAAATGATGGGATACAAGAACAGTAAAACTCGGGCTTGCGGAGCTCTTACGCTCCTGGAGATGGTTATAGCTCTGGCTATGATGGCCGTTGTCTTTGCGGTGATAGTGCCGCAGATTAGAAACATACGGATCGGCTGGGATTCAAAAGAAGGTATTGCAGAGACTTTGCAGAACGGCAGGGTGCTGACGGACCATCTGAGCCGCAATCTCACCGGGGCCGTGCGAATAACAGCGGTAAGTGCACCAGACGAAACCGCCGGCTATATCGAATTTGAAAACAATGATAGCAATGCGTTGCGATACGACATTGCTGCCAATAACTACGTCGAGTTTGGCTCGGTCGGAGACCTCTACGAACTGGCCGGGCCGGTAAGTCAACTGCAGTTTACCTGCTACGACGGCAACGACTTCAGCACACCCATAGTAGATGTAAACAATGTGGCCGACATTCGCTTCGTGCAGGTGGAAACGACGCTGACCAATCCTGCAGAGCGCGGCCAGGACAAGACGTTCGCCACACAGACCTACATTCGCACAAATTATCAGGATGATGATGCCGGCTGGATACTTTCCGGGGTGTCAGAGATTGAGTTTGACACCAACAGAGGCAGGGAGCCGGCTCTGTGTAAGATAGACGATACACATTATCTTTGCGCCTATCAGGGACCCGGCAGTGATGGCTGGGCTGTAGTTCTGACGGTTGATACCGATAACTGGACTATAAGCAAAGAAACACCATTTGAGTTTGACAATAAGAAGGGAGAGGAGCCCGCATTGGTCGAGATAGATAATACTCACTATCTTTGCGCTTATCGGGGAGACAGCGGCGATGGCTGGGCGGTTGTTCTGACCGTTGATACCGGCAACTGGAACATCACGGGGGAAACACCATTTGAGTTTGACATAAAAGACGGCGGAACCCCTGCGCTTTACCAGATAGATAGTACGCATTATCTTTGCGCCTATGAGGGAAACGGAAGCGATGGCTGGGCGGTTGTTCTGACGGTTGATACCGGCAACTGGAACATCAGCGGGGAGACCCCGTTCGAGTTTGACAATAAGAAGGGAGAGGAGCCCGCATTGGTCGAGATAGATAATACTCACTATCTTTGCGCTTATCGGGGAGACAGCGGCGATGGCTGGGCGGTTGTTCTGACCGTTGATACCGGCAACTGGAACATCACGGGGGAAACACCATTTGAGTTTGACATAAAAGACGGCGGAACCCCTGCGCTTTACCAGATAGATAGTACGCATTATCTTTGCGCCTATGAGGGAAACGGAAGCGATGGCTGGGCGGTTGTTCTGACGGTTGATACCGGCAACTGGTCGATAGGCAAAGGGACGGCGTTTGAGTATGACAATTCTTCCGGAAGAGAGCCGGCTTTGGCAAAGATAGACGATGAACACTATCTTTGCGCCTACAGAGGCCCCGGCAGCGACGGCTGGGCTATGGTCTTGACTGTTGACACCGGCAACTGGAGTATCAGTGAGGAAACGCCATTCGAGTTTGACAACAAAAAGGGGATGGAACCCGCTTTAGTCAAGATAGATGACAGTCATTATCTATGTGCCTACCGGGGAGACGGAGACGATGGCTGGGCGATTGTTTTAAGATTAGGGCCGCCAATATTACCGTAGGAACAGGGAAGATATGAAACATAGGTTTAGAAATAACGGCACCCCCGTTAGAAATTGTAAAGCGGCTAAGAATATGGGACAAAAACCGAACCTCTTTAGAAACACAAGTGAAACAGTCTGTAACAGGGCGAAGATTTCTAACGGGGGTACGGTGCTTTTGATGACGGTGTTTGTCATAGCGCTAATGGCGGCGCTGGTTATGGGTATAGCGCAGCTTAATACGGAGGAAGTGCAGATTGTGCGAAATCAAATTCACGCTGCGGAGGCCTTGGCTGTTGCGGAGGCGGGTCTGAATGATGCCTTTGCCGAGATACGGGAGGATAGTGGATGGGTTGACGGCTTTATTGATGAGCCGTTTAACGGCGGCGAATACGACGTTACTGTCGAAGGCACTTTTCCGGACCCCAACATTATTTCGACGGGTACCTCATCGCAGGGCTTTGTCGCCAGAGTTGCAGCCGACATAACCGTTGGCAGCGGCTACCCTTACGTAATAAGAATTGATGGTTTGAGGATAAATGAATGAAACTGGGCACCAAAATCGATAGATTTACTTCTAACAGGCGGACTGCACTTGGTATTGATATTTCTGGCGGGCAGATAAACCTGGCATTGCTCAGGAAGGCCAGAGACGGTGTGGAATTACTTAAGGCCGCCAGCGGCCCTATCCCCGATGGAGCGATACAAAATGACAGCATCGAGGACACGGCCGCTGTGGCCAAGGCGATAAAGGAGTTGAAGAGCCGCAATAAAATACGGGCAAGAAAAACGGCGGTGTCGTTGCAGGCGAAAGACGTGCTTGTGCAAATTATGGACGTTCCCAAACAGCTCCCGACGAATATAGAACAGTATGTTCAAAATGAGGTGAAACATTACGTCATTCTGCCGGGCAAAGACGTTGCGCTGGATTTTTGTGGAACCGGTTCGGCGGGACAGAAGAGAAACCGTCTCTTTGTTGCCGCTGCTGACGGGGAGAAGGTGGGCCGGCTTGTCAAGGTATGTGGTCAGGCCGGTCTTAATGTTGTGGCGATTGAACCGCCGATGCTTGCATACGTCAGGGCACTTTACGATAAGACGATAGCAGGCAGATTTGACTGCAACGTGCTTATAGCCATACTGGGCGGCGGTGTTCTAACTCTCTGCGTATTCAGAAGGCACGCTATAGACTTTGTCAGAACGAAAGACATCAGCAAAGAAAAGGCAAAGCCGAGCGAACTCTGTCAGTGGCTTGCCGAGCAGATAAATGCAATTATTCAATTTTATGATGTAGAGGTTCCCGACAGTTCCGGGAAATGGGAAGTTACCGTAGTTGCTGAAGATACCGCGCAATTGCCGGATGGTGCCGAGGAATTTCTGAAATCTAATGTCCCGGCCGGCACTTTGGGACTCAGGACCGGCGAAAACATCTATCAGGATACGCCTGTTAGTCAATCCCCGCATATCGGAGCCGGCAGGTGCTCACCGGTGGCGATTGGCCTTGCTATGGGCGTTTTAGGGGAAGATAAGACCAATTTGAGAATAAACCTGCTTCCTGCGGAGACGGCTGAGGTAAGGTCGCTGAAGAAAGATACTCTTATAACGGCTAATATTACAGCGGCGGTGCTGTTGATTATGGTATTGGCCGTCGGTGCACTGAGTATGACGATTGGAAGGGTGGAAAACAGCGCTATCCATAAGAAACAGACAGGATTGAGCCGGCACACCCATTCACTATTGATAGAACAGAAATTGACAGACGAGCGAATCGGGCAATTAACAGAGAGGTTGGAGCTGGTAAATAAGATTTTGAGCTCGCGCCGTGATTTGGAGTGGTTCGGCATCCTGAACGATATCAGAAGGGCCACGCCGAAGACCGCCTGCATAACCGGCTTGTCCAGTGAGGATGGCTCCGAAATAACCTTAGAGGGTCTGGCGCTATCATACGAGGCGGCCCACCTGTTTGTGAATATGCTGAGCAAATCAAAGCACATAAATTCGGCCTCTTTGACTGAGACGGAAAAAGATGATAAGGACGGTGGATTGGTCAGATATGAAATCAATTGTTCGCTGGTGGCGGCAGGAGAAAAGTAGGCGATGTTGGTTGATAATCTTGCAAAATTGAATCGCTCATCAAGAAACGCCGTTCTTGCGGCACTGACCGTAATTGCAACAATAGCGATGTACAACTGGATAGTCGCTCCCCACGCCGCTTATCTGTTTGCGGCACAGCAGTATGAGTCTGCTGTAGGCGAGATGGCGAAGAAAAACGAGGCCGTTGGCAGGATAGTTGAAGGCAAGAAAAAAAGGCTGAGAGAATTGCGCCAGCAGTTTGCCCAGCTTCATAACACACTGTTCAGCCCTGACAAGGCAGAAGAGTTTTTCAGTGATTTGCAGGTTATTTCTGAGGAAACGGGTTGCGTAATTTATTCACTAAACTTTATCACGAGTAGGCCGGGACTTAAACCCAAACAGCTCAAAGATACTTCAGGTATAATCGCCAAAAGTGCGATGTTAGATGTCAGCGGTGTATATGGTGACATAATCAGGTTAGTGGAAAGGTTGCAGACACGAGACCAAAAGGTCTGGATAGATTCACTTAAGATGGAAGGCCTCGACGATGGTTCATCTCGAATCAGGTGTGATATAACTATCACAATCTATACGGTCGAGGATAAGGAGGCCATAGTCAATGCATAAGCCGAAATACATAAGTATAATCTTCTGGTGGAGCATTTTAACCGTTTTTGTTTGGTATAACGTGGCAGAATCACAGCCGGCCCCGTCAAGCGCACTGGATGTGGGCAGGGACAACCCTTTCGCAGAGATTCCCAGGAAGGAAAGGCCCGTGCCGGAGGAGATGTCCCGGTCTTCGGGTTTGCAGGAAGAGCCGCCTGAGCTGCTTGTTGAGACTGTAACTCTAAAGTCTCTTGAGGCCGCAAACCTCAAAAAGGTTCTGGACAAAATGTCGTCGCAGTACGGCAGCATTACCGCCGATGCGAAAAGCAATTCCTTGATTATTTGTGACACAAAAGAATATCTTGAGAAGATTCTCGCCCAGATTCAAAGGGCCGACAAGGCGGTAATACCGCAGGAGGTGGAGACAGAGGAGGAAGAAGAAAAGACAAAGCCTGAATTGTTTGTTGAAACCGTAACCCTAAAGTTCCTTGATTCCAAAAGTCTTAAGGCGGTGATTGAGAGGATGTCTTCCGAGTACGGCGTTATTTCCGCCGATGCGAAGGGCAATTCCTTAATCATCTGCGACACAAAAGAGAACCTTGAAAGGATTCTCGCTGAAATCAGGAAGGCCGACAAGACGCCACAGCAGATTATGGTAGAAGTGGTCATTCTCGATGTTCAGCTTGATGACGATACCGAGATAGGCATCAACTGGGACATTCTCTCAGATAAGACGTATGACGTAGGATACAGGCAAAATTATACGACGAGCCGGCTTGGTTCGACCATAGAGGACGCGACTACTATAGGCAATGCTACCGCCTTTAATACCACGGGTCTGGGTGGTGAGTTCAGTGTTATCAGCGGCACCATCCGCAATGTGGTTCATTTAATCCAGCAAAAAAGAGATGTCGAGATTCTCGCCAGCCCGAGAGCTATGATGGTAAGCGGCGAATCGGCCTACATAGAGGCAGTTGACGAGGTTCCATATGAAGAGAAAAGCGACACCTCGGAAGGCGGCACATTAACTTATTATGAATTCAAACGGGTAGGTGTTAAATTGACGGTAAGCGCCACATTGACGGACGACAATGACATCCTTCTTACGGTTGAAGCTGAACAGAACGTTCAAGTGGGCACCACAACTCCCCCCAGGGTTGACACCAGAAAAGCCAAGACCTCGCTTATGTTGAGGGACGGCCAGGTCGTTATTTTAGGCGGGCTGAGACGACAGGAAAAGACCAAAGAAGTAGACCAGATTCCGATTCTCGGCGATTTGCCGATTATCGGAGTATTATTTAAAAGTACCAATACTGTCGTCAAGAATTCCGAGCTGGTTGTGTTTTTATCGCCGCACATTTATAAGGGTGAGCCGGTCGGCGACGATGAGATGACCAAATATAACGAAATCACAAGCAGACCAATGCTCTCAATACCCCGGACCGGCAAGTCGATACTTTCAACTTCAGATGAGAAGGACATAACAGCATTTTCGATTCTGGATGATACCGAGGATAGATTGCTGGAGCAGGGGGGGCAATAGCGGCTGCGTTATTCAGAAGTCAGAAGTCAGATGCCACTTTCTGTCTTCTGTCCTCTGCCCTCTGTTGATGCTCTTTCATACCCACCGACATATCAATTTTTCTTGACCGTTATGGGTTATCAGGTAAACTGTGAGCAGGTTAAGTCGTTTGTCTGCGAATAATTAACAAATGGCAAGAACACAGCCCCATTCCGTTGATATTGAAAAGTGGCTCAAATTAATCAGGGCTGACAATGTCGGCCCGGTTACTTTTGCCAGATTTATAGAGCGTTTCGGCTCGCCGGATAAGGCATTAGGTACCTCGGTTAGCGAGCTAACAAAGATTGATGGCATCGGCTTAAAAGCCGCTGAGCGAATTGCTGCAACTCGTGATAAATTCGATGCCTCCGCTGAACTGGAGCTGGCGGACAAATTCGGTGTCTGGATAATTCATCTTGACAATGAGCGTTATCCGCCCGTGTTGAAGCGGATTTATGACCCTCCGCCGGTTCTTTACGTTAAAGGCAGCTTAACCAGCGCCGACAATCTGGCTATTTCCATAGTTGGTTCGCGGCGCTGCAGTATATACGGGCGGGAGCAATCCTCTCGATTTGCACATTTATTAAGTTCCGCCGGTTTTACTATCTGTTCCGGGATGGCTGAGGGCATAGACAGTGCCGCCCATCAGGGTGCGCTGTCAGCGGGCGGCCGCACAATCGCAGTACAGGGCTGCGGCTTAGCGAATGTTTACCCGCCGGAGAACAAGAAGCTGTTTGAGCTTATAGCCGAATCCGGCGCCTGTATCAGTGAGCTGCCGTTGCGCTATGAGCCGCTGGCGGAGAACTTTCCGCCGCGCAACAGGATAATAGCGGGGCTGTCGCTTGGGACGATTGTTATCGAGGCCGGCCTTAATTCGGGGGCGTTGATTACCGCCAGAGCGGCGCTGGAGAATAATCGAGAGGTGATGGCGGTGCCGGGGAAGATTGACTCGCCGTTGAGCAAGGGGTCGAATCGGTTGATAAAAGATGGTGCCAAGCTGATAGAATCAGTCGAAGATGTGATGGAGACCCTCGGCTATATCGGTGAGCAACTGGCGGGTCACGTAACAGCAGCGGCGGCAAAGACGTCCGAAAGGATAGAGGCACCCTTGTTTGATGCGAGCCAGTTGAATCTGAGCGTCCCTGAAAGAACGATTTACGATTGTCTGGGTTATGAGCCGCTGCACGTAGAGCAGATAATAGCGGCGGCGGATTTGGCGCCGGGTAGTATTAATGCGGGCCTGGTATCGCTGCAGCTTAAGGGGCTTGTGAAACAGTTGCCGGGCGGTTTGTTCCTGAGAAAATAGCACTGTTGCCCTGGCTGCAAGACGTATGTGTTTAGTGTGCTTTTAGTATTGGCATGGCAGTTTTTTGGGGGTAATACCGCAGCTATTTAAGCTACCTTGAGTAAGTTTTTGGATAACCACAACTCAAACAAGATACGTCGCCGTGCCGGCGACGGCTAAACGAACAGAGTAATCTCTAAAATCTTTTTACAGGTAGTTTAAAACACCGGTAAGGTTGGGTTATCAGTGTCAAAAACGCCGATAAAATTATGTTTAGAGTGAGTGTTTATTAGAAAAGGCGATAAAAAAGAGCAAAAAAAATTAACGAGCAGGAAAGAAGTTGTCCGATAAGACAGGCGGATATGGCTCATAGTAAGGTGTGAGTTGCCTTTTCGTGCAGGATTAAGGCCTGTAAGTTGAAGGCACAGCCGAAGTTGCTCTCTTTAGAGAGCGGTTTTGGGCTGTGCCTTTTTTTGTTCAAGTGGTGTTATGTAACAACGATTAGAAAAGTAATTTGGGGGATATCAGGTGCAAAAGTTATGCAGAAGCGTTTGGTATTGGAAAACTGTTTTTGTATGTACCCCGGTATTTTGCCTGCTGGTTTTGGGGGGGTGTGGCCCTACTTTATCGTCTGCTGAGCAGGTGGAAAGATTCAAAAGAGCCGGGCCCGTCGCTCCGGAAGTGGACATTGATGGCCCAACAGGGGGTAAAATCTATATAGGCCCTTACCGGGTGGTTCCCGGCGACGTTCTGGAATTTCAGATGCCCGCCGTTTTACAAGTTATCTCTTCTGACTTATCCGAGTGGCTTCGGCCTATATCGGGGCATAAGTATATCGAAGCATATTTGGTCCGTGTAAGCGCCCAGGGTACCGTTGTTTTGCCTATCGTAGGTGAGCTGCCCGTTTCCGGCAAGACGCTTGCCAGAGTAGAATCAACGGTCATAAGCGCCTATTTTCCCAAGTATGTCGTGAATCCCCCTATGGTGGTCTGCGAGGTGAAGAGGTATCAAAATGAGAGCGAAAGAGTTTTCACAGTTATGGGGCTTGTCAATCATCCCAACGCTTTTCCCTATCCTCCGGACGTTCAATATAACTTGATGGAGGCGCTGGCATTTGCCGGGGGGCTTAATTTGGTCGCAGACCCTCGCTACGTGAAAGTCTATCGGCAGAATGCAACCGGCGAGATAGTCTCGGCTACCTTCGGAATCGACAACAAATCCTTTGCCGATGCATATAACGTTATGATAAAGCCGGGTGATGTTATATACGTGGACCATACGCTGCGTACACGTACCAATGCTTTCCTGTCCAATGTACTTTCCGTCGGGGTCGGTGCTGACGTTCGTTATGGACGAAATAGGTGATAGAGTTCTCTATCGGAGAAGAAATGGATAACAACACTATCGAAAATGGAAATGAAAACTTGGCCTTTCTTCAGGACAACGGTTTACCATTAGCGGAACTGCTGTATGTAGTTTTGCGTCACCGATGGATTATCCTGTCAACCATCGTGTTGTTCTTGCTTTGTGCATTTCTTTATCTTTTGAAGGCCACACCGATTTATACGAGCGCATCAAGATTGTATGTTGAACAGAGCGGTCCTAAAATCATCAATGAGTATGAAGGCGTTATGACGCGCTCGAAGAACTACCTTTATACGCAGGCCGAGCTGATGAAATCCACGCCTATTGTTGCCGGTGTGGTTGACGACCCGCAGATAAAACAGTTCAGAACGTTCAACAACGTCGATAATTTGGTTGGTTATGTTAAAAAGAATCTGGGTGTTGTTATCGGCAAGCAAGACGATATTATCAGCGTGTCGTTTGATTCGCCGTATCCGGTGGAAGCTGCTCAGATTGCCAATGCAGTAGTGGACTCTTACATATCCTATCACCGCGCCAGCAAATCCAGCACTGCTTCCCAGGTGCGGGATATTCTCCAGAAAGAGAAGGTCAAATGCGACAGGGAGTTGAGGGCGAAGTTTGAAGAGATGTTGGCATTTACCCGCGAAAACGGCGTGCTTTCCTTTGACAATGAAGGCGGCCATATTGTTTTGCAAAAGCTGGGCAAATTATCCGATGCGTTAACGGAAACACAATTAGCGACTATCAATGCAAAGGCCGATTTTGAAGCGGCCAGGAGCATGGCGAATGAGCCGGCCAAGGTCAAGCAATTCGCCGCAGCTTCTCCCTCCTCGGGTGTGCAAGTATTTGTCAACGATATTGAAACCCAGCTTCGCTCCGAGCTGAAGGAGGCGGAGGTCGAGCTTAAAAATGCAAGATACCATTGCACTGAGGACCACCCGTCTGTTAAGGCGATACAGACCAAAATTGAGCATATCAATCGTCAGCTTAATGAGGAGGCAAAAGAGTTTGCTGATGCCTATATCGATGTAATGCAGATAAGGTGGGAAGCGGCGAAGCAAAGGGCAAATGAATTGGAGCTGTCTTTTGACGGCCAGTGCCAGGCAGCGCAGGGTTTAGGTATCAAGGCGGCGGAGTACTCCGTTCTCCAGTCGGAATTGAGGCGAATAGAAAGACTTAGTGACATTCTTGACGACCGCATCAAGGAGCTGAATGTTACAGAAGATGTTGGTGCACTGAATATCAGCATATTGGAAGTTGCCGGACCTGCGGGCAGTCCTTCAAGACCCCAAAGGGCAAAAATTATGGCGCTGGCGCTGGCGCTGGGTATTATGTTTGGCTGCAGCTTGGCTTTCCTTCGCAACTGGCTGGACTATCGGCTGCAGTCCGTTGAGGAGATATCGGCTGTTCTCGGCGTTCCGGTTCTTGGTGTGGTGCCGACGATGTCGGAAGAGCGAGCCTTTGTAACTCACAGCCAGAAGGTGTGGCTCGGGTTCAGGTCTGTCGCAGTTGAAGTCTGTCGGACAATACGTGCCATTGTGCCTTTTGGTGCGGTAGGGGGGAAGACAGCGGCTGTCGATGTTACCTCGCCGGTATCGCACAGCGAGGGGGTTATATCGGAGAAACAACCCATCATAAGACGTGCCCAGAGGGTACGTTCAGAATTTAGAACTATGAGCAGAAAGAGCTATCGGGCGGCCCGTGCCGGCTTATTTTCTGAAGAGGCCGACCGGCAGGTGAAACCTGCTGCTGTTGCCTCGCCGGTATCGTCTGATAACAAGACCAGGCCGAAACAGCAGGCCACTGTAGCCCGCGGTCAGAAGGTACACCTTCAGCCCAGGTCTATGGTGGCAGAAGCTTATCGAACAATACGGACGGCTGTGTTTTTCGGTGTGCCAAAGGGCGAAGCAAAGACTATTCTTGTTACCTCGCCGGAGCCGGCTGACGGCAAGAGCACCCTTGTGAGCAACCTGGCTATTGCAATGGCGCAGGCGGGGCAGAAAACACTCATTCTTGACGCCGATTTTCGAAAACCTATACAGCATAAGATTTTTGAATTTGACAACGAAAAGGGCCTGTCCAATGTGCTTGCAGGAACTGTTACCCTCGCTGAAGCGGTCCGGTCTGGGCCGGTCGAATTACTTGATGTCCTGGGCTGTGGCCGGGAGGTGCCCAACCCATCCGAAATACTCAGCAGCAATTCGTTTAGCGAGGTATTGAAGTACCTCTCTGAACACTATGACCGTGTCATCATAGATTCGCCGCCGGTTACATCGCTTGCCGACAGCCAGATTCTTGCAGCGATTTGTGATGTAACGCTGCTTGTACTAAGGGCGGAGAAATCTACGAGGAGACACAGCCAGCATGCCCGCGACATCCTGCTGAGTGTCGGCGGTAGTTTACTCGGTACGGTTGTGAATGATGTTCCACGCAAACGAAGTCACTATGGTTACTACAGGGGTTATGGATATTACGGCCACTATGGCCACGGATATTACGGCAGCAGAGAAAAGAAAAAGGAAAAGGAACAAGTTGCTTGAGATGATACGAAACAACAATGACAGTTTGAACGGAGCTATAGAAGTTGGCTCTGATGGGGCAAATCGACGCCGGTATGTGGATATTCACTGTCACTGTCTGCCTGCCGTTGATGACGGCCCTGCTACAATGTCGGAGTCACTGGCGCTGTGCCGGGCGCTGGTTAACGATGGGATGGCGACCGTTGTGGCGACCCCGCATCAATTGGGGCGATTCAGCGGCTGCAACGATGCCCCACAAATCAGAGAGGCGGTCTCCGTTCTTAATGAAGAATTGAGAAGCAGCAATATTCCCCTTGTCGTAATGCCCGGCGCCGACGTTCGGGTGGACGAAAGGATATGTCAGTTACTTGAAGCCGACAAGGTACTAACCCTTGCCGACGGCGGCAAGTATATTCTCCTGGAGCTTCCGAGTGAGGTTTTCATAGATATCGAGCCGTTACTTAGCGAGCTGGCTTTTATGAATGTTAGAGCTGTTATATCACACCCTGAGCGACACGGCGTTCTTGCCAAACAACCTCAGATATTGCTCAAGTGGCTTGAGCACTCGGCCTATTTGCAGATAACAGCCGGTAGCCTGCTCGGCGACTTCGGTATTATGCCCCAAAGGGCTGCGTGGCACCTTTTGAATTCGGGGATAGTTTCGCTGGTAGCGACGGATGCCCATAACTTGGAGGGCCGCAGGCCTTGTATGGGGATTGCTTTTGAACGCATAAGGGTCAGGCAGGGGGAAGGTGTTGCCAATCTGGTGTGTGTCGAAAATCCACGGCGAATATTGGAAGGTCAGGATGTAGAGTCCGCTTTTTCAACAAGCACAAGGAAGTGTAGTGATGGGCAAGTCCCGGACAGTTACCGGCAATTCTGATTTTACTGTGATTGCCTTAAGCAGATTAGATACCACGATAGAGTGGCTGCTCACAGGCCTTTTGGCTTTTATGCCTCTTGCGTTTGGGGTGGTGCATGCGTGGAGCAAAGAGGTTGTCGTTATTCTGTCGGGCGCTATTGTCATTTGCTTTTTGACCAAGCTTTTATATCACCGCAATCAGAAAGTGATTTGGAGCTGGGCATACATTCCTGCAGGAGTATTCCTTGTTGTCGCAGCATTCCAGCTTATACCACTGCCTACGGGTGTTGTGAGTGTCATGTCACCTGGCACTTCGGCCTTAAAGATGGAGTTGTTAAGCGACCTGCCGAATGCTATGGTGCCGCTGGAGTCAACGACCTTGAGTTTCTATCCGTATGCAACCAAGCACGATTTACGGCTGGTATTGTCGGTCGCAGCGGTTTTTGTGGTTGTTCTTAACGTTTTTCGCCGGCCGGACCGGATAAAACGGCTCCTGATGACTATAGCCCTAATCGGTGGTGTAGTTGCGATGATTGCGCTTGCCCAGGGGCTTTTCGGAAACGACAAAATATACTGGTTCATATCCAGTCCTTACGGGACGGCCAATTCGGGCCCATTCGTCAACCACAGCAACTACGCCCAGTTTATGAGCTTGTCAATCGGGGCGGCTTTGGGGTGGCTTTGTGTAAAGCTGTGCGAAGATTTCAGGGGCAAGAAGATAACGCCGCACGTTATTGTCACATATTTAAGCTCTGATTCGGCAAAACTTCTCTGGCTGCTCGTGGGGATAACCGGTCTCGGGGTAGCGACGATTTTTGCATCTCTGAGTCGAGGCGGTATGGTCAGTATGTTTGTTGCAGCGGGCTTTACCATTCTGGTTCTTATTTCTCGACGGGCCTTTAGGGGGCAAGGCTGGATAATCGTTGCTATGGTGCTTATAGGGTTTGTCTTTGTTTTGTATATGGGTTTTGACGCTATCTACAACCGGCTGGCGACCCTTGGAGATTTTGACACCGCTCAAGCCGGTCGATTGCAAATACTCAAAGACATAACGGTTGTGGCGGCTGAATTTCCGGTACTGGGGATGGGACTTGGAGCACATTCGGTGGTATATCCGATGTTCGACCGCTCAACTACGGTTGAGTTAGCTGCACACGCAGAGAATGAGTACGCCCAGGCATTGGAGGAAACAGGGCTGGTTGGTCTGGCCTCTCTGATAATGTTTGGAATAATCGTATGGTCCGGCTATCTAAGGAACGTTCGTCGCAACAATGTACCTGTTTGTTCAGCGGCGTATGGGCTTGGCTTTGGACTTATAGCGATACTCATTCACAGCTTGAGCGATTTTGGCCAACACCTTCCGGCGAACGCATTTTTGTCTGCTATATTCTGTGCCCTTTTGTTGGGGTTAACCCGGCAGGGAGAAAGTAAAAGCCACAGCAATCAGATAGCCGCGGCTTCTGTGAAGTCCTTACGTGCTGTCGTGTTTCTGGCGGTGTTCGGAGTCTGGCTGTGGGTTGTTATCGGCGCCAACGGCGCTCGCATTTCCGAGGCCCATTGGAAGAATGTGCATCATATAGAAAAAGGGCTTGTAAAGAAAAACTGGCAGGGAACTGATGCGGAGTACGCAGATTTAATTTCGCACGCTTCCAGAGCGTCAGATTATGAGCCGGAAAACGTAAGATACCGGTACTGGCTCAATGTTTACCGATGGCGCTCGATAAGCCAGGTAGCAGACCCTAATACCGGTGAGACCGTTATTTCTGAGGACTCAATGGGCGTTGTTCGTGACATTGTCGATGAGCTTCACAAAGTATTTACGTTTTGCCCAACGTATGGGCCGGCCTACAGCACGGCTGGCCAAATCGAAAAGTTCATCCTGGGCGACGACGGCGGCGCGGCAAGAATAAGAAGGGGTTTTCTTCTTGCACCCTGTGACCCTGTGGCCTGCTTCGCCGCCGGTCAGCTTGATGTTGCAGAAGGAAAGGTTGAGGATTGTATCGGAAAGCTTGAAAGAGCTGTGCAGCTTGACCCCAGCTTGTTCGGGGAGGTTATAGATATATATGTCAATCAGCTTAGCCGGCCTCGCCTGGCTATGTCGATAGCCGGAGAGGATATTCATCGGCTGAGCTGTGTAGCCAGTATTCTTGATGATATGCAGTATAACGATTTTGCAGAGCAGACGCGGGAAAAGGTTAAAGAATTGCTCGAGGCGAAGTGTTCTCAATCTGATGCCAGCGCCTCGGCGTTCGTATCTTTGGGCGATATCTACAGCAGGCAGCATAATAATGAGGCGGCAATAGGATGTTACCGGCGTGCCCTGGCTTTGAACTACGGCCAGGTTTACTGGCGGCTTAAATTGGCAAGGATGCTTGCTGAGATGGGAAGAATACCGGAAGCGATGGACGAGGCGCGGATATGCCTTCGGCTTCGACCGCAGTTAAAGCCGGCAAAGGAGCTGCTTGCAGAGCTTTCGGTTCGCCCCGCAGCTTTTGCTGAAGAGTAATATAAAAATGGGGTGGTAAGTTAGCCTGGCTTTCGTGGGGGCGACAACGTCATTACCACGAATACGGATTTCAGAGTATAGCAGAGTGCTGATTGTTGAAAATCCCTCGTCGGTACACCGACGGGGACGGAGTATGCGCAGAATCGATTGTGATTAACTATTGAAAATTAAACTTTAAATTTCCAAAGAAGGAGAATAACAAATGCAGGTATTTATCACTGCAGAGATAGGGGTTAACCATAATGGGAATATTGCCATTGCGAAGAAGTTAATCGATGTGGCTTCATTTGCCGACTGTGACGCTGTTAAGTTTCAGAAGCGAACCGTCGACAAAGTTTATCCCGAAGAGGTTCTTGACTCTTATCGCGAAAGCCCCTGGGGTACCACGCAAAGAGCACAGAAGGAAGGCCTTGAATTTGGCAGGGAAGAATATGATGAAATAGATAGATATTGCAGAGAAAAGAATATCGAATGGTATGCTTCGGCGTGGGACGTAGACAGCCAGCTATTTTTAGGGCGATATAATTGTAAGTACAATAAGATAGCCTCAGCAATGCTGACCGCTAAAGACCTTCTCAGAATGGTTGCCGAAGAAGGGAAATATACATTCATATCCACCGGAATGAGTACGCTTGAGGAAATTGATGATGCGGTTGAAATATTCAGGGCATATAGGTGTCCCTTTGGGATAATGCACTGCAACAGCAGTTATCCAATGCCTGATGAGGATGCCAACCTCAGGATGATAGAAACTTTGATGGAAAGGTATGGATGTAAAGTAGGCTACAGCGGGCATGAGGTGGGCCTGCAGATTTCGCTTGCTGCTGTAACGATGGGTGCTACAAGCATAGAAAGGCATATTACGCTCGATAGGGCTATGTATGGCTCGGACCAGGCGGCCTCGTTAGAGCCAGCAGGTTTAATAAGGTTGGTCAGAGATATTCGCGTTATAGAGCGGGCAATGGGCGATGGAGTAAAATGCATTACGCCGAAAGAAGATGCAGTAAGAAGGAAACTGCGGCCTTTGGTGAAAGTTTAGAAAATCAGCCAACCAGGTTAGGGGTAAAGATGACCAGACAAGTGTTTTTTAATGGAGAATTTATTCCGGAATCCGAAGCGAAGATTTCGATATACGACTCTGCAGTTATGTTCGGCGATATGGTCTTCGAGATGACAAGGTCTTTTAATAAAAAGCAGTTCAAGTTAAGAGAGCATCTTGAACGTTTATATGCAGGAACCAAGATTTTGCGGATTCCGTTGAACATCAGCATCGAAGAGATGGAAGAGCTCTGTTATGAAGTAATTGAAAGAAATGAGCCGGTTTTTGGCCCGACAGATGAGCACAGACTGATGATTAATGTCAGCCGAGGCCCTTTATCCATCTATGCTCATGTATTTGGCGGGAAGATAGAACCTACCGTTGTCATTGCTGACTTTCCTTTGAGGTGGACTGTGGTGGGTATGGGGGCGTTATTTGATACAGGTATTAATGCTGTTATTCCCTCTCAAAGGGCTATTCCCGCCTATCTACTTGAGCCCAAGATAAAAAATAGAAGCAGGATACATTACCAAATGGCAAACATAGAAGTGTCGGGATATAGGGGGGACAATAACTGGGCATTATTGCTTGATCCGGATGGTTTTATAGCTGAGGGTACAGGAGATAATTTTTTCATAGTGAAAAACGGCGTGATTGTAACGCCCGAGGCAAGAAACATATTAAGAGGGATAAGCAGGGCTTATATCTTTGAGCTTGCAGAGCAATTGAATTTGGAGTGTATAGAAAAGAATATAGAGCCATACGACGTATACACTGCAGACGAGGCATTTATGACGGGGACTCCTTTTTGTATGCTGCCCGTTACAAGCTTAAACGGGGTCCAAATTGGCAAGGGGGAAACGGGGTCTGTTGCTAAAAGACTGCTTGAACAGTGGAGTGAAAACGTCGGCGTTGATATTGTTGAGCAAATCAAAGAATATAATGAGAGTTTACAGAAGGCCGAGGTAGATGCCCCTTCTCCATATTCTTTCAAATCGTAAAACGATAGTGTTATGAATATTGTCGCTATAATTCCCGCAAGGGGTGGGTCGAAGTCAATTCCCAAAAAGAACATAATGAATTTTTGCGGCAAGCCGCTAATTGCCTGGTCCATTGAACAGGTTTTGGGTTCTGCATTGATAAATGGAATCTACGTTTCAACTGATGATGCGGAGATCGCAGATGTCTCAAAGAAATATGGAGCAGAAGTTATAAAAAGGCCAACCGAGCTTGCTACGGATACCGTTGGTTCCGAGCAAGTGCTTGTTCATGCGGTAAACCAAATAGACAAAAGCGGCAGGCAAAAGACAGACATAGTAGTTTTCCTTCAGGCCACCTCGCCGTTGAGGGAATCTTCCGATATTGATAACGCTTTGCAAAGATTTATTGACGAAGATGCAGACTCATTATTCTCAGGTGCGGTCCTCGAAGATTTTCTGATTTGGGGTCAGGTAAACGGTGAATTTAGCAGTATAAACTATGACTATAAAAACAGAGGTTTAAGGCAAAATAGAGAGAAGCAATACGTAGAAAATGGCTCTATTTACATTTTCAAACCGGAAGTTTTAAGAAAACAAGGTAATAGACTTGGCGGCAAGATAATCGTCTATGAGATGGAGCTCTGGAAAACTTGTGAGATAGACTCTTACGAAGATGTAGAAATCTGTGAGTACTTTATGAAGAGTAAACTCCTTAATGAATCTCAACGGTTACTGTGGGAAAGCTTGATTAAAGCGACCTTTTTAGAAAGGTGAAGGCAATCTTATAAAAATGAATAAATGTTTTAGTGGATTGACAACGGTAAACGTGGAATTGACCAGCCGATGTAACAAAAACTGCTGGATGTGCGGCAGAAGAAAGATAGATAGAGAATATCCTGAGATTGCAATGCAATATGGAGACATGGATTTGGGTCTGGTTGGATCCATTGCCAAACAACTGCCGGAAGGAATAGTAGTTCAATTTCATGATAATGGGGAACCGCTTCTGTATCCCGGATTCAAAGAAGCCGTCAGGTTGTTTAGGCGACAAATCAGATGCATGGATACAAACGGCAAATTAATAGTAGAAAGAGCCGGTGACATCATAGGAAACTTAGACACTTTAACGATATCTGCATTTGAAAACGATGAGGAAGATGATGAACAATATGCACTTATTAAAGAATTTCTGAAAATCAAAGGTGATAAAAAGCCAAGCGTCGTAATACGGTGTCTGGGAAATATGGGCCTAAACAAATATAAAAAATTGGAATGTATCATTGCAACGAGAATACTGCATTCGCCGATGGGCAGTTTCAAATATAAGGGGAAAAATCCTACTGTTCCTGAAATAGGTATCTGCCTTGATTTACTCAGTCATTTAGTCATAAAAAGAGACGGCAAGGTCTCTATGTGTGTAAGGTTGGACCCTAAGGGGTTGGGTGTAATAGGAGACTGCACAGAGACTTCATTAGTTGATATCTGGAACAGTCCTAAAAGGAAAGAATGGATAAAGTATCACACAGAAGGCAGAAGGGATAAGGTGCCTTTGTGCAGCCACTGCGAATTTTGGGGGGTCCCAACTGGCTATTAATCATGGTTTTTCAAGCCGGATTTTATCTCTTGTTAAATATGTAGAGAGTTTGCAAATAGGGCAGTGACGATGAACGTGGGGACAGCGGGGAAAATAAAGACGGCCGGTGCGTTGTCTGGGACTATAGACAGTCTTAAGAAAAACGGTAAAAGAATAGTTCAATGTCACGGCGTTTTTGATATTGTGCATCTCGGGCATATCCGTCATTTCAACTTAGCTAAAAAGGAGGGAGATGTTCTGGTTGTCACACTCACAAAAGATAAATACGTTAAGAGGGGGCCGGGTCGCCCGATTTTCAATGAGAATCTGCGAGCGGAGACATTGGCATCGCTTGCTGTTACCGATTATGTGTGTGTCGTTGATTCGCCCACCGCTACTGAATCTATTAAGAGATTAAAGCCCGATGTCTATGCAAAAGGCCCTGATTACAGGGAAAAAGAAAGAGACATAACCGGTAAAATTTACGAGGAAGAGGAGGCGGTGAAGTCGGTTGGAGGCCGGCTGCTGCTTACTGATGACATTGTGTTTAGCTCTTCCCAGCTAATCAATAATTATCTTGATGTGTATCCTCCCGAAACTGTCAGGTATTTGAAGGCAATTGTAAAAAAATATTCGATAGATTTTATAACCGAAGGACTGTCTTCGCTTAAGAATTTAAAGGTGTTGGTGATTGGAGACGCCATTATTGACCAATATCATTACTGCAGGCCGATGGGCAAATCTTCCAAGGAGCATTTGGTTGCTAATCAGTACATATCGGAAGAATCATTCGCCGGGGGGGCTTTGGCAACGGCGAACAATGTGGGCAGTATCTGTGGGAAAGTTGATTTGTTGACCGTGTTAGGAGAAAAAGACTCCTTTCAACAGTTTATTCAAAGTCGATTGAGCTCTAACATTAATCCTGTTTTTTTCTATCGGCCTGGTGTCGAAACCATCATAAAAAGAAGGTTTGTCAGCGAGGGGGCCAATAGAAAATTGTTCGAAATCTGCTATATGAAAGATGATGATATTTCCAGAGAAGAGGAAACAAAAATAGCACGTCATCTTGAAAAAACAATCAGGGATTATGATGCGGTTGTTGTTTCTGATTTCGGGCATGGTTTGTTGACGAAGCGGATTATCGGGCTTGTTTGCTCGAAGGCCAAGTATCTTGCCTTGAATGTGCAGACGAACAGTGCAAATATCGGTTTTAATCTTGTGACTAAATATCCTCGTGCGAGTTGTGTGTGCATTGATGAAATGGAATTGCGTTTTGCCACTCATGATAGATTTAGTGATTTACGCGCGCACGCCAGGAATATTTACGACCAGCTTAAGTGTGAACATATTATTGTTACCCGCGGGTCAAATGGCTCTCTGAGCTATTCTGAGCCGGATGGTTTTCATAAGGCACCGGCTTTTTCATATCGTGTTATCGATGCAGTCGGAGCAGGGGATGCTTTCTTTGCTTTTGTGGCACCGTGCTTTGCATCAGGGATGCCACAGGATTTGGTTTCTTTTATCGGCAATGCAGTGGGTTCGCTGGCGGTTCAGATAGTCTGCAACAGGGAGCCCGTTGATTTAATACATTTAGTTAAATTTATTACGAGACTATTAAAATGAGAGGAAATGTTAGAGAGTATTTTGAGATATTAAAAGGTATGTTCGACGAGGTTATCGCTACGGGCTTACACGGTGAAGTATATCAGTTAGACGAGGCGATTGAAAATGCGGTGAGTATGATTGTCGAGCAGACAGAAGCCGGCGGGAAAGTCATATTTATTGGCAATGGTGCCAGCGCTTCTATTGCAAGCCATATGTTTACCGATTTTTGGAAAAATGCGGATATGCAGGCATTGGCTTTTAACGACAGCTCTCTGTTGACCTGTGTTAGTAACGATTATGGGTATGAATATGTGTTTGAAAAGCCAATCGAAATGTTTGCAAGGGCCGGTGATGTCTTGTTTGCAATCAGCAGTTCCGGCAGCTCTGAGAATATAATCAGAGCTGTACGGATGGCACAGGCAAAGAAATGTCACATTGTTACGCTCTCCGGTTTCAGCGAAGATAATCCACTTCGGCTCTTAGGAGATTTAAATTTCTATGTGCCTTATTCTTCGTATGGCCCCGTAGAGATTGTACATCATTCTATATGTCATTGTATTTTAGACAGCATTATTCGCAGCAAAGCCGAAAGCAAGACAGCAGAGGTTAAGACGTTGGAGTCCAGCAGATTATAGCGGCACACGATTCCCCGACGACTGAGAGTAATTCAATGTAACGGACGAGCAGAGGTTAAAGCGGTGGGCGAGAAATTTGCAGTAATCGGAAGCAACTCTTTCTCAGGAGCAAATTTTGTTGATTTTATTCTTCAGGAAGATGCGGAGGTTATTGGCATCAGCCGGTCTGCCGAGCCGAACCCGGTATTTCTCCCTTACAAAAAAAGGCAAAATCCGGCATTTAATTTCTATCGGCTGGATTTGAATTATGACTTGGATAGGATTATGGAGGTTATTTGTGCGTTTCGGCCTGATTATGTAGTAAACTTCGCAGCACAATCGATGGTGGCTGAAAGCTGGCAATATCCAGAACACTGGTTTCAGACGAATGTAGTGGCAGCCGTGAAATTCCACGACCAATTGCGCAGATGCGGTTTTCTTAAAAAATATGTTCATATTTCCACCCCGGAAGTTTACGGCAATTGTGAGGGTTTGGTTAAGGAAAGCGCCGTCTATAATCCGAGCACACCCTACGCAGTCTCTCGAGCTGCAGCCGATATGAGTTTGATGACTTTTCACAAAACATATAATTTCCCCGTTGTATTCACTCGTGCTGCCAATGTGTATGGTCCCGGCCAACAACTTTACAGGATTATCCCAAGAGCAATCCTGTATTTTTTGACAGGTAAAAAGCTGCAATTGCACGGCGGGGGGCGTTCCGTACGTTCCTTCATTCACATCAGAGATGTAGCGGATGGGACGTTAAGAGCTGCACGAATTGCATCTGCCGGAGAAATCTTTCATTTTTCTACAGACGGGAACATATCGATTAGCTCTCTTGTACGGATGATTGCAGAGCGAATGAATGTTTCTTTCGAGGATGGCGTCGAGATTGCCGATGACCGACCTGGAAAAGATGCAGCGTATCTTCTCGACAGCACAAAGGCCAAAGAAGTATTAGGATGGGCAGATAAAATAGGTCTTGAGCAGGGCATTGAAGAAACAATCACCTGGGTCAGCGATAATTTGGGTGTGCTTAAAGAGCAACCTTTCAGCTACGTTCACAAGCAATAAAATATAAGAAAACACCATTATGCATATCTTGATAACAGGGGGCTGCGGTTATATCGGGACGGTTTTGACAAAACAGCTTCTGGAATTGGGGATGCGGGTTACCGTTGTGGATGCCATGTGGTTCGGCAATTATCTTCCCGAACATAAAAATCTAAAAGTTATCGAACAGGATATTCGCAAGATTGATGGTGTTGCGATGGACGGAGTAAATGCTGTTATACATTTGGCCAACGTTGCCAATGACCCCTGCGGCCGGCTAAATGCGAAATTGTCCTGGGAAGTGAATGTATTGGCGACTATGGGTCTGGTTGAATGCGCAATTAAACATAATGTGAAACAGTTTATTTACGCAAGTTCCGGAAGCGTATATGGGGTGAAAAAGGAGTCGAGGGTTACGGAGGAATTGCCTTTATTGCCTATTTCCGATTACAACAAAACCAAGATGATTAGCGAGCGCGTGGTGTTAAGTTACCGGGATTCGATTCTGGTCCAGTGTGTTCGTCCTGCCACGGTTTGCGGCTATTCCCCGAGAATGCGGCTGGACCTTTCCGTGAATATGCTGACGATGCAGGCGCTGGCAAATGGGAGGATTACCATTTTCGGAGGGCAGCAAACCCGCCCCAATATTCATATGAAGGATATGGTCGCTGTTTATTTGCATTTACTTGAATTAGGAGACAGCGCCTCGAACATTTACAATGCCGGATTTGAAAATATGTCGATTATGGAAATTGCAAAAAGGGTGACGGAGTTTGTGCCGGCTGAAATAGTTGTGGCTGAATCTAACGACCCTCGTTCTTATCGTCTGGATTCCACTAAGTTACTTGGCACTGGCTTCCAGCCCAAATACTGCGTTTCCGACGGTATTTGTGATGTTATCGAGGCCTTTCAATCGGGAAAGCTGAAAGACGAAGATTGTTACTATAACATAAGAACAATGAAACAACTGACCTGTTTGAACGAGGAAAGTAGATGGGCCAAGAAATTAATTTACTCGTAAATTATCCAAAAGGCAGGCGAAACGTAAAGGAGCGTGGTGCTGCAAAAACAGAAGAAGACATCGCTATTGCGAGAAAGTTCGGCAAGGAATTCTTTGATGGAGACCGAAGGCACGGTTATGGAGGATACTATTATACCCCAAGGTTCTGGCAACCTGTGGTGCCTGACTTCCAGAAACACTTTGGGCTTGGTTCTTCCGGTTCCGTTCTCGATGTCGGCTGTGGCAAAGGATTTATGCTTCATGATATGGTGGAACTTATTCCCGGCATTACGGTAAAAGGTGTTGACATTTCCGAATATGCGATTGAAAACGCGATTGAAGACATGAAGCCATACGTTCAGGTGGCCGATGCCAGAAAACTTCCGTTTGAGGACAATTCCTTTGATGTCGTAATTTCAATTAACACGGTTCATAATCTGCAGCGAGACCAGTGCGCACAATCGCTGAAAGAAATTGAGCGAGTTAGTCGAGGTAAAAGCTTTGTTACGGTTGATGCATACAGTAACGACGAAGAGAAACAACTGATGTTGGATTGGAATCTTACTGCCAAAACAGTTATGCACGTTGACGAGTGGAAGGCGTTTTTTGATGAGGTTAGATACAGCGGTGACTATTATTGGTTTATGCCGTAATGCTAAAGGGAGTGGCTTTTGCTCTTTAATTTTCAATGGTAACGTCTGTTAAAGAAAATACTGTCGTTGCAGTGGAATTGCTGCGGCAAATGAAAAGGATACGCTTCGTAGAAGAAACAATCGCCGAGCGTTATTCCGAATGGAAGATGCGATGTCCTACGCACTTATGCACAGGTCAGGAGGCCATTGCGGCGGGTGTGTGCCTTGGGCTGCGAGATGATGATTTTGTAGTCAGTTCCCATCGTGCACACGGACATTATCTTGCCAAAGGCGGCGACCTCAACAGGATGATTGCAGAAATCTATGGCAAAAGCACTGGCTGTTCTGCAGGCAAAGGCGGCTCAATGCACCTGATAGACAAAAGTGCAGGTTTTATGGGAAGCACCGCCATTGTGGGTGGGACTATAGCCATCGCCACAGGATTGGCACTTTCTATTAGGCTGCATAACACAGACCAGGTAAGTTGCGTGTTCCTGGGTGATGGTGCCGTCGAAGAGGGCGTATTTTATGAATCTCTAAATTTTGCTGCATTAAAAAAACTGCCTGTGTTGTTTATCTGTGAGAACAATCTCTACTCAGTTTATTCACCTCTTTGGGTTCGTCAGCCCCCTGGCCGCAAGATTAGTGAAATGGTTGAATCAATAGGAGTATCGGCCGAGCAGGGTGATGGGAATAACGCAATCGAAGTTTATAAAAAGGTAACTACTGCTGTTGAATCGATTCGTAATGGTAGTGGACCTCGCTTTTTCGAATTTGCAACTTATCGATGGCGGGAACACTGCGGCCCTAATTTTGACAATGATATTGGTTATCGAACGGAACAAGAGTTCCTCCACTGGGAAAAGCAAGACCCCATACTCGCACTTGAATCTTCGTTGCTTGATAACAATCTCATTTCGCAACCGGAGATAGAAATAATGGAGGCCTCCTTACGGCGGGAAGTTAATGAAGCTTTTGAATATGCCGAGGCATCCGCTTTTCCCGAGACCGACGAAGCATTTACTGGTCTGTATAATAGCTAAAGGATAAGGAAGTTGGTTTATACCTTTGCAGAGGCAATTAACGAAGCACTTGTCCAGGCGATGGAAACCGATGAATCTGTTATCTGCTATGGATTGGGCGTTGATGACCCCAAGGGTGTGTTCGGTACGACACTGAGATTACAAGAAAGATTTGGCAGGGAGCGTGTTTTTGATACTCCTACCTCAGAAAACGCAATGACAGGTATTGGTATAGGTGCTTCGTTAAATGGTATCAGGCCGGTTATGAGCCACCAGAGGGTCGATTTTTTCCTGCTGGCAATGGACCAGTTGGTGAATAACGCAGCAAAATGGCATTATATGTTTGGGGCCCAGGTTTCTGTTCCTATCACCATTCGTTTGGTTATCGGTCGTGGTTGGGGGCAGGGCCCTACTCACTCACAAAGTCTGCAGGCCTGGTTTGCGCATATTCCGGGCATTAAGGTCGTGATGCCGGCTTTGGCAGCCGATGCCAAGGGGTTGTTACTTTCAAGTATTTTTGACGATAATCCCGTTGTGTTTCTTGAGCACAGATGGCTGCACAACCTCGAAGGGCAAATCCCTGAAGGGGATTTTAGAGTCCCCATAGGAAAGGCACAGCGCTTAAATGCGGGCGATGACATAACCATCGTATCGTTTTCTTATATGACCGTCGAGGCACTGCACGCTGTCGAGTTTTTGGAAGAGCAAGGCATATCATGTGATTTGATAGATTTACGCTGCGTAAAACCGATTGACTGGGAAATGGTGTTTTCCTCCGTCCGCAAAACAGGCAGACTGTTGGCCCTGGACACTGGACCAGCCCTGTGCTCGATTGCAAGTGAGGTTATTGCGCGTGCGACTATGTCGTGCTTCGAGAGTCTAAAACAGCCTCCGCAGCGCTTGGCATTGCCGGATTTTCCCGCACCAACCAGCATAGCACTAACCAAGGTTTTTTATGAGCGAGCGGAAGACATTGCAGAATTAGTAGTAGAAATGCTGGACAAGAAACTACAGGCGAATGGTTTTAAAAAACGGCGGAATTTCCCGCATGAT
This sequence comes from uncultured Pirellulales bacterium, assembly GCA_964405375.1. GTDB lineage: Bacteria > Planctomycetota > Phycisphaerae > Sedimentisphaerales > Anaerobacaceae > CAYONQ01. The sequence goes on from CAYONQ010000020.1 coordinate 29,607, forward strand.
GTTCCAGGAGATTGGTTTAAAGGGCCATTTTGACAACGTTAAGCAGGAATAAAACCATGATAAGTTTACTCTCCGACAAATGTGCGATATGTGGGAAGGCGGTAGAATGTGCCATCGAACTGCCTAAATTGCCGCTGACCGGCATTTATAGTCGACCCGAGCAAGCTAAACAGTTTGAAAGTTTTGACCAGGAGCTGTTAGTTTGCGCTGCCTGCGGTCATGCACAACTGAAGTATGTAATCGATTCATCTTATCTCTATGGACAAAATTATATTTTCCGTACTTCCGTTAGTAGAACAGCACGTGAAGGTGCACAATTTTTGGCAACCTATCTGGAAAAACTCACACCGGGCAGAACTTTTGCGCGGATTGTAGATTTTGGTTGTAACGATGCCTACTTACTGAAATTGTTAAAGCACAAAGGAGAGAAATTATTAGGCGTAGATTTAATCTGGGCAGGGCGCGAGGCAGAATTTCACGATGGAAAAATCAGCGTTATAGGGGAGAAGATTGAGGCCGTCGATTTTGAACAAACAATTGGCGGTATCCCTGATTTAATAATATCTCAACATACAATGGAACACATTGCACATCCTAAAATTCTGCTGGAAAGATTATTTTCTATGGCAGACGACTCGACAATCTTTCTTTTTGAGTTCCCCTGCCTCGATCCATTGTTGGAACAATTTCGTTTTGATCGTGTGTTTCATCAGCATTTGCAGTACTACAGCGTCCAGTCTTTTTTGTCTCTTTTGGAACAAACTGGTGGAGAGTTACTTGATCTGACTTTTAACCACTCCCATTGGGGAGCTTTATTGGTTGCCTTCAGTAAAACGAAAACGAAGAGAAAAGGAGAAGAACAAAGCAAGGTGAACCTTGACCAGTACCCTTCAAAACAGGTCAAAGGAGTTCAAGCCCGCTATGGGATATTTTGTAACCAGATGGAGGCAACAAAGTTTGTCTTGGAAGAGTTAGACCATCAGGATCTGTACGGTTATGGCGCTGCTTTGATGCTTCCCGTTTTAGGTTATCATTTGCAGACCGACTTTTCTGAATTTCAGGCTGTTTTCGACGATGACCCACAAAAAGACGGTCTGAGTTATATTAACTTGCCGGTAATAATCAAACAACCTGTGGATTTTGATTTTTCCACCGCCAGCATTTGTTTAACAGCATTGGATAATCGCCGGCCGATTTTGGGAAATTTGCTAAAAAATAACCCCAAAAATATTATTAACCCACTAAATTTCTTATGAGGGTAGACAAGTGGACTTGGGAATCAAAGGGAAAAAAGCACTTATTACAGGGGCAGGCAGGGGACTGGGACGCTCTATTGCATCTCACCTTGCTCAGGAAGGTGTTCGGGTAGCAATCATAGCAAGAAGTAAACCTGACATCAGGTCTTTTCTTGAAGAACATGGGGATGAGCACATTGGTCTGGTTTATGATTTGATGCCTGTAGGCAATCCAACCCAAATGGTTAGCGAACTGCAGGATAAAATGGGTAATCCCGACATAGTCGTACATAATGTTGGCGGAGCACTGGATATCACTGATCCTTTTTGTAACATAGAAGACTGGAGAAAAGTTTACCGTCTTAATCTTGAAATTGCCATAGAGCTAAACCTACTGCTGCTTCCCCACATGCGGCAACAAAAATGGGGGAGGATAGTTAATATATCTTCCATAGCAGCATTGGAAAATCAGGGAACAATTCCTTACTGCTCTATTAAAGCAGCTTTAACTGCTTATACCCGTAGTATCGGGCGGTTCGTCGCCGCAGACGGGGTAAACATCTCAGCAGTTCTACCTGGTGCTGTCTTCACTCGGGGAGGATACTGGGATAAGGCCTCAAAAGAACGCCCTGAGCATGTTCAGAAATATTTAAAAGAGCGAATGGCTATTAAACGTTTCGGAACACTGGACGAGATAGGGGCAATAGTTGCGTTCCTTTGCTCAGAACATGCTTCCTTTGTAGTCGGTTCTGCCTTTACAGTTGATGGCGGACAGGGAAGATGCTTTTTCCAGGTTTGAGGAGATAACCATAAATAGTGATTTACGAAAGAAAATTGTAGATATGATCACCAGTGCAGGGGAAGGTCATATCCCGAGTTCGTTTTCCATAGTAGATATTATTACAACCTTGTACGAGTACTATCTGAAGTTTGATTCCCAAAATCCAAACTGGGAAGAGCGCGATTATTTTATTCTCAGCAAAGGACATGGTTGTGCAGCATTCTACGTTGTTCTGGCAAAACATGGCTTTATATCGCAAAAGGATTTAGATGAATATGGAAGGTTTAATTCAATTTTAGGGGGACATCCTGACCGAACAAAGGTTCCTGGTGTTGAGGCATCTACAGGTTCTCTGGGACATGGTTTGCCCTATGCTGTAGGAATAGCACTGGGGCAAAAGATTCAGGGCAAACATAACAAGGTATACGTCCTCGTAGGAGACGGGGAGTGTCACGAAGGAACAGTTTGGGAATCCGCTTTGGTCGCTCAGAATTTAAGGTTGGCTAATCTCTGTTGTATAGTTGATTTTAATGGTTCTGCCGCTCAGATTTTGTCACATCCGAATATAGCTAAACAATGGGAAGCATTTGGCTGGAATGTGTTGGAAACAGATGGGCATAATGAAGATGCTTTGAAGGAAGCTTTTGCGTGTTTCAGCTCGAACAATAATTCAAAACCAACCGTTATCATTGCCCACACCGTTAAGGGAAAAGGGGTGAGTTTTATGGAGACCCATGGTCCTTGGCATCATAAGATTCCTAATCAGGAAGAGTACCAGGCTGTTATGAGGGAGTTAAACCAATGAGAAAGACCTTTTCTGATACCATGCTCGAAGTTGGCCAAACCGACCCCAAATTGGTCGTTCTTGTTGGTGATATCGGGCATTTTGCCTTACAGCCTTTTGCAAAAGCATGTCCGGGTCGTTATTATAATATCGGTATATGTGAACCGACAATTGTCAGTATTGCTGCTGGGCTTGCCCATGCAGGGATGTACCCTGTCGCGCACACCATTGCCCCATTTATTGTGGAACGCAGCTTTGAACAAATAAAACTGGATTTTGGTTATCAGGGGTTAGGCGGCACTTTGATTTCCGTGGGAAGTGCATTCGATTATTCCGGTCTGGGGTGCAGCCATCACTGTTATGACGATATAGCTCTGCTTAAATCGATTCCAGGAACTCAGATAGTTTATCCCGCCATGCCAAAAGAGCTGAACCTGCTATTTAAAGAAACATATACCAATGGCAGCCTAACTTACTTTAGATTACCAGCGAACAAGCACGACGTAGATATTCCCGACAACCAAATCCGTTTCGGAAAAGCTATTCGTGTAAAGCCTGGTAAGGATGTAACGATTGTGGCGGCAGGTCCGCAGCTAAAGACAGCGATGGAAAGTTTACCTGCGCTTAAAGCAGCGGGGATCGATGTTGAGGTCATCTATCCCCATACTATCAAACCATTTGACTATGCTTTGATCACCAAAAGCGTGAATAAGACAAGAAAATGCTTAGTTGTTGAGGAGCATACGAAATTCGGCGGCGTCGGCGATGAGGTTATGCGTGCAGTGCAGGGAATTAAAGATACAAAAATTGCGTTCATCAATATCCCTGACTGTTTTATTCATGGATATGGCCAATACCATGAACATTGTGAATCGCTTGGCTTGACAAAGGAAAATGTTGCCAACGAGGTAAAAAAACTTTGTATCTAATATCGGAGGAGCTTCATGAAAGAAGCAAAAGAAGAACAAAATCAGATACAGTTTGATAATTACGCTAAAGGGTCTGCTCAGCTTGGGCCTTATACAACTTATCTCTGGAAAGAAGACCCACGGCATTTGATATTTTTGTTAGCCCGCTACAAGTTTGTGGCAAAGATGCTGGAAGGTAAAGAAAGAGTTCTTGACATTGGAGCGGGAGATGGTTTTGGAATCCCGGTGGTAGCTCAGACGGTAAAATATATCCATGCTGTTGATTGGGAACCTCTGCTTTTAGAAGATAACCGGAAGCGGTTGGGCCACATCGACTGCTCGTTTGAGTGTCTGGATATCACAGAATCTAAACCGGCAGGCATCTTCGATGCTGCTTATTCGTTAGATGTGATAGAGCATATTCCCCAAGAACGGGAGCATCTTTATCTTGAGAACATCTGTGAGTGCTTATCTCGCAATGGGGTGTTCATTATGGGAACT
>CAYONQ010000021.1:0-33668 GCA_964405375.1 uncultured Pirellulales bacterium
GGTGAGAACGTAGTCATCATACGGGTAATCGTCAAAGTCATTCACGGTGATGTGGTCGGTCTTCGTCTCGCTGTCCGAGCCGCCGGGGCCGCTGACGGTCAGCTTTATGGTGTACGTGCCGGGTGACGAATACTGATGATTGGGCGCCCTGTCCGAGCTGGTCTGCTCGTCGCCAAACTCCCACAGATAGCTGGTGATATCGCCGGTTGCCTTGCTGACGAACTCGGGTTTGTAATAGATGTCCCAGCCGCTTGTCGGCACTACCATAAAGTCAGCAACAGGTGTTGCCCCGCTGCCGGTGCCGCCGCCGCCGCCTGATGTCGTCGTAAAGCTCCACACGTCGCCGGTTGTCGTGCCATAGGCATTGACCTCATCGATACGCCAGTAGTAGGTGATGCTTTCAGTCAGCGTGCCGGGCTCATAGGTGGTCCCTGCCTGGTTGGCCTTGAACTCACCTGCATCCGGTGAGGAATCGGTGCCGAAATAAACATCGTGGCTGGTTGCGCCGCTGCCGGCTGACCAGCTCAAATCAGCGGTTAAGCTTACACCTGTCGCCTGATGCGAGGGACTGGGATTAGTCGCCTTGCCGGGCGGATTCTGAGGCTGCTGCTCAGTAGTGAAGCTCCAGACATCACCGGTCGTCGTGCCGCCGGCATTTTTCTCATCGATACGCCAGTAGTAGGTGGTATTGTAGCCCATCGTGCCGGGTTCATACGTTGTCCCTGGCTGATTGACTTTGAACTCACCCGCATCCGGCGATTCATCGGTGCCGAAATAGACATCGTGGCTGGTTGCGCCGGAGCCGGCTGACCAGCTTAAATTTGCGGTTATGCTCACGCCGGTCGCATCATCCGAAGGACTGGGGCTGGTCGCCTTGCCGGGCGGTGACGGGGCACCATCAGCCGGCGCAAACGCCGCTAATACGTGCACTATCGGGTCTTCACTGCCGTCAAACTCCCAGCTCATTGTAGTTGAGCCCGCTGAGGCCACCGCCTTCGTAGCCCCTGCTGCCGTATGAGCGCCGCTATCCTCGTCGTAGCGTTCCGTCATACCGCCGGTGGTGGTGATGAAGTTCTCAGCCCGCGAGTGGCACACTACATCAACAACCCACGCATTGTCGGTCTGTGTGGTGATATTGGTGGAGATAACGTTCTCATCTTCGTCGGAGTTAGTCGCGACCGCCTCAGGGGCCTCCTGTGCCACGCCGGACAGTGAAATCGCACCGCCAATAAGGTCGCTGACGGTGTCCGCATAGTCAATCTGAATGGTGTAGGTACCCGCTGAAGGCAGGTCTTCTTCCAGCATATAATACAAGTACGCCTTGACCGGGTCCTCGTAGCTGCTGCCACCTGACACGGCCGTCATACTAACGTTGTTGTATTTGATGCTGGTTATTGCCATATCTTCCTCGTCGCCGTCTTCATTGGCGGGGGCCACTATCAGAATACGGTTGCTGCCATTTCCGATTGTGTGCGACCAGCTAATCGTATCATCGCCGCCGCCATCAACACCGGTACTGACAGCGTCAAATGCAATTGCCGCTGACGCGTTACCGGCCAGACCCAGCACCAAAACAACTGAAACTAAACATATCAATTTCTTACACATAATGCTTTCTCCTTAAAAATTGAGCTATCAAAGAACTTTTTTACAAAAACATTATTCTCTTTTTGCCTTCTTCACCCCCTCTCTCCCCCAAAATATGGTTTCAACTTTTCAATCGAACCAGCATCCGAGAATGTCAAATCCAATTCCCGGCCCACAAACCGTAAGTGATGACACCCTTGAACCCCGAATAAGGAACTGAGCATAATTAACAAGTGCTTTAAGTGACCATTTCGCCTTAGCATATTGGATTCCTCCCCCATATAGGGGTTTCACCAGTTGCATTGATTATAATAATTGTGCCGATAATAACTGTTACTCATATCACGTCAAGCAGATTTTTTAATTTTTTTTAAATAATTTTCCAATTTTGTTCCAATTCTGTTCGGCACAACAATTGCCCCCGATTTTGGGGAGAAAAAAATCTCACAAATTACCTATTTTAACTTGCGCTTTTTCTAAGGGTGTGCTTAAATCGCCCTTATGAAAAAGAAAAAACAAAAAATAAAAGAAGCGGACCTTCAAGGTTTCAAATTTCACGGATTTTCTCTTGCCCAGATTTCCCAACCCTTTCAAACCAACCCCGACGCCGGAGAATTTTGCTTTTAACCTGAGTTGCTTTCGCATTGGAAAATAGCAGTTAGCCAGGTAGTTTGAAAAAGCTTTCTTCCGGCAGTGACAACCGTGTGTCACTCTGACTGCAAAAAGTTAGCAGGGCGAAGAAAAAAAACCTGAAAATTTGCACAAAAACGCATATTTGGTTGTAAAAACAGGTAATGCAGAATGGTGGTCTCAAAGGCTGTCGGGTAATAGGGTGGGTATTAGGGGACAGTGGGGCTGTTGAAAACGCTCTTTGAAAACTTAAAAATCTACGGCTAAATAAATCTTGAGTAACAGGTCTTGACTCTGTAGTCTGTTTCGCTATGGACGACATAAAGCGGAAATTGGCCCTGATAGATAAACAGCTTGCACGCCCGAAGGATTTTCATAAGCAAATTTTCAGCACAAGCCCCCTTGCCTTCTGCGCAACAGGTTTAATAGCAGGCATCCTGATACAAAATACATTCGACCCGCCTGTCCTAATCTGGTTAATACTACTTAGCTCGTTTGCCACAGTCATTGTTCTTTTCTTTATCATCCGACGGTCTTTTACTAATCACCAATCACCAATCACTAATTACCAATACGCCATAGCATATTCGGCTTTAGCGTGCTTTGTGTGTTTCGGCGGGATTCGGTTGATAAGCTTCAATCAGCCCGAAGCAAATGACATTCGTAACCTCGTTGCCGATGAGCGGAAATTAGCAACGATTCGCGGAGTAATTATCACCGAGCCGTATATTAACAAAGAGCGAAACTGGGCGTTTGCAAGATTTAAGTTCACCGACCCTGCCAGCAGCTTCTATTTGAAGATAAGCGAGGTTAAAACTACCGGCGGCTGGAGGAAAACCACCGGCACAGTGCGAGTTTATGTTGATGAGCCGGTGCTGGATTTAAAAACAGGCGATTATGTGCAGGCATACTGCTGGTTGGACAGATTCAATGCCCTCACCAACCCCGGCCAATTCGATACAGCCAAGTATTTGGCTCGTAAAAATGTCTTTGTCGCTGCCGCCGTTAAATCACGCAACGGCATTGAGATTCTTCGCTCCGCTCAGAATGACAGGTGGTCGGGCATACTTACAAAAATAAAGCGGAAACTACGGCAGGTAACTGCGCAGGCATTGGTGGGTGAATTGTCTCCGGAGCAGCCCAGCAGGGGACTGCTTGAGGCATTGCTGTTGGGATACAGAAGAGACATCGATAGCGCCACCTACAGGGCGTTTCGCAGGACGGGGCTTTTGCATTTTATCAGTCTGTCCGGTATGCATCTGGGTATATTAGTGGGGATTATCTGGTGGTTGTGCAAAACAGCAGGGCTGATGAAACCCGCACGAGCAGTTGTCTGCATAATAGCGATGGGTATCTTTTTGCTGATTGTCCCGCCGAGGGCGCCGACGATAAGGGCGGCTATTATAGGTTTTGTTTTCTGTGTGTCATTCTTCTTCCGCCGGCGCCCCAATCCCTTAAACACACTATCATTAGCGGCAATAATTCTCCTACTGATGAGGCCGACGAATTTATTCGAGCCGGGCTGGCAACTGTCATTTGCATCGGTGCTCGGGCTTATTCTCTTTTGCGAGCGAATCCACTACTTTCTTTATGAGACGATAACAGGCACTTCCTGGTTTGATAAAACCCCGAGAACAAGGCCATTTTTCCGCATAATTTCAAGGCCCGGGCCGTATTTATTGCGATTGTTTTCTACAGGCCTTACAGCGTGGCTGGGCGGGGCCGGCATCTTATTGTATCACTTTTACACGATTAACCCCCTCACCTTCATCTGGACGGTGATTGCCTTTCCGTTGGTGGCTTTGATTTTGGCCCTTGGGTTTTTGAAAATAATCCTTGCTTTACTATTGCCGAGTGCAGCGATGGTATTAGGCGTAATCGTAACGGGATTGGCCGATTCACTGATTTTGATTGTGAAGTTCTTTGCAGGTTTCGATTTTTCACAAATACTTATAGGGCACGTGTCGCTTGCGCCGGTCATTTTGTATTACGGCCTTGTTCTTTTCGCCGGCTTTGCTTATTTTCAGCGGCCGGTGATTAAAAAGGCGGTCTGCACGGCGATGGTTTTGATAATAATTGCCTTTTTAGGTGTAACTAAATGGCAGAGGACACACAGGGACAATCTGGTTTTAACCACTCTCGACGTTGGCCACGGCCAGGCGATACTGGTGCAATTACCGGGCAGAGCCAATTGCCTGTTCGATGCCGGCTCGCTGCACAAAAGTAACGTCGGCGGACGAATCGTCGTGCCTTTCTTGAATTATAACGGAATAGACAGAATCGATTGTATTGTCATAAGCCATAATGATATTGACCACATCAACGGCATACCGGAAATTGTCGAGGGCTGTGAGGTCGGCGGCGCTTATGCCAATAAAGCATTTTTTAGCAAAACAGACTGGTGGGGCACGGCAAAATACCTCGATGAACGGTTGCGTGAAAAAGGTATTAAAAAAATTCAGTCCTTAGATGAATTAAATATAAACAGCAGCGCAGAAGTAAAGATACTCTGGCCGACTGAACAGGTCTGTAATGATGAAGAATTAGGTGATAACGACAAATCGGCGGTCTCGTTGATTGAATTCGCCGGCAGAAAGATACTTCTCTGCTCGGACATTGAGAAATTCGCACAAAGGGGGCTACGGGAGCTTTTCCCCAATCTTAAAGCCGATATTGTGGTCGTCCCGCATCACGGCTCAACCAAGACGTTAAACGCCGCTTTTATTGAAAACCTTCAGCCGTGTACCGTGATATGCAGCTGCGGCCGGAACGCATACGAAAAGCAGCAGATAACCAACCCTGAGGACAATACAGAATCGTTTTACACGCCTAAAGACGGAGCTATTACTATCTACGTTGATAAGGATGGAACGGTAAAAACTGACGTCTTTGTAGAATAGCCAAGGTGTCTTTCGATGAATCATAAGGCCTACAAATAGCCGGCAGAATGCAGAAAAGCCAGCACGGAGTAAAACGTCGCATAATATGCACGGTTTATCACACCTCTATGTGCTGACTGGCTGAACAAAATCTCCGCTTCCCGCAATGTTTCATTGGCTTGCCCCATCCTATATCTTAATAACTCTGCAAGCTGGTCTTTATTCACAAGCGGGTTCCTTCATTGTCAATCTTTTGAAGTATGGGATTTGCCGCTAAAGGACCCGTTTTTAGCTGGTCGCAGGTGGCCACGAAGGTTGATATTACGCGATTCTCCTCAAACCCTACTTCCCACGCAACCTCTGAAATGCGCCGACGCCGTTCTGATGTCAGTTCCTCTACCACAATAAATACATCCAAATCAGAATCCGGTGCCCCGTCACCTCTTGCGCGGGAACCATAGACCCTAAAGTCAAGCACGGGAACCAAGAGCATCAACTGATTCTTAAATTTCTTCGCAATTATCAGGTCTTCTTCTGTCAGCATCTTACTGTATTAGGTGGATTGGCAATGACAGGCAAGCGGGTTCATCTCATATGCACGACGATTTCGACCCTGCGGTTTTTTGCTTTGCCGCTGGCGGTCGAATTCGAGGCAATAGGGCTGCTTGCGCCTTGGCCTACCGCTCGAATCCTATCTTTGGCAATACCTCCTTTGACCAGGTATCTGAGAACGGACAGGGCGCGTTGGGCCGAAAGCTCCCAATTGTCTTTCCACTTTGATTTTTTGATGGGGTCCGAATCGGTGTGGCCGACAACGCCTATCTGCCTGTTGGGGTATTTGCTCCGCAGTACCGACAGGATGTGATTAAGCTCGGTGCTGGTTGCTTTTTTGAGTGTGGCCTTTCCGGGGTCAAAGAGTATCGCATTTGGCAGCGTTACCGTAATCGTGCCGGCTGAAGGGTCAAAGGCGACGTCATAGCCCTTGCCGAAGCCGGTGGCCTCGCCGGGGCTTTGCCTGCGCTGGGCAATCTGTCTTTGAAGCTCTTCAATTGTCTGCTGGTCTTGTGAAATCTTCTCGCCAAGCTGGCCCTTCTCAGCCCTTTCCCGCTCCAGCAGGCCCTTTAGATTCTGATGCTCAACGTCCAGGGCAATATATTTCTCTTTCCAATTAGTGCAGCCGGACAGAAGCATAATCGATGCAAGGTAAATTATCAGAACGATTGATTTTTTGTTAGCAGCTCGCATTCGATACCTCCTTTAACGTTTGTGTCTTGTTGTCCGCACCTCACTCGAGATGCGATTTACTCCTTACGAGTTATGGCCTTAATTTTTTAATGGTAACGTATAAAGTTCCAGTAGCTGAAAATCCAGTCGTGTAGAATCATAACGGTAAATATACCTAAAGACAAGAAGGGACCGTAAGGAATTTGGCGGGTTTTTTTAAAAAACATCTGCCCAGCCGCCCAGGTCAGGCCGAAAAACGGTGCGATAAAAAAAGCCACCACCACAAAAACAGGACCTATCAGCGCACCGGCGGCGCCCATTAAATGCACATCGCCCAGCCCCATTGCCTCTTTCCCGAAGCCAAAAGTACCAAGGATTCGCGTGCCCCAGACGACTCCGCAGCCGACGAAATAACCCCACAAGCTGCCCAGAAGCCCCGCCACGGCGGGTCGTTGCGAAAAATTCAGCCACCAGGATTGTATTGACGCCACATTTCGGCTAATCCAGAAAGCAGTTAGTGAGCAGACAATAATCGGCAGTAAAAAGATGATTTCCCTGCAGACCTCGAGTCGATGGTTGATTCGTGGTTCGTTGCTCGTGGCGGGCGGCTTGTCCGGTGCAGCGAATATGTCCGATTCGGATTCGTAGCTTCTTTTTATTGAGCCGGTTGTCAGAAGTAACCAGGATATGGCCAGGCCTATTGCAGCTCCGGCTGCCAGCGAGCCGGTTGCGGCCGAGGTGCTGGGCAGAAGGGCGTAGCCGCGAATTACGGCCGGCTCAATTACATAAACGCCGAGCGTCGAGCCAATCAGCCCTATTGCGGTAACGAGCCAGCAGATTGAGATTGGAATGACCCACAAATGCAGGTCAATCGCTGAAGCGGCGATGAAAGCCGCTAACAAAGCGATGTGAAGAAGATAGATAAACCAGCCGCCGCCCAGCAGCGGGCCTATGCCGGCACGCACATCGGTGTAAAAATATAAGATAAAGACGCCGACAAAGACCAGTCCGGTCAGCAATTCAATGACAAAGTACTGCGGCGAGATTGGGGCCTTGCAATACCGGCACTTAGCACCTAAAGCCAGCCAGGAAATCAGCGGTATATTATCGTAGAAACGGATGTGTCTGCCACAGGAAGGGCAGACCGAGCCGGGTCTTATTATGGACTTATCGCGAGGCAGGCGGTAAATGACAACGTTCAGGAAGCTGCCCACACAACAGCCAAATGCAAAGATAAAGGCAAACCAAATCCAATCCGCTACTATCACTACGCCTCCTTTGCGTTTTGTTATATTTTTTTCTTACAACTGGCAAACTTACGTTCTTAATCTCAATGCGCTACGGGCTATCTTGCGAAAGAAGCTGCAAAGACGTTTGGCCTCAACCGCAGATTTCTTATCAGCAGATTCGCCGGGATAGCGGAACGCGACGGCAAAATCCGAAAGATAAGCAAGGTCCTCACGAAAAACTTCCCAATTGGGTTCGACCTTAAGAACCTGTTCTAACAACGCAACCAAATCGTGAATTTTACCGAAAGGAATTCCCGCCTCACATAAACGGGCTTTGAGATATTTTTCAGCACATTGCTGATAGTGAAAACAGATGCCGTCGTAGTTAGGATTTTTCCTCACCCGGCTTTCTCGCTGTGCTGTGGCAAAATCCGCTTCGGCTTTGGCAACCCATTCAGCGGTTATCGGCTTCATAAAGCACCTTTCCTTTTTCAAGGATTTCCCGCATAAAGCAGTCGCCCATTTTTATTCGCTGACGCACTTTTTCAGCGGTTCTGATGAGAATGTCCACAGGAAACTGTGGTCGCAGTTTCATCCGGATTTCCACGGATTTGTCGGCGTTTCTACCTTTGAACGGCCCGATAACTAATAAATCGACATCGGAATCCGCTGTGGCCTTGCCTTGGGCGTACGAACCAAATAATATTACCTGCTCAGCTTGAAACTGTTGGCCTATTTGCCTGCCGAATTCTTTTATTTTGTTTATTGCCACCATAAAAAGTTTGAAAATACAAAACCTTTCTCAATTAACCGCAAACTTGCTTCTAATATACCACTTGTGCCAGCAAAAGAGCAAACACAAAAACATTATTGATTGGTAACAGAATAAAGCATATAACTACCTCAGCTGCAAAATAAATGGGTGTTTTTGTAGGAGAATTATCAATGCTACGATTAGCTTTATGGGGTGGCGCTAGCTTAATAGCAATTTATTCGGCTGGATGCACTTAATACCTTGTAAATGTTAACGGATTTTCAGACACGGTAGCTGCCATACAAATCCCACAAGTTTCATCGATACATGTTGTCACCGATAACAATGCTCCCAACCCAATCTTTGAAAGAGAAATAAGAGTGAAAATTCAAAAACTTTTGAATCAAAAGGGGTTTAGTGTTGGGACAAGCGAAAAGGCAAATTGCTATTTGCTATTTGAGTATGGGATTGATTCTGGACGAACTATCGTTGGCTCATCGCCGGCATATCACCCAGGAGGCACATCAACAATCAACACAATGGACAACTATGGAGGAATGTCTTACTCAAATGTCCAAACACCAGGTTATACGACTTGTAAAACACATTCCGAAATAATCTATACTCGACGGCTCGTGTTGAAATTGATTGAAGGCAACAACTATAGAAGTTCACCCAAAGCCGGTCCTTTATGGATAGGTGAGATAACAAGTAGCGGCTCAAGCCCCGATTTAAGAGATGTGATGAACTATATGTTGGTCGCTGCCTTTGAGCATTTTGGCGAGAACACACAAAAGGCAATAAGAGAAATTATCCTGAGTGGGGACGCGAGAGTTAAAGCACTTATGGAACCATAACGTCAACTTGTAGATATAAAAACCTATTTGGGGCGGTTATGTGCAGCCAGAAAACGGTGAAAAGAATTAAGCGCAAGAAGATTTGCACCAATTGGAAGGAACTGTATGAGGATTACAACTTTTTTTACGAAGAAGAACCGCAATCTAAATATAAATGGATATTTAGAGGTGAGAACTATGGCAACAATCGTAGCGGCAACCTCAGCAAAGCTTTCAAGAGTAGTCTCGATAAAGCATTTGAGAGATTTGATGTAAAAGTTGATAAACGCAATGAACTTGAAAAAAAGCTTGTCCGCTCATTTCAAAGAAAAGCCCACCTCTATTCTGGAGGTAAACTTGCTGATTTGCTTGAGTCTTTGGCCTTGCTGCGGCATTATGAAGGGCCGGCGAGGATGCTTGACTGGAGTTATTCATTCTTTGTAAGTGTCTATTGGGCTGTTGCCCGGGCGAAAGCTAAAGATAATTTACTCAAACTGACCGATTTAATATATAAAATTTGTTTAATTGCTTATCGTATAAAAAGTTAAAATAGTTGCCGACGAAGTCGGCTTCAACTAACGAGATACGAAATACGAGCGACGAACGACGCTCAAACTGACCCGTCTCTTAGGGACGGTCAGTTTGAGTAATTTAGTAGTATGGGCACTTAATAACAAGTAGCTTGGGGATAAAAATAAAGATTTTGAGGACAGAGAAGTTGGCAAAACCGGAAAATATAAGAAGATAACCAAAGAAGAAGAACCTGCTGCCAAATCAAGTATAGGATTAAAATATCTACAGGCTTTTCCTAAACTTTTCATTTATGCAGTGAACCCATATTATTTGAACGAGAGGCTTTCGATCCAGCAGGGTGTTCTTCTCGTTCAGGGGGATATAAAAAAATCTTGGGGGGCAAACTTAAAAGATATGATAAAAAAGGAGGGAAATTCGAAATATGGTACTTTGCTCTGGGAAATAGATATTAAGCTGGATATCAAAGAACTGAAAAATGTATTAAGGCGATTACACCATATAAACATCAGCCAAGCGACCTTGTTTCCTGATTTGGGAGGATTTGCTAAATCACTTACAAATCGTATTGCAGACCCCAGATCACTTGGTATAGAAGATGCCGACGGGTAAATCCAAAAATCTGCGTAAAACCGTGTCTTGCTCTTTACTTCCGCCCTTTTCTACTTACAGCGGCGGCGACTTTCACCGGCAGGCCGAACAGACGGATAAAGCCGGCTGCGTCGGTTGGATTATATTCTGCGCCCATTTTGAAGCTGGCCAAGTCGGTGCGATATAAGCTGTTGGGGCTTTTAACGCCGGCCGGTGTGCAGCGTCCCTTGAATAGTTTCATTTTAACATTGCCGGCAACATTTCGCTGGGTAACATCAACGAACGCATCAAGGGCGCAACGCAACGGCGAGAACCACTGGCCGTAGTAAACCAGCTCGGCGTATTTAAGCGCAACCTGCTGTTTATAGTGCATAGTTTCTCTGTCGAGAGTAATGCTTTCGAGGATTCTATGAGCTGTTACCAGAATTGTTCCGCCGGGCGTTTCATACACGCCGCGCGACTTCATACCTACCAGCCGGTTCTCAACCAAATCGACATGGCCGATGCCGTGCTTACCGCCGAGCCGATTCAGCATTTCAATCAGCTTTACACCGCTTACCGGTTTTCCGTTGAGCTTAACCGGAACACCCTTCTTGAAGCCGATTTCCACATAGTCCGGCTTATCCGGCGTCTCCGATATCGGCCGGGACATAACGAACAAATCATCCTTTGGCTCATTGGCGGGGTCTTCAAGGTCGGCTCCCTCGTGGCTGATGTGCCAGAGGTTGCGGTCACGGGAGTAGAGCTGTTTTTTGTTCTGCTCGATAGGGATTTTGTGCTTTTTGGCGTAATCGACGGCCGCCTCACGAGAGGTGAGCGTGAAATTCGGGTCTTTCCAGGGTGCGATAATTTTGAGCGACGGGTCAAGTGCCATATAGGTCAATTCAAATCGCACCTGGTCATTACCCTTGCCGGTTGCGCCGTGGGCCACTGCCGTTGCGCCTTCGGCGTGTGCAATTTCAACCTGGTGGGCAGCGATTAAAGGCCGGGCAACGCTTGTGCCGAGCAGGTAATCGCCCTCATAAATGGCACCTGATTTTAGAAGGGGCCAGAGGTAATCCTCGACAAACTCTTTTTGCAAATCTTTGACTACGCATTTAGTAGCGCCGCTGGCCAGCGCCTTTTTCTTTATGCCGGCCAGTTCGTCGCCCTGGCCGAGGTCGGCCGCAAACGCTATCACCTCATAGCCGTAGGTCTCTTTAAGCCACGGCAGGATGACGCTGGTATCCAGCCCGCCGCTGTATGCCAATACTACCTTTTCTTTCTTTGCCATTTCTCACCTCAGAATTTTTTGAAGCTGCCGGACATTATATCGGCTATTGCCGGCAAAGACAATTAAAAGCAGAAGAAGGGATGGAATTAAGGCATAGGAAGGCAGGGCAACGATTAAATCAGGTAATGTTAATTCAGGTGTAACAGGGAATCGGCCTCGATAGTCAATTAAACAATGCTTCGACGAATGTGTCGGGGTTGAATTCGGCGATGTCGGTTGGTTTTTCGCCGAGTCCGACGAATTTTACGGGTATGTCGAGCTGGTCTTTGATGGCGATGACGATTCCGCCCCGTGCGGTGCCGTCGAGCTTGGCTAAGAATATGCCTGTAACGTCAATGGCTTCGGTGAACATCTTTGCTTGGGCGATAGCGTTCTGGCCTGTGGTGGCGTCGAGGACCAGCAGCACCTCGTTCGGGGCATCGGGGATTTTGCGTGCTACTACGTCTCGGATTTTCGTCAATTGTCGCATCAGGTCCTTTTGGGTATGGAGCCGGCCGCCTGTATCGAGTATGAGAAAGTCGGCGTTTCTTGCGGTGGCTGCTTGGCAGGCGTCGAAGGCGACGGCGGCGGGGTCGGAGCCGGCCTTGTGCTTTACAATCTCCACGCCGATGCGTTCGGCCCAGATAGTTAGCTGCTCCGTTGCGGCGGCACGGAACGTGTCGCAGGCGGCGAGGATGACCTTTTTGCTGTTTTGGCTGAGTATGTAGGCCAGCTTTGCGATGCTTGTGGTCTTTCCGGAGCCGTTGACACCGGCGACGAGGATGGCGGTCGGGCCGGTATCGGCGAGGCGCAATCGTCTGTCGTGGGCCGGCCAGTAGCTTTTGAGGTGCTCTTTGAGAAATGGGATGATGTCGTCGGTGGTTGCGATTTGCCTGCTGCGGTAAGCGGTGTGCAGGTCTGATATGAGTTTCTCGGTGGTTTCCACGCCGATATCGTCGCTTATTAGGGTCTCCTCCAACCGGTCGAGCAGGTCTTCATCGATATCTCTGGTTAAACTTAAAACGGATGAAAGCGAGGAGCTGATTTTGCTGCGTGTTTTGCCGAGCCGGTCCTTAAGGAATTCAGTAGTTTTTGTGAAAATTCCCATAACTGCTTTCCTGTAGACAAGAAAATTTCCTACGTCAGCCCTGATGGTATCGGGATTTACAAAAATTTCAAGTCCCGCACCAAAATTCCCGGCTACAAGGCCATCTTTTCTACCGGTCGGCCAGCCAGCCGAGGCCAATGCAGATTTTGGTGTGGGATTTGATATTTTTCTTTGACAAACCGGCCGGCGGGGGTTAGATTTCCTACTGCTGCTTTTTGTCAGGGAAGGATTTCGTTCAAGCAGAGAGGGTGGCTCGTTTTGAGGTTATAAAGTTTTGAGTGTCCCATTTGGGGCAGGGGTTGATTCATAAAGGAGTGTGGCTTGGCAGTTCGGGCGGTTGAGGACATTTTCACTGATATAGTTGAACGTGCGAAGGCGCTTGACCCCGTCAATGCCCGCAAGTGGTTCGATGAGCTAACAGTGGTATACTTCAGCGGGGGGTCGCTGAGAATTGGTTGTCCCGATGAGGCAATAGTACAGTTTTTGCGCGATAATTGCAGAGACAGTTTTACCCGTGCCGCTCAGCAGATAACCGGTCACCTTGTCGCCGTAGATTTTAGCGTTGAAAGCGGCGAAGGGCCTTCCCGCCGTCGTCGCCCCCACGTCTGCGAACTTAAGCTGCATCCTGATTATACCTTTGATAATTTTGTAGTGGGCCCGAGCAACCGGCTTGCTCACGCAAGCTGTGTAGCGGTAAGTCAATCGCCGGGCGATACGTACAATCCGCTCTTTATTTACGGTAATACCGGTTTGGGTAAGACACACCTTTTACACGCTGTTTGCTGCCAGGCCGGGCGAAGATTCGACAAGGCGGTGATTCAGTTTTTGAGCTGTGAAGAATTCGTCAACCGGTTTATCAGAGCGATAGAGCAGGGCAATGTAGCCGGTTTTCAAAGCCGGTTTCGTACTGTTGATGTGCTGGTGATAGATGATATACAGTTCTTACGTGAGCGTGAGCAGAGTCAGGAGGAGTTCTTCCATACGTTTAACGCTCTTTACAATAACGGCAGGCAAATCATCTTAAGCGCCGACTGTTCGCCGGCGGAGCTGCCTTCGCTGGAAGAGCGTTTGGTCAGCAGATTTAACTGGGGTTTGGTTGCCAGGATTGACCCGCCGAGCCACGATACGAGGGTCGCTATTGTGCAGAAGAAGGCCCATCTCCGCGGGCTCGATATATCGGAGGAGATAGCCGAATATATTGCCCGCAAGGTGCATGCAAATATCAGGGAGCTGGAGGGGGCGCTGACAATTATCTATGCCGTAGCGACCACTGTCGGTGAGGAAATTACGCTTGAGCTGGCTCAGGTGGCGCTTGAGGGGCAGATTGAATCGGCAGTTCGGCATATAAGTATTAGTGACATTATCGAGGTTGTAACGAGGCATTTCGATGTTCGGCTTGCCGATTTGCAGAGCAAGAAGCGCAGCCAGAGCGTGACTTTACCGCGCCAGATTTGTATGTATTTGGCCAGGAACCTGACCAGGCACAGTCTTGGAGAAATCGGCGGCCATCTGGGCGGTCGGGACCATACGACCGTTATGCACGCCTGTAATAAAATCGGCGAGGCCCAACGCAGCGACCCGCAAATGCACGCTTTGCTGGACGGATTGACAAGGCAGGTTACACGGGTCCCGCAGGGTTAAGGGTGGGAAAATCAGCGAATCGACACTTTGGGGTTAAATAAAAAAAGCTGTGAGGAGATTCACAGCCCTTTCAATTCATACAGAGTTAGTAGAAGTAAAAACTTATGTTTTGCGTTTCTTCAGCAGAGCCAGAGCACCCAGGCCGAGCAGCAGCATTGAGCCGGGTTCGGGAATGGCTCTTACCTCAATGACAAAATCCTGGTAGTCCTGGTCCCAGGGATGGGACGAGGGCAGGTCTTCCCAGAACAGCGCCCAGACCGTTTCATTGGTTATAAGGCCTTCAATTTTGTAGGTAACCATATGGTCGACAGTATCATCGTTCAAGGAATCTCTGGACCACCATAGGTAGCTGTCAGGATTAATGCCCCAAAGGAAATCACCTTCGACTTCAAAGGTTTTTGATAGTACACTCTCATTGAGAAGTTCGAAGTACTCAGTAGAGTCGCTACCTCCGCCGTTCCAGCCGAACGATTGTTCGAGACCGGCATACTTGGCTGTGGCAGTAACCCTGGCGTCACCATCGGTCCAGATTCGGTCAACGTTGGATTGGTTGCCGGTGACGATATGGATGATTTCATCTTCTGCGTCGAAGTCATAGACGCGATAGGCGGTGATTGAGCCGTTAGAAAAGACGTTCCACAAGCCATAGCCGAGGTCGGTACCGCTGCCTGTAAAGGTCCCGCCATAGATATCGCCGAGAATTGTGGCGTGGTTGGCCTCGCTAATGGGAGGGGATTTGACCGTGCTGTACTCGTAGCCGGGGTCGGCAAATGCCGGGGTTAGGCCCCCGGCAAATGCGAGCACCCACACAAGTAAACTCAATGCTGCGCTTCTTGTCACCTCTACTCCTTACTCCTCCTGCACTTTGATATGGTGTCCAGATTATACTGCCTCGACACCCACATCCGTGCAAACAACGTCTTACTTTTATAAAGACCACATTTGTGGGGTGAAAAGATGTGTGGGGTCTTTCACCTCTTTACTGCATTAGTACCAAGATGGTCTTGTAAAGACGACATTATGATATATCGGACGTGGTATCGGCGTCAAGAAAAAAATTGAAAAAATCTTAAAATTTTTTCACTTTTTTTTTGGTGGAGAGCCATTTTTTCCGAAAACTGTGTTTTTAGGCCAAAAAAGCCGTTATCAGCTTTGCTTATAGTTTGGTTGGTTTTGTAGCCAAATTTGGCCTGAAAGCCGGATTTTAGCCCTGAAAATGGGGGTCAGCCCCTGCTGTGCTGTGGAATTGGCAGGCCAAGCTCGGTGAGGACCTTTTTCATATCCTCCCAGACCCTCCTGCGGTTCTCCTGCGAATAGTTGCGCAGAAGATAAGCGGTGTGATAGGTCGCCATAAGTTTTATGGGGGGCCTTCCGATGCCGGCGTAGTATTCGTGGAATTGGCCTCGCAACTGGCCTATTGGCTTGTTGGTGTTTAAAAGTGTCCTTGCTGCGTGGGCGCCGAGAGCTACAATAATCTCGGGATTTATTATCTCAATCTGCGCCTGGAGGTAGGGCAGACAGCTTATTATCTCGTCCGGTCTGGGGTCTCGATTTTCGGGCGGTCGGCATTTCAGGATGTTGGCTATAAAGACATCGCTTCGTTTCAGCCCGCAGGCCTCGATTACCTTGTCTAATAATTGTCCCGCCCTTCCGACGAAGGGCCGTCCCTGTGCATCTTCGTCGGCACCGGGCCCTTCACCGACAAAGAGGATTCGGGCGTTTGGGTTGCCCTCGCCGGGCACCGCATTGGTCCGCAGCTCGCCCAAACCGCATTTGCGGCATTGCCGGACTTCATCAGCGATTTTTTCAAGCTCTTTAGCTGCAGCAGCGGCATCTTGTGACATTTTGCTGTTCTCCGATTGTTCTTCTGTGGTTTTTTGTCCCCTGGCTGCGAAGCCGCCGGTGAAGAAATCGTTCATCTCAAGGTGCTGACGGACGGCCTTTTTGAGATTTGCATCTTCCATCGAGTTTAGTCCAAATAGAAAGCTATGGCAAAAGGCCTCTGGCAAATATGGCCTCAACGACCTTGCTGACAGCCATATCCATAGCGGCTTCTCTCATAGTAAGAGCTTTCTCGCGGGCGAGCTCGTACACTTTGTTGAGGTATTGCTTCATACGGTCGGCAAGTCGATTCTCCACTTCAGCGAGCGTCATTTGCTCACGCTGGGTTTCCTGGGTATATTCGAGATAAGAGACGAATACGCCTCCTGCATTACACAATATGTCCGGGATTACAAGGATGCCTCGTTCGTTCAAAATTTCATCGGCCTGTGGGGTTGTAGGTGCGTTTGCGCCTTCGGCAATAATTTTGGCCTTTATTTTGCCGGCGTTTTGTGCGGTTATCTGTGAGCCGGCTGCGGCAGGTATTAGTATGTCGCAGTCGATATTGAAGATTTCATTTTTGTCGGCTGGGGTTGCATCTTTGAAGCCCTTGACGCAGCCGGTTTTTTGTGCGTGCTGCAAAAGGGCTTTGATATCCAGTCCATCAGGATCCAATACGGCACCTGAAATATCGGCGATTGCGACCACTTTGGCGCCGCATTTTGCGATTTTGGCGGCGGCAACCGAGCCGACATTGCCGAAGCCCTGGATGGCGATGCGCATTTTGGTGATGTCCAAGCCAAGTTTTTCACACATAGCCAGGATGGTATAGACTACGCCCTTTCCGGTTGCTTCTTTTCTTCCGAGGATGCCGCCGAGGATTACGGGTTTACCGGTTACGAAGCAGCCCTTGGTTATTGATGTGCCTTCGGAATATGATATGCAGTCTCGGATGTGTGCCATATCCATTTCGTTGGTGCCCATATCGGGTGCCGGTATGTATATTTCCGGGCTGATATGGCGAATTGCTCCGCGGGTGAACGAGCGGATAATGACCTCTTTAGTGTCGGGTGAGACAGTGGCAGGGTCAAACTGTATTCCTGCTTTTCCGCCGCCGAAGGGCACGCCGATAAGTGATGTTTTCCAGGTCATCTCCATTGCCAGGCCTGTAATGTCGTCGAGCGTAACATCAGGTGTCATCCTTACCCCACCCTTTGCGGGGCCGAGGGCGTCATTGTGCCTGACGACAAAGACCTTGATGTTGACCACTTTTCCGCCGGGTAACGCAGGGCTGAGTGTTATTTCAACCTTTTCTCTGGGGGCTAATAGCTTCTGGCGGATTGGTTCATCGAGATTAAGCCGATTTGCCGCCATTTGGAGGTTGTGAATCGCTGTTTGCAATATGCTGTCTTTGGATTGTTTCATTTTATCTATGCGCCTCTATGAAAATAGATTAAGCCTTTGAGCCGCCCGCCTGCCGGGGTTGCCGGCTGATTTTAGAATTACACAATAAAAAAAGGCGCCTGTCAACAACAAGCGCCCTTTTAGAATTTATGAGCTGTGTTTTTTATACAAGTCCCTGAGCGAGCATTGCATTTGCGAGCTTCAGGAAACCAGCGATATTGGCCCCTATGACGAGATTGTTCTTTGCACCATAGGTTTTAGCGGCGTCGACACATTGGTCATATATAGTGTTCATAATCAACTTTAGGCGTTTGTCGACCTCTTGGAACGTCCAGTTCAACCTCATAGCGTTCTGGGACATTTCCAGGGCACTGGTTGTGACGCCGCCTGCATTTGCGGCCTTTGCGGGCCCGAATGCAATGTCTGCATCAAGGAAGACCTTTATGGCCTCTGGGGTTGAGGGCATATTAGCGCCTTCTCCGACTGCGAGGCATCCGTTTTTGACCAGCGTTTCGGCGGCGGTTTGGTCAAGCTCATTTTGTGTGGCGCAGGGCAGTGCCACATCGCAGGGGACAGACCAGATGCCCTGCCATCCCTGGTGATACTGGGCTGTTCTTTGCCGTTGGGTATACTCTTTTATACGGCCTCGTTCTACTTCCTTAATTTGTTTGACGGTATCGAGTTTAATGCCTTCCGGGTCTACCACGTAACCATTACTGTCAGAAAGAGCTATTACTGTGGCACCGAGTTGTTGTGCTTTTTCAGTTGCATAGATTGCGACGTTTCCTGATCCAGAGATAACAACCTGTTTGTCTTTCCAGTCTGTGCCAATTCTGTTGAGCATTCGGGAGACAAAGTAAATCAGGCCATAGCCAGTAGCTTCGGTGCGCACGAGTGAGCCCCCGTAGTCAAGCCCTTTTCCGGTTAGCACACCGGTAAAAGTATTTGTCAGCTTCTTGTACTGTCCGAATAGATACCCGATTTCCCTTTTTCCGGCGCCAATGTCGCCAGCAGGGATATCCGTATCAGGTCCGATGTATCGGTAAAGCTCTGTCATAAAGCTCTGGCAGAACCTCATTACTTCCATATCACTTTTGCCTTTTGGGTCAAAGTCGCTACCGCCCTTTGCGCCTCCGATTGGCGTAGTAGTGAGGGCATTTTTGAATGTCTGCTCAAATGCCAGGAATTTGATAACGTCCAAGGTGACCGAAGGATGGAATCTCAGTCCGCCCTTGTAGGGGCCTATAGCGCTGTTGAAACCGACTCTGAAGCCGCGGTTTACGTGGATTTGCCCTGTGTCGTCCTGCCAGGGGACTCGGAAGATTAATTGCCTTTCGGGTTCGACCAGGCGTTCGAGGATATTGGCTTTGACGTACTCCGGATGCTTATCGAGCACCGGGCCCAAACAATCCAATACTTCTTTCACCGCCTGGTGGAATTCGCTCTCCCCGGGGTTGCGACTTAAAACTTTCTCATAAACTGCTTGAATAATGGGATTAGCTGCCACTTGTGTAACCTCTCTTCAAAATATTAGAATTTTGCTTTCTATGGTTATTATAATAAGTTAAACTGATACTGAAGTTATTAACTTTAAAATAGTCTAATTAAATAATACACTATTTCGGCAGAATAGCGCAGAAAGTTAAGATGATACAAACTATAAGGACGGCTTATAATGCACATAGAGACATTGAAGATATTCTGCGATTTAGCTGATTTCAGGAGCTTTTCAAAGGCGGCCGAAAAACATCTTTTAAGCCAATCAGCGGTCTCGCAGCAACTTGGGCAATTAGAGCTGGCCTACAAGTGCCAGTTCGTCAACCGCCAAAAAAGGCCGATCGAGCTTACGAAGGCAGGCCAATTATTATACAAGGCGGCGAAAGATATACTTGAGAGATATGAGCAGCTAAAAAGCGAGCTGAATGCCCTGAAATCGACGATTGGGACGAGGATAAACATAGCTGCAATCTACAGTATCGGTATGCACGCCCTGCCGAGTTACGTTAAGAAATTCATGGTCAACTATCCCGATGTGAATGTGCATATCGAATATCTGGATGCCAGCAGAATTTACGGGCTGGTATTAGCCGGCGATATCGACGTCGGGCTTGTGGCTGTGCCGAG
This sequence comes from uncultured Pirellulales bacterium, assembly GCA_964405375.1. GTDB lineage: Bacteria > Planctomycetota > Phycisphaerae > Sedimentisphaerales > Anaerobacaceae > CAYONQ01. Next base: position 19,612 of record CAYONQ010000021.1, read on the forward strand.
GATGGACAAACGGCTGGATGTGTATGAGTTCGAGGATGAGCCGTTGGTTCTGGTGTGTAGTCCAATACATCCTCTGGCAGGCAAATCACAGGTCGATATTCACAAGATACAGTTCGAAAGATTCATCAGCTTCGAGGAAGGCGTGCCTACGCGTGGCTGGATAGACGGTATTTTGCAGCGTTACAGTATTGTTATTCGGCCGGTGATGGAATTCGATAACATTGAAACCATTAAACGGGCGGTTGAGATAAACTCCGGCGTAAGCATATTGCCGCAGGCCGCTGTGGTTCAGGAGGTCGGCAGCGGCACATTAAAGGCGATTGGGTTTTCGAATGAGAATTTTGTAAGACCGACCGGCATAATCGTTCGTAAGGACAGGGTTTTTGGTCGGGCCGGGCGGTACTTTATCGAGCTGCTTCGCAAGAGAACGTGACTTGTGGCTCGTGACTCGTTGCCCGAGCAAAAATGATGAGCAATTGAATATGTCGATTAAAGCGGTGATATTTGATTTGGACGGGACGATAACGCAGCCGTTCTTTGACTTTGACGCCATTCGCGAGGAGATGGGATTAGCGCAAGATTCCGGGCCGATTCTGGAATCGATGGAGAAGATGACGGCGCAACAGCGGCGGCGGGCTGAAAGGATACTGCATTTTCACGAACAAAGGGCGGTGACGGAATCCCGGCTCAACGCCGGCGCAAAGCGGATGCTTTCGGCGCTTCGCAAGATGGGTATTGGTATCGGGATATTGACGCGCAACAGGCGAAGTAATGCCCTTGCTATCGCCAAGAAGCATAATCTTAAATTCGATGCTGTTGTCGGCAGGGAGGAAGGCCCTGTCAAGCCCGATGCCTTCGGCGTATTGAAACTTTGCGGGCAGTTTGGCGTGAAGCCGCAGGAAACTCTCGTGGTGGGTGATTATCTTTTCGATTTGCTCTGTGCGAGGGCGGCCGGTGCTGTTGCGGTGCTGCTTACTAACCACAGCAGGGCCGACGAGTTCGCCGAGTATGCGGATTTTACTGTTGAAAGCGTAGATGAGATACTTGAGATTGTTGAAGATAAAAAATAGGGTATAGGAAAATTAAAAGTTAAAAATCAAAATGAATGAAAAGGTTATGGTAAAAATTGCTGTTGTTATGTTGGGTATAGCAGGAATTTGCCGGGCGGCGGGGTGTGTAAAAAGTTTGGAAGTTTGTCCGGCTAAATGTGCTGATGCTAATTCGGTTGAGGTGATTTTAGGTCGGCTGAACCAGGCAGTCTCAGCGCTTAAGTCGTATGAGGGTCGGGTTGAGTATCGGTTCAGCCAGCCGATACTGGAGTCTGAAACGCTGCGGAAGGGCGTTTTGTATTTTGCAAAGCGCGGTGAAAAATCGAGACTTCGGATAAATTTTCGAACGCTCAAGCAGGATGACGAGAAGGAGCAAAGGTATATCGAGCAATATATCTTTGACGGCGTTTGGCTTACGCACATCGATTATCAGATTAAGGAGGTTAAAAGACGTCAGTTGGCTGAGCCGAATGAGCCGGCCGATGCCTTTGAATTGGCCAGGAGGAATTTTCCGATAATCGGCTTTGGCAAAACCGAAGACCTTGAAAAAGAGTTTGAAATAAAGTTGATTAAACAACAAGAAAGCGAACAGCAAGATTTTATTAAACTGCATTTGAAGGTTAAGCCGGATTCGATTTATAAAGATGATTATACTTCGATTGATTTCTGGATTGATAAGAAGATAAACCTGCCGGCCAAAATAGTCGCCACATCTACCGAAGAGGACATTTACGAAATAAGGTTGCTCGAAGCAAAGGTTAATGAAGGAATAGATAAGAAGGTCTTTGAGATTGAAGTGCCGGACGGTTTCGGCGAGGAGATAATACCGCTGAAGGAAAAGACTCAATACCAAAGACCAATTTGGCCTTAGAGTGATAGCAAGAACCCGGAGGGTAAAATAGCTGTTGGTGAGTGATATTTAAGTTTTTAAAAGTCGGGAATTTTTAAAAAACACTGATTTTTGGGGGAAATTTAAAGAGACAAGCGTGGTTTTTGGGTTAAAAATGAGGGTTGGTGGGTAAGTTTGGGTGGTTTGGGTAAGATAGGCAGGGAAAAAATGAAGAAAAATGAAGAAAAATGAAGAAAAATGAAGAAAAATAGAGAAAAAAGGAGAAATTTGGAGAAAAAATGAGAAAAAATGAGAAAAAGAGAGACGGATTTTAACCGCTGTCCTTGGGACTCCTTACGGAGAGCGCGGAGGGATCGCAGAGAAATGTAGCCACGAAGACACAAAGAAAAAGTAACCGCGGAGGACGCTGAGAGCGCGGAGGGATTGGCCACGAAGTCACTAAGGCACAAAGAAAAATCAGACACAGATTGGCACGGATTTTGGATAAAAAATAGCCACGAATCCCCGCTTACGGCTTGCGAGGACAAGAAGGCACAAAAAGCCAGAATTTTCTAACCGCCGAGAACGCAGAGACCGCGGAGAGGAAAATAGGTGATTGGTTAATTGAGCCCCAGATAAAGACGTTCTGGGGTCTGCGCTTCGCTTCGAGGGGGGGTGGGGTAGGCAGTTTTTGCTGGGTTTTTTGTTTACTATTTAGTGCCGAAGGTACACCGTGGGCCGGCCTGAAGAAAAACATTTTTTTCTTGTATCGGGCTTGAAAAGTCCGATAATACTGAATTGCTATTTTGGGGTATTGAAAGCAGCCCCTGCTGTGAAGGAACTGGGAGGAAGACTTATTCTTGTTCCATTTCGAGCTCTCAGAGCTTTCCTGCCGGGTAGAAAAATCGGGTAAAAGAACGATGGTTCTGGACAACTTGGTATCCTGTAAGATTGCCAAGGGATGCGGTAGTAGAAAGGATGGATTATAATGACCAGGATAACTGAAAAGATGTTAGGTGTTTTGTTGGTAAGCGTAGGATTTATTTAAAGCATTCCCAATTGGCCTTTGCGTTTAGGAGGTAGGGGTAGAAGGCACGATATGAATGTCAGCGTGTTGAAATTCAACTCACGTTCACAGCTTAAATGGATATTTGTGCTGTTATTTTGGTTTTTGTCTTTCGTTTTTTTATTTGCCCTTTCTGCGAGTAACGAATTAAACACAACCGGTAATTATGCAGTCAGCAGCACGCCGACACTTGCGCCGGTGAAAGATGAAATCAGAGGGTTAAAGTTTCTTAAGCGAGATTCCAGGTATGACGGCAGGATTATTTATTCTATTTGCTTTGATAGACTGGCCTCTGAAAATAACAAGCTTGGGATATTCAAAACAGCTTTGCACAAAGTAGTAAAAATACGCAATCTACAACTTGAATTTTATCGCTATTCTTCAAATCAACCTTTTTTGAGTAAGAGACATTATCCCGGGCAAAGTGTCCAACCTTCAAAAGACGCTCCTGATGATCTTAGCAACTTCATATTAGATGATATTTTGTTTGGCCAAGGACGTACAGGGGATTCATGGGAAGCAGTCGTTCGTAGTTTTGATAAGTTGAAAAATTCTCTATACGGCTGGACTGTTGACATCGACTTTAGCAACGTTTCCGAAATAAAGATTAACGAATTCAGTTACAGGGTTTTCTGTGACAGTGATTTGCAGTTCGGTCTACAGAGCAAAAGACTTTTAGCTTCTTACAGAGAGCCAGACATTATTATTAGGGGGCATGTTGTTCTAACCGCTGCTGACGGCGGTACTCTCGAAGCTAATTATGTTAAATGGGACACTGGGAAACAGCATTTTGTTGTTGATGGAATTTATGTTATCCGGCGTAACGGAACAAAAGATATGGGCAAAGGTATTTGTGTTGATACACAATTAAGGCCGGTAAAGGGCCAATGGGGCAAGGAAAAGAGGAAGGAGGCAGATAGATGTTTCGCAAAGATGTAATACTGATTATCTTACCGATATTTATTTGTTGGGCTACTGCGGGATGGGCCAGTGAACCTAACGATTACATTATTCCAGGCAGGTCATACATGTTTGAGGGGACTATTTCAGGTCTGCGTTTAGCTTATCAGATATTCGATGATGGTTTGAATGACACGAACTGTCCGGATTGCAGCACCGACAGAGAACTGAAATTTCTTCATGCTTTAACCGGTGCAGGTATGCTTGCAGCCAGAGACGATGGTGGAGAGATTGACAGCATTCTTGAGCTGGTGGAAGAATTTGACATCGAACTGCTCGGAGACGATTTTAATGAGCTTGACGTAAACTATCCGCTCAATGAACGCGATTATTACGAAATACCTGAGGATGCTCCGGACGCAGAAGAGATATCTGACTTAGTCGAAGGTTGGATGGTCCCTGAAATTAACGACATTATTGGTGAGTTAGATTCAATCGAAGATTCTCCATCGGGTCGTTTCCGAACATTTTTCCATCCGGACGAAACCGGATTAGAAGGTGACTTAGAAGTGGATTACGCCGAAGTTTTGATTTTAAAAGGTCTGTTGATGGCGGTCAGAAGCCAATTGCAGGCTGAAGCTGCTTACGATATGTATCTCGATGCCAATGATATGCTAATGGGGAAAATTTATGGTGATACGTTCAATATAAATGAGGATTTGCTTGACCCACATCCTGATTTTTTGAAAGTGCTACCTACGGCTAACGATTCCAACGATGGTGCCGCTGTTTTAGCTCAGGCTGCACAGGGTTGGATAGACGCTATAGGATATTATTTTGATGCTATAGATTACATGAGTTCTGAAAATGACCCACCCGGCACCGACCCGCAGGATGATGAATTCCTCTACATAGACCCGAACGACCGGTTAGTTCTGGACTTATTCAACGACAAACTTGCTACCATGCGTGATTCGTTAGCCGATGACACAGCGGGTGTATATCCGTGGGAAACGACGAAGACATATGATATCCAGGATGTAAATTCTACAACTATTGGCCAGTTGGTTTTAGTATTTAGGGCAGATGGGCTGTCTGGCGAAAAAGGAAGCTTTAGTTTTTCAGACACTAACACCGCCCCTTCTCCGTGGAAGGTGGTGTGGTTTGAAATAGACGGAACGCCCTTAAAGATGGCCCTGTACTCAGGTAAATCCTCAGAAATTGAGGTTGAGATGGAATATGATGTGCCCGGTGAGTGGGGGGAAGCGTATTTTGAAGGAATTGTAACTGATGACGGCAATAGTATAGTAAATGGAACATTCGAATATTGGGGACCCGGCTTCGATACCATCTATAACCTGTCAGGACAACTTGCAGATGCTGAGGTTGAAGAGGTTGAATTTGACCCTAATCCTGTTTTTGGTTCTTCCCTGCGCTATCCGGAACCGGTCAACCCACGGGACCTGCTGCCTGAATTTGATAGATGGGATGGTGCACTGCCTGACACAGCGGGAAAAGGTTTAGGATATGATGCGACCCTTGGCGGCATCTTACCCGGTATGACGCAATACGATTGGCGGGTTTTATGTAATTTGCAACCGGGAGGATTGTTCTATCTGCCTGAGCTCTATCCATGGCAGCTATACATAGGTTGGCCGAATGTCTGGTTGGATGAGCAAATAGTCTTAGCTGATATTAGTGGCGATACCGAGCAAGAAGATGACGATAGTGCCGGCAATACTGATATAGAAAAGCTGTATATGGGTTGGACAGATGATTATTTGTATGGTGCTTTAACCTTCTATGATAGTAACGACTGGTCTCAAGACAGAAGGTACAAACTTTATATGAGCTATTCTCATGAGGACAGAAGCTCTCTGGGGAGTATAAAAATTGAGCTGTCGGTGAATGAAGGGGCCGTAGGGGCAGGATTGTACAAAAAAGTAAGCGACGAATATGGGTACGATTACTGGCAGTTTCAGTACTCTCCTGCAGCAAGGATTGAAAATGGGCGAGTAGAGTTCAGATTTGACTGGTATTGGATGGCTGTACCGGCCTTGCCCGGCCGATTTATCTCTGTGGAATCCGAAGGAGTTGACGATGGAGGGTATTATTGGACTGCAGAGAAGAACAATACTCACCTGCAAATAGGCAGATTAGGCACAATCAGTGGTACAGTCGGTTATGACGGCTGGCAGGGTGACCCTATTTTCATACAGGCTTGTACAGATGTTAATAATCCTGAAAATACGGTGGTTGCTACCACGATGGTAACAGAACCCGGTCCATATACTCTGGAGAATATTGGTCTCGGATGGGAAGGTTATGTAAGAGCGTTCACGCCGCTGTTCGGTTTTGACAATCCCTTTGAATTAGAAGCGTTTGATATAGAAGCTTCCGAATATGTATTCCTGTGGAAAGACCATTTGGAAGGTATTGATATTAGTTTGAATTATCCGGTAATCTTAGAAAAGGACATTTCCGTCAATGGCCAGGTAGTACCGGGTAGAGAAGAAAAAGACTGGTACGCCTTTGATGCGATTGAGGGCAGTTTCTACAGCTTCGATTTGGATACTAGCAGCCTACCAGGTGGTTGTATGACTATCTATGGACGTGACGGCGATACCGAGTTAGTTGAACGATACTATTGGGAGCCCCAGCATATTGACTGGACTTGTCCTGTTGCAGGACGTTATTACATGAAGGTTTTTGACGGAGATGGGGAAAAGGATGGAGGAAGCTATCAGATAGTTATGACAAGTGACGTTGATTGCCCGGAAGCTGATATTGCAAGCGCCGAGGGAATTGGAATAAAAGATTGCCAAGTTGATTTCTATGACCTTAATGCCTTATCTTTGAGCTGGTTAAATAGCTGTTCAGGGCCGCACTGGTGCAGCGGCAGTGATATCGATAAGAGCTCGCGGGTGGATTTTACCGACTTTGCTGCTCTTGCGGAGAGCTGGCTGAGATAGTTTGTTGGCAAGTTGCGAGCTTGCGAGTAGCAGGCAGAAGGGGTCGTCCTTTCCAATTGATGAATGATTATTGTGGACGGCGTATAGCGTTTAGCGGGTGCCCCTGGCAACAAGAAAACCCCCAATCCTAAATGGAAGGATTAGGGGCTAAACATAAACGCCTAAAAGACAGGCGTTGAGGGGGTTACAAATAAAGCAATCCTCACGCTGGTGCCCCTGGCAACAAGAAAACCCCCAATCCCAGACAGCGGGATTGGGGGCTAAACATAACGATTAAACATTTTTGAAAAAGGTGATATAATTTTGGTATGAGAAAAACGCTGGGATATATGGTGACATTCACCACATACGGGACGTGGCTACAGGGGGATAAACGATGGTGGGTGAAAAAAGGAACAGTTCGCTAGGAAAATGCGGAGCTACACAAAGCAAATAAAGGCCAAGTGAAAAAGGAGGTGGTAAAGCTGGGGAGAGAAGAAAAAGAGATTGTAAAAGAGGCAATCTGCAAAAAGGCAGAGGTGCTTGGGGAGAAAATATTTGCGATATCAGTATGGTCAAATCACGTTCATATCGTGCTGGGATATAGTGGACGGCCTATAGAAGAAACGGTTCGGATTTACAAGAACACAGCATCAGCAGCGCTGAAAGGAAGCAAGTTCAAAGGACGGGTTTGGACGAGAGGGTTTGATAAGCGGTTTTGTTTCGATGAGGATTCTCTGGCGGAAAGGATTAAATACGTGGAGGGACATAAGAAAGGAAGAGAAGATAAAAATATTGGAGATTGCAATCGGGAAAGAAAAAAATAAAAATTTTTTTGGTTTGTGGTGGTTCAATTGCTGCGGGGGAAATTCGTAGTTATCGGGGTTAAACGGGGAAAGATGTCGAGGGTGGGAGAGGCAGATAGGGGAATGAAATTATAGGTTGGGATAGCAGAGAAAAAGCGAGAGGATTGTGAACAGCCATCGCTTTTGCCTGTTTTGAAGGGGGTTTTACCGTGGCGGGCGGGCGGTGTTCGGAAAGATTCAAGCCCAAGAATGAGGCGTGTCGATAATGATTTTGGATTAAACCGGTGGCTCTGGAAAGTGACCAAAGCGGCCATAATTAGCCTGGGTTTGCCGGCCTGACAAAAGCATAACGCACAAGGCAGAGCGAAAAGCAGGGCGCAGCAAGCGACGGCTAATAAAGAAAAAGGAAAGAGCCACACGAACCAAGGGAGAGCATAGGATGCTCTCCCGTTTTTATTTTTCGGTGCAGCATTGCGGGGGGTATTTTGCGATGGTCAAGGGGGTGGTTTTGCGATAGGATACTCAAACTGACCGATGGCCAGTTTGGAAATGCAAAAATCAAAGTGCAAAATGCAAAATTGCGGAACCCCGACAGGGTCGGGATGGCGTTGAAAATGTAAAAATCAAAGTGCAAAACGCAAAATTGCGGAATGTATTGTCAAAAAAGGCCAATTAACCAATTAACTAATTCGCTAATCAACTAATTGTTGCGTGATGCGGTAAGCGGATTGCGTTAGTGGAGAGAATGGTCGTTAAGGCAGGCGTATGGGCGAAGAGCAGGATGGTACGGGTTTGGAGGCCGAGCAGAGGAAGTCGGTTCGGCCGGTGTTGATTGTGTCGAAGAAAACGGTCCGTGAGTATTCGATATTGTTAGAACATCTGTTAGCGGGTCTGGCTGGTGAGTCGATTTCTGTGGGGTTGGTTTGTCCGCCGAGCTGTGATGTTGATTGTGTTGTTTCGCCGTCTGTCGAGATTATCAGGCATCCGGCGTTTGGTTGGCCGGGGCTGTGGCGTCAGAATAAAGAGGCGCTTATCGAGCGGCTTGAGAGGTTTGGGCCGAGCGTTCTTCACTGTTTGTGCGAGAGCAGGGCGCTATTTACGAGGTGGTTGTCGCGTCAATTGAATCTGCCTTACGTTTTGACGGTTAATTCGCTGCAGGGTCGATTTGGTCGGCTTTTTGTGTCTTCGAGGCGTTGCGTGAGGGTTATTGTGCCGGCCAAGAGTATCGCTGATAATGTTGCGAAGATTTATCCACGACTTGCGGGTCGGATTGAGCAGATAAATATCGGCACATTTGTAAGAGAAGGCAGCGGCTGTTTCAGTCAGGGCGGTCGGCTTGCGAGTATGGTGGTGGCCCATCCTTTGAGTGATGTGGGTGACTTTGAGAGTTTGCTCTGTGCGGTGAAGCATTTAGCGATTGAGGGGTATGAATTTATGTTAGTGATAACAGGCAGCGGGCGGGTGGATAAGGGGCTGCGGAGATTGATAAGCGCGCTGGGGCTGTCACAGATAGTTGTTAGTGTTCCGCCATTGAGGCCTTGGCACGGCGTTCTTGCGGCGGGCGATATTTTCATTCAGCCGCGACCGAGCAATGCCTTTAATGCTTCATTGTTGGAGGCGATGAGCGTCGGGTCGGCTGTTGCGGCGTGTAAAGGGGGTGTGGATGATTTGATTATCGAGGGCAAGACGGCAGTTACGTTCGATGCGGACGACGAGATTAGTATAAGAAGAACGCTGCGTCGGCTGTTCGACGGGCGAGAGTTTGCGCAGCAGATAGCCAGTGGGGCACGAGAGTACCTGAGAGAGAATCATTCCGTCAGTAAGATGCTGGCGGATACTTTGCGGGTGTATAGTGAGGCACAAAATAGTTTTTAGTTTTGAGTTTTTAGTTGTGTGTGTTTTTTATAAGGTGATAACCAATAGGTGAGGTGTGGCGGATGAGCAGAGGGAAATCTTCGACGAGCCGGGTAGTGGAGATTAAGACGCCGGGGTCGATTGTTTTTGGTGTTGGTGCGTGTGAGCAGTTAGGCGGGCGAATCAAGGCGCTATCAAAGGAAGCTGTGTTAATCGTAACGGATGCGGGATTAGTGAAGGCGGGTGTGGCGGAGGAGATTGAAGGGCTGATTTCGTCGGCGGGGATTGAAGTTGCGATATTTGACGGTGTTGAGCCGGACCCCGATAAAGAGAATGTTTGTGAGTGCCTGGAGAAGGTCAAATCCACAGGGGCTGATGTTCTGGTGGGGCTTGGTGGGGGCAGCAGTCTTGACGTTGCGAAAGTTGCGGCGGTATTGAGTGTGAATGGTGGTGAGCTGTCCGATTACGTGGGGATTGGTAAGGTGCCGGAGAGGGGTTTGCCGACGGTGCTGCTGCCGACGACGGCGGGTACGGGCAGCGAGGTGAGTCCGATTGCGGTCATATCCGACAGGAAGCAGCATTTGAAATTGGGCGTGGTGAGTGAGGAGCTTTATTGTGATTTGGCTATTGTTGATGCGGGTTTGACGGTGAGCTGCCCGGCTAATATAACGGCGTCTGCGGGGATGGATGCGCTTACTCACGCTATAGAGATATATACGAACAAATTCGCCGTCGATATTATTGATGGGATAGAGTTAGAGGCGATTCGCCTGGTCGGTCGGTATCTTCGGCGGTGTGTTGAGGACGGTGGGGATTTGGCTGCGCGGGAGGGGATGTCATTAGCGGCGCTTTATGGGGGATTAGGGCTTGGGCCTGTTAATACGGCTGCGGTGCACGCGCTGGCTTATCCGTTAGGCGGGACGTTCGATGTCGCTCACGGGCTGGCTAACTCGATACTTCTGCCTTATGTTATGGAGTTTAACCGGCCTGCGTGCGAGGAGAGGTTTGCGAAGATAGCAGATGCTTTGGGGGTGAGCGAAGCAGGCGGTGTGTCGGATAAGGCGGCGGCTGCGGTGAAGGCGGTCGTTGAGCTGTCGAAAGACGTAGGGATACCGCAGCACCTGCGGGACATCGATATCCCGGAAGATGCGATACCGCAAATGGCTGCGGGGGCGATGAAGGTTACACGGCTTTTGAATAATAATCCGCGAGAGATGACGGAAGACGATGCGAGGCGGATTTACGAGAAGGCGTATTAACTCAAACCGACCATCGGTCAGTTTGAGAATGCAAAAATCAAAGTTAAAAATGCAAAATTGCGGAACCCGCCTGACGGCGGATGGCGTTGAAAATGCAAAAATCAAAGTTAAAAATGCAAAATTGTGGAATCCCGACGGAGTCGGGATGGCTATTTTGATTATTCGTTGTTCGTCGCTCGTATTTCGTAAGTTGAGGCCGACTGCGTCGGCGACTTGGTTGGTGGGATGATATATGTTGAAGCTGGCGAAGATAAGACAGGTATTTCCGAATAGGTGTATTGAATCGCTCGAAGAAGACTTTTCCGGTTTGTTGTCGAGCAGTGAGTTCAATGACGGTATTAAGGGTCGGAAGCGGATTGCGATAGCGGTCGGCAGCAGAGGGATATCGAACCTGGTGATGTTAGTGAAAAAGCTGGTGGATTACCTGAAGGGAGCGGGGATTGAGCCGATTGTTGTGCCGGCGATGGGCAGTCACGGCTGTGCCACTGCTGACGGACAGAAGGCGGTATTGAACAAGTTGGGGATTAGCAGAGAGACGGTCGGGGCGGAGGTTGTTTCTTCGGTGGATGTGATAAGTTTGGGTGAGGTGGAGATGGACGGCGGTGAATTCGCCGTTTATGTTGATAAGGTAAGCTGGGAGCAGACGGACGGGGTGATTCTGATAAATCGCGTTAAGCAGCATACCGATTTTAGCGGCCGATACGAGAGCGGGCTGGTGAAGATGGCGACGGTGGGGTTAGGCAATCATAAAGGCGCCCAGCAGGTCCATTCAATCGGGACGGCGGGGCTTAAAAAACTTATGCCCTGCTTAGCGGAGGTTGTGCTCGGTGACGATAAAGTGAGCGGCGGATTTGCAGTAGTTGAGAATGCGTATCACCAGACCTGTGGATTGCACTGGTTAGGCGCCGACGAGATATTGGATGAAGAGCCGGCGATACTTCAGCAGGCGAAGGCGCTGATGCCGAAGCTGCCGGTCGATGAAATAGACGTGCTGATTGTCAGGCAGATGGGTAAGGAGATAAGCGGGGTCGGGATGGACCCGAAGATAATCGGAAGATTGATGATATGGGGAGAGGAGGAACTGGTTTCTCCGAGAATTGAATTGATTGGCGTGTGCGATATTACGGATGAATCGTGCGGCAATGCGCTGGGGGTGGGGTTGGCGGATTTTATAACGAGACGGCTTTTTGAGAGGATAGATTTTCAGGCGATAAAGGAGAATGTTCTGACGTCGACTTTTTATCAGCGGGCCAAGGTTCCGTTAGTGCTTGAAGACGAGAGGGAGATTTTGGAGGTTTGCCTGCGGCATTTCGAGAGGCGCGGTGAGAAAGATGCAAAGGTCATCGTAATTAAAGATACGCTGAACATCTCGGATATGTATGTGTCGGAGAGCGTGCTGAGCCAGTTGGGGGACAGGGACGATATTGAGGTTGTTTCCGGGCCGAAGGCGGTTGCGTTCGATAGCAATAACAGGATGGTTCTGGAACTTTGACAACTCAAACTGACCATTGGTCAGTTTGAAAATGTAAAAATCAAAGTGCAAAATGCAAAATTGCGGAATCCCGCCCTCCTCACGGAGGGCGGGATAGCTGTTTTATTATATTTTATGAGCAACATAATGAATTGTCAAAAATTGACTTACGTTTAACCCACCCCTCGGAGGGGTGGGTTAAACATTTGCTACGAATCGGTCAGTTTGAATTAACAAGTATTATTGAGGTGGACGAAAGGTGAAGGGGTTTTTTAGCAGGATACTTCGGATTGACCTTTCTGAACGGCGGTTCAGTTATGAGGGTGTCGGCGATGAGGTTCTGAGCGGGACGTTGGGCGGTAAGGGGTTGGGCGGGTATCTTCTGATGAAGGAAAATCCTGTTGGGGTGGAGCCGTTTTCGGCGGAGAATGTCTTTGTGATTGCCGTGGGGCCGATTACAGGGACGAAGATGTGGAGTCAGTCGAGGTTTGGGGTTTTCTCGAAGAGCCCTGCTACGGGCGGATATGGTGAGTCTTATTGCGGCGGGGCGCTTGCGCCGAAGATTAAGGGCTGTGGTGTTGATGCAATTATTCTGGAAGGTAAATGCGAGAGGTTATCTTATCTTGTGATTGACGGAAATGGAGTCGGTTTTCGGGATGCATCGGAGCTTGCCGGTAAGGATACAGTTGAAAGTGAAGAGTATATCCTGGGGCAGGCGCCGGATGGGGCCGGTGCTATGACGATAGGGCCTGCGGGAGAGAACGGGGTGGTGTTTGCGTGTATAAAGGTGGACAAATGGCGCAGTCTCGGCCGCGGCGGGATGGGGGCGGTGCTGGGCGCCAAGAATGTGAAGGGGATTGCGTTTGCGGGGACGAAGAAATGCGAGATAGCGGACGAAGGGCTGCTTAAGAAGGTGATTAAGGACGTGGCTAAAAAGGGGAAAGAGTCGCCGGTTACGAAGAAGTATCAGCAGTTAGGCACGCCGATGCAGGTTGCGGTGACGAATGCGCAGAACTGCTTTCCGACGAGGTACTGGCAGTCGGGTCATTTTGAGAAGGCCGACAGTATATCGGCTGACTATATGCAGCAAAATTTCGAGATTAAGCCGAAGAGCTGCCCGAACTGTTTTCTGAACTGCACGAAGAGCTCTCGCATCAAGCACGGCAGGCACAAGGGGCTGGAATTAGATGGGCCGGAGTTCGAGACGATATACGCTATCGGCGGGCTTAACGCTATCGAAGGGCTTGAAGAGGTGGCGTGGCTGAATGTTGTCTGCGATAAGTTGGGTATCGATACTATGAGTGCGGGGAATATCTCTTCGTTTGCGATAGAGGCGTGTAAGAGGGGTAAGATTGATTTTGCGATAGACTATAACCAGCCGGGGCGGGTGGCGGAGCTTTACGGGCTTATCGCCGCGAATGAAGGTGTTGGTGCGCTATTGGGCAAAGGGATAAGGTATGCGGCGGCGGAGTTAGGGCTGGAAGATATTGCGATACACGTGAAGGGATTGGAGCCGGCGGGGTTCGACCCGCGGGTCTTGAAAGGGATGGGGCTTGCGTACGCGGTTGCTGCGCGTGGTGCGTGTCACCTGCGGGGGACGTTCTACAAGGCGGAATTGGCCGGCGAGATTGATAAGAATCAAATCGAGGGCAAAGCGAAACTGATGATAGACTATGAGGACCGTGCGGCGATTTTCGACTCGCTGATTCTGTGCAGGTTTTATCGCGACTTTATTCTGTGGGATGGATTGGCGGAGATTATCGAGGCGACGACGGGGATGACATTTGGCAAAGAGAAACTCGAGATTCTGGCGAACGATATTACGCAGCGGACGCGCGAATATAACAGGCGAGAGGGGTTAGACAGCTCCAC
>CAYONQ010000022.1:0-9942 GCA_964405375.1 uncultured Pirellulales bacterium
GCTTGCTCACTGGAATAATACCTGTTATCCCGAATTATTGTGAACGGTTACAAAAAAAGATGTTTTAATGATTGGAATAAATAGTATTAGTGAATTATTAAAGAAATATCTTTGATCTGACTTCGCCATCCTATGTTATGGCGGAAAAATTCGCGAGATTCAAAAAAAGAGGAGGTAGAGATAAGCCTTGTTACTGTGCAGGATATATTAGATAAAAAGTTTAGTGCCTTGCGAAGCATAAGGCAAGATACGAAATACGAATCAATTCAATCTCTGCTCGTTATGTAGATTACCTGCTCGGCAAACAAATTAGGCGCGAATCTCACGGGGCTAAGGCGCGTTTTAACAAGCGGGATTCTCTTTTCTACCTTAACCCCAAGCCCCTTACAGAATTCGTCGAAATCCTTCAGCGACAGAAAATGTATGTTAGGCGAGTCGTGCCAGCCGAAAGGCAGCTGACTGGTTACCGGAGCTTTGCCGGCGAAGAATAGCTGCGCCCTGCACCGCCAGTGGGCAAAGTTAGGAAAGCTGACGAACACTTTCCTGCCGACTCGCAGTAATTCCTTAAAGACCTTTTCGGGATTCTTCAACGTCTGCACCGTCTGCGACAGTACCACATAATCGAAGCTTTTATCGGCGTAATTTTCCAGGCCCCGCTCGATGTCACGCTGGATAATAGGCAGTCCCCGGTTTACACAGGTCAGCACAAGCCCCTGGTCAAGCTCGATACCTTCGCCCCTCACATTCTTATCCGTAGCGAGATTTGCAAGCAATTGCCCGTTTCCGCAGCCGATATCCAGAACCGTGCTGTTCGGCTCTATCAGCGATTCTACCAGCTCGTAGTCAACGCGTGCCCGCCAGGGCTGTTCAAAATCACTTACTATGTGGTGCTTTTGTGCACTTGTGTCCCTACGTTTTTGTGTTGTTGCAGGCCGGTGTGTCACCTCCAAAAAGCCGGAAATAAATGAGCCGAGTGTTTCCGGCTCTAATAAAAATGCGTCGTGGCCGTACGGTGAGTTAATGTTGCAGAAGCTAACGTCCTTACGATTAGCCACCAGTGCATCGACTATCGCCTCCGATTGTGCGGGCGTAAAGAGCCAGTCACTTGTGAAGCTTACTATCAGAAACCTCGACCTTGTATTCGCAAAGGCATTGGTTAGTGAGCCGTAGTCTTTTTGCAGGTCGAAATAGTCCGCCGCCTTGGTTATGTAAAGATAGCTGTTGGCGTCGAATCTCTCCACGAAGGTTTGCCCCTGATGGTCGAGGTATGTCTCGACGGCAAATTCGGAATCGAAGTCGTATCTGTAGCTGTCGGCACTTCGCAATTTTCGTCCGAATTTTTCACGCATACCCTGTTCCGACAGATAGGTTATATGCCCAATCATTCGCGCAATTGCCAGTCCTCTGTCAGGGCCTTTTATGTCCTCGTAGTGTCCATCGGCGAAATTCGCATCTGCCAGTATCGCATTTCGGCCTACCGCATCGAAGGCAATCGACTGGGCCCCGAGGTGAGTGGCGGTGGCGATTGCTATCGCAGCTTTAACAAAGTCCGGATACGCAATCGCCCATTGTAACACCTGCATCCCGCCAATCGAGCCGCCGATTACAGCCAGCAGCTTTTTTATACCGAGCTTATCGAGCAGCAGCTTCTGGACCCTGACCATATCTGCAACAGTTACAATCGTAAACTCCAGGCCGTACGGCCTGCCTGTCTGCGGGTTAATTGAAGACGGCCCGGTAGTTCCGCTGCAGCCGCCTAACAAGTTCGAGCAAATAACGAAATACTTATTCGTATCTATCCCCTTGCCGGGTCCTATCATATTATCCCACCAGCCGGTTTTCCTGTCTTCAGGACTGTTTACACCAGCAACGTGAGCATCACCGCTGAGGGCGTGGCAAATCAAAACAGCATTATCGCCGGTCTGGTTAAGCCCGCCGTACGTCTCATAGGCAACGTCAATGGGTCCCAGCGTCTTGCCGCACTCCAGCCCTAACGGCCCGTCTTGCTCGATTACCCGCATCGTTTCCGTTTTAACAACACCAACCGAATTTTCTCCTGGTCCTGCCATAACTGAGTTTGAGTATATCCGAAAATATCCCGATGTAAAGCAATGGCAACAAACCAAGTGGAAACTGCCGACCCGGCCCTTTTATCTTTTTCTCATCTTCCGCTAACAATCCCTGGGCATACATCTTGTCCTTGTTAGGGGTATACGATGCTTCTTGGCCATCCCACTATTTTGTCCTGAACCCGTTTTGCGAGTAATTACTGTCCCGACAACCCGTCAAAACCGTGGATGGGCGCTCTTAAACAGCCCGCAAAGAACCTATGATACGACCCTTTAATACAAAAGGTGGAGACAGGTTTTTTAATGCCTCCGGAAGGGCAGTTTTTGAACATTCGGCGGCACTAAACAAAAGCTGCTTCCCCGTAATCTCTTGTAAATAAATAGGTTATGTAAAATTGCGTTAGGGCGGGATTGTTTGCCAATCCTTTATATTTTCTGAATTTGCTGCAGGGTTTGTGGATTTAGCAAGGGCCTTCATAATAGTTTACGCGATAAGTGGCTTCGGGTTTTTTGTCCGCTCTTGGCGAGGTGATAGATTTTTTTTAGAATCTGAAAAATTTTTGTATAAAAATTGCTTGCTGGATAGAAGTCTTTATTGTATAGTAACTTGCGGTACTTAAGTGTTTCTGCTTTTTGTGGGCCGGCCCCGGCGAGATAGGATGATAAATTCGGCTTCCATGAAATATCAGAACACCGTAGAACTCAAGGCGCTTACTTATTGAGTTGTAACTTTGCAGTGGTGTACAATGAGGCGTTGGACAACTGGAAACAAGAAGGTTGGTTTGTTACCAGCGAGTGCATCTTCCGTAAGCGGAACCAAGCTCCCCAATCGAACTTTCCTGAAATGAGGTGGCCTATGGCAACAGTCACAAAGAAAGAGCTTATCGACCGGATTGCAGAACGTACGCAGGCAAAAAGAGTTGTGGTCAAGCGAATAGTTCAATCCTTTCTTGATGAGATAGCGACGGAATTGTGTAACGGCAATCGTCTGGAATTCCGTGACTTTGGTGTCTTCGAGACCAGGACAAGAGCAGCGAGAACCGCACAGAACCCTAAAACTCTTGAGCGCGTTAAGGTTCCTGCGAAGCGGACGGTTAAATTTAAAATGGGCCGATTGATGAAAGAAAATCTCTGTGTCCCCGCTGCAAAATCGGCTGAGGCGAAATAATCAGTTTGGGTAAAAAGCTGCGTTCCATAACAAAAAGCAAACCGGTCTCAGTAGTGAACGGACAGTTATAACAAGCTGTGGAGCGTGCAGAAAGTAATTTGTCCTGGTAAAGTTGTTCAAAAAGGAGCGTCTTATGTTAGAAGGAAAGGTTAAGTGGTTCAACCCAAGAAAAGGTTACGGGTTTATCGCCACTTCGGATGGTCGCGATATTTTTGTCCACTACTCAAATATTGCAGGCGACGGATACAAGACCCTTGTTGAAGGTGACCCGGTCAGTTTCGATATTGTCGAGGGCGAGAAGGGACTAAGGGCTGAGAACGTAGCTCACAAATCCGCTTCGGAAAGTGAAGCAGCCCCAAAAAGCAAAAAAGCTCCCGTAAGCAAAGAGGAACCGGCAGGTGAGGAAGAGCCAGCAAGCGAGGAAGAGCCAGCAAGCGAAGAAGAGTCGGCAAGCGAAGAAGAGTCGGCAAGCGAAGAAGAGTCGGCAAGCGAGAAAGATTCAGCAGGCGAAGAAGATTCGTAAAGCCACCTTTTAGCTCTAAGGGGCGGTTGCATATAAGTCTTGTTCTTCTCATTTCCTAAATGCCTACGTCTTATATGAAAAAGGCGGCAACAGTTGTATTAGCCCATCTGTAAAATGACCGGCACAACGGCGGTCACGCTTTATTTATATACTCAAACTGACCGATTCGTAGCAAATGTTAAACCCGCCCCTCCGAGGGGCGGGTTAAATGTAAGTCGATTTTTGACAATACATTCCGCAATTTTGCATTTTGCACTTTGATTTTTGCATTTTCAAACTGGCCATCGGTCAGTTTGAGTTATATAGTATGATGTTCTTTGAGGTCATTTGGGCGTTTTTGTCCTAAAAGCTATTTCGATGCCGCCGGTCTATGCTTTTTACTTGCAATTTATAGAGAGCTTTGTTATTTAGACAGACAAGTTGTAAACAGATTTAGGACAGAAAGCTGATTTGGTGATTGTTGATTATGATTGCCGGGCAGTATAAATCCGGGCTGGACTGTAACGTGCTTGTGCTGAACAGGCATTATATGGCTATTCGCATAGTCGGCGCCAGAAGGGCCTTTTCTTTACTGTTTCGCCAGCTTGCCGAGGTGGTTTCTTTTGAGGAAGGTGCATATTCAAATTATGATTTTCAGAGTTGGTGTGAGGTAAGCGAATTCAAGCGTAATTTTGAACCGGACGGACACGATTGGGTCTCCACCGTGAACTTTTACATCGCCGTGCCGCGGATTATCCGGCTGCTGTTTTACGACCGTTTGCCCCGCAACGAGGTGAAGCTTAATCGCAGAAATATCTTTGCCCGTGACAAAAATAGCTGTCAGTATTGCGGCAAACGGTATCCGACCAGCGAGCTGTCACTTGACCACGTCATCCCACGCAGTATGGGCGGAAAATCAGTCTGGGAAAATATGGCTTGCTCCTGTACTCAGTGTAATATCAAAAAAGGCGGACGAACACCTAAACAGGCGGGGATGACGCTTGTCCAGAAACCTGTCAGGCCGAAGCGAAATCCGCTTGTCCATACTCACCTCGGCCATCAGCGCTATCGAAGCTGGAAGCAGTTTCTCGATAATGCTTATTGGTCAGTGGAGCTAAAATAAGGGACCCTTTTATCGTTCCCGCTGTGCTTGTGCCTGAAAGAGCATTGTTTCACTAAACAGGGTCCTGACTGCAAGGAGGAGGAAAAATTACGCCGCAACTTGGTAAAATTAAACAGGCGTTCTTTTCATATCTGCTTATCACCACCGCTTTCGTTTCAATCTCACCTGCCGAATTTCAGATAAATACACACACAGCAGACAGCCAGACGGACCCCGCCATAGCAATGGACGGAAACGGAAATTTCATCGCCGCCTGGAGCAGCTATCGCCAGGATGGCGACTCCGGCGGCATCTTCGGCCAGCGATTCGACCCGAATTGCAGCCCCGTAGGCGGCGAATTCCAAATCAACACCGAAACCACAGACAACCAAACCAATCCGGCGGTAGCTATGAACGCTGCAGGTGATTTCATAGTCGTCTGGCACGGCCAGGCGGCCACCGAAGAAGACAAAGAGGACGTTTACGCACAGCGATTCGACCCGAATGCCCGGCCCGTCGGCACCGAGTTTCGTGTCAACAGCTACACCTACAGCAGACAGCAGAACCCAAAGGTCTCTATGAACAATTCCGGTGCCTTTGTTGTCGTCTGGGAAAGCGAGCTGTCCGGAACCGAGCCGGAGGCCTGGAGAGCACGCGGCCAGTTATACGATGCGAACGGCTCACCTGTCGGCGCCGAACTGCAGACAAATTATATGGTGCAATGCCGCTACCCGGATGCGGCTATGGATGGTTATGGAGATTTCACAATTGTCTGGACGCAGGAAGCCGCCTCCCCCGGCTACAATCTCATAATGGCTCGCCAATATAATGCCGACGGGACAGCAAAGGCAGACCCCTTTCGGGTCAGTGAAATCAATTTCACCTCTATTACACGCCCTTCAATCGCTATGGACGGCAGCGGCCATTTCGTGGTCGCATGGGACGGCAGCACCGGCTCTGACGACCAGGACAACATCCTCGCACGCAGATATAAATTTGGCGCTACACTGCCCACCGATGAATTCACAGTGAATACGACCACCGCCGGAACACAGGAGCATCCCGATGCAGCTATGGACAGCCAGCGCCGGTTTATAATCGTCTGGAACAGCGAGCCGGACGCCGACAGCAATGTGAGAGACATCATCGGCCAGCGATACGATGAATCTGCCAATCCCCTCGGCGATGAATTTCAAATCAACACCTACGAATTTGACGACCAGAAGTATCCTGCCGTTGCGATGAAGGAAAGCGGCGAGTTTATTACAATCTGGCAGAGCTACGAACAGGACGGCTCCGGCTGGGGTATCTTCGGCGATACCGGCCCGAAGATATGCTGTGCCGATTTTACCGGTGACGGCTTCGTCAGCTTCAGCGACTTCTGCATACTGGCAGACGAATGGCTCAAAGAAAACAACCCCCTCAAGGCCGATTTGATTGACGACAACAGAATCAATCAGCAGGATTTAGCTGCTCTTTGCCGACAATGGCTTACGCCCTGTTACCACTGCAGCCGGGTCAATATAAAAAATGACAGCCGAATCGACTTCAAGGATTATTGCCTCCTGTCAGCCGACTGGCTAAAGCAAGGCCCCGAACTTGCCGGCGATATCACCGGCAACGGCATCGTCGATATGACGGACCTGAAGGCGCTGCTATTGCACTGGACAAAACCCTGCCAGTAGATATTTAGTTCCAGACTTGTCTGACTTTTGTCTTTAGTCTTGAGTCTTTGGTCTTACTTAAACTGTTTTTCGACCTCGGCTGTGATAAGCCGTTTTGCGTTCTCTACAGGCCCGGGCAAATGGACGCCTGCGGCCATTTTATGGCCTCCTCCGCCGAATTTGGCGGCGATTTTGCAGACATCGACCGTGTTTCTGCTTCGCAGAGAGCACTTGATTCTGCCGTCGGCCAATTCGACAAACAACGCCGCCACCTCGACCGTCCCTATCCGCCGGCATTCGTCGATTAAGCTCTCAGTGTCTTTAGATGCGGCACCGGTCCGCTCGAAATCGCTCTGCAGCAAATACTGCGTGGCGAAGCGGCCGTCAAAGTGCAATTCGACTGTGTTTAGCATTGCCGTCATCAGCTTGAACCGCTCGGGTGAGAGATTCTGGTATAAATCGTGATATATTATCGTGGGATTTGCGCCGGCCTCGATTAGCTCGGCGCCGGCCCGATGGACCCTGCTGTCGGTATTGCTGAACTGAAACCAGCCCGTATCGGTGGCTATCGCAACAAACAGTGCCCACGCAACTTTTTCGTTTATCTGCCATTTGGCGTATCTTAACAAATCAAAAATAATCAGCCCCGTAGCCGCAGCGGTGCTGTCAACCAGCTCAACGTCACCCAGACCATCACCTGTCTTGTGATGGTCAATCACGAGTATCGGCTTATCATTCTGTTTCAAAAACTCGGCAATCTCCGGAAGCTGGTTATAGGTGTTGACATCGATTAACATAATCAAATCAAACCCGTCGGCCTGTTTCTCTATTAGCTGCCGGACGGTAATGTCGCTATCAAGTACCAAGGGCCTTTCAGTAAATAAAAACTCATACCATTCAGGAAGTGACGGCGGCAATATGACTTTAACCGTCTTGCCTAAAGCGACCAGAACATCCACCATTGCCGCAATCGACCCGCACGCATCACCGTCCGGCTTGGTATGCGTCGTGAGCAAGATACTGCTCGATTCGCCAATCAACTCAACCGCTCTTTGAAAATCGTCTTTGCTTACCATTTCGATCCTTTTTTATTTTTTGCCTTTTCGCTGGCTTTTTCAATTTGGGCAAAGAGGTTCGCCCGAATGATACCGGCTTGCAGCGAATGAATAAACTTATTGCCGCTATTTGTTATCCGCCTCATCGACGGCCGTCAACACAATGGATTACAACAACACGCCCGGCAGGACTCGAACCTGCGACCTACGGATTAGAAATCCGTTGCTCTATCCAGCTGAGCTACGGGCGCCCAAAACTTTAAGTGCTTTTAATGTAACAATCTGCCGGATATGTTGTCAACTTTATTGGCGAGCGGAAAGGGCAAAATCAACAGGTTTATTCGATTAGCGCAGGAAAAAGCACTATTCGGTTAAGATACCGTAATTGCGATATATCTGCGGCAGTCTCTCCTGTGCTTCTGCCTGAACATCGGCATAAAGATTGTTCCCGTGCGAGTCCATAGCAACAATCAAAGGGCCGAAGCCCTTTACTCTGAGCTTATAAATCGCCTCGGGATGAAGCTGGGGCCAATAGACCTCTTCAACTTCTTCTATCTGGGTCGTCTCGATAGCGGCCGCGCCGCCGACAATGGCCAAATAGCAGGCGCCGAAACGGCCCATAGCATCGAGACTGCCCTGATAGAGCCCGGATTTGCCGATAATGGCACGGGACCCGTATTGCTCCATTAAAGCGGGCGAGAACCGGTCCATCCGTGTGCTCGTGGTTGTGCCGATGATAATCTTCTCCCATCTGTCGCCGACTTTTTTAAGACTCGGGGCGGTATGAAGAATCGGAAAGCCGTCTAAACTGACGGGAAGCTCGTTGCCCTTATCGAAGCAGTGAATCATATTTTTGTCCCGCATACCGAAGATGTGGCCGTTTATGGTTACAAGGTCACGCACATAAAGAGAACGCATCGTCTTTTCATCAAACGGCGTATTCAAGGTATAAGATGCCATTGTCGGTCTCCTTTAGAAGCCGTATTCCACCCGGCCGTCAGCCCAAATTTTGGCACGGGCCCGCCTCGCCGCCCAGCACTGGGTATTGACGGCTACAGGGTTTTGCGTGATATGGGTATAGGCCCATTCAATATGAACGGCAAGTGTCGTGATGTCACCTCCCAAACCCATAGGGCCGATTCCCGTACCGTTAATCGCCTCTTCGAGCTCCTCTTCCATTTTTGCAAAGAATGTGTCCGGGTTTCTTGTCCCCACCGGCCGTGATATTGCCTTTTTTGCAAGAACGCCAACTAAGTCCGCGGTTCCGCCGATACCGACGCCTATAATCCCCGGCGGACACGGATTGCCGCCGGAATTAGTTACGGTATCGATGATGAATTTTTTTACGGCGTTCAGCCCTTCGGCTGGGGTGAACATCTTCATAGCACTCATATTTTCAGAGCCGGAGCCCTTTGGCATCATTAAGATGTCAAGGTAATCCGCCTCCGGGTTAAAATCCCAGTAAATAATCGGCAATCCCTTGCCGATGCTTGTCTGCGGGTTTTCCCGCGTTACGGGGTGCAGCGAGCTGCCGCGGAAAGGATGTTCGACAGTAGCCCGCTTGGCACCTTCGGCGAGGGCCGCTTTGATTTTGGCCCCATCTACAGCGAACCCGCCGCCAATCTCGACCATATAGATGGGCAGCCCCGTGTCCTGGCAGATAAGCATATCCTTTGTGTCGGATATCTCTATACTCTTAAAAATCGTCTCGAAAATCGTCCTGGCGGTAGGATTCGTCTCACGCTCGTATGCCCGCCGCAGCGCCTCTCGAACATCCGGAGGTAAAACTTTCAAGGCACGGATGTAAAGCTCTTTTGCAATGTCCTCTACGAGTTGATAGCTGAATTTGCCCATCTGCTAACCCAACCTTAAAATCGTAAGTAATCACCGAATTGTGTAACCAGCAGCCAGCTGACTATCCCCACGGACAGCGCAGCGATAAGGCCGCAGACAAACGGTTTATAACCGAGTTTGGTTAATTTCTTAATATCGGTATTGAGGCCTATACAGGCAATAGCCACCGCAATCACGTACGTTGCGGAACTTTTTACAAAGTGCCAGCAGTCGTACCAGCATGTATCTTTGCCGGCGCCAAAGACGCCGTCGCCCACCGACCTTACAACTCCCATCATAACATAACCGATAACGAAGAGGGGAATATACTTCATAATCTGTATCTTCCGGCCCGAAGTTCCTCCGGCGTTTTTCCTTGCAAACCAAAACCCCAAAAACGGAATAACGGCCATCATAAACGTATTTCGTACGAGTTTGGTTGTGATTGCAATGTCGGCGCCCGTCAGGCCGCTCGCCGTTTTGTTCGACCAGAGCTGGTCGTATATCAGAGCCGATGCCGTTACCTGTGACGTATCGTGTACCGATGTG
>CAYONQ010000022.1:9952-33330 GCA_964405375.1 uncultured Pirellulales bacterium
ATCCCGCCTCCGTAACCGGCAGTCGCAGTACCAGCTCGGTTAAATAAGGATAAGCAATCGTAGCAAGGATGCCGAATATTGTGATTGTCCCCACAGCATAGGCAATTTCCTCCTCCTCGGCCTCGATTGTCGGTGCGGTGGCGACAATGGCGCTGACACCACATATACTCGTGCCTGCGGCAATCAACGTCCCGAGTTTTTCGCTTATACCCACCTTTTTGGCGATGAACATTGTTATAACAAGGGCCGCTATGATGCAGATTACGACCATACCTACCGCAAGAGCGCCTATCTTCAATACGGCAAAGATACTCAGCCGGATACCCATTAGGATAATCCCGAATCGCAACAGCTTCTTCAACCCGAATCCTATTCCCGCATCAAACCTTTTGTGCAGTGACACCGTGTTTCGAATTGCCAATCCAAGCACTATCGCAACAAGAATGGGGCTTAAAGGGTTCTTCTCCCAGGGCAGAAGGTTGCCTAATGTCTTTGTAAGAAACAGGGCTATCAGCATTACAGCTACTGCCAAAATAAACCCCGGTATTATGGAAAATACATCCTGATTTCCGAACAGTAAATCCTTTAACTTTGACTTTTTTTCGTCTGCCATAAAATCTCCTTAGCTTATCCGGCTTTGTAACATTATTTTATTCTACTGCGACGATGCTGTATTCGACATTTAAATTTTGTAGTCATCCGGTGCATTCACGGAATTATGATATTTTTCCCAGTCCTCTTTTCTTAAAGCGCTGATGGTATCGCCCCGCAGGCCGCCTCTCAAAGCCGCTGCCGACATTACGTCCCTCGGCTGTACGTTACCGACATTGGCCTTTGGGCCGTATCTCATATAAATCGCCTGCTGTTGTGCCTTATCCGGCGCCTCTATCATTGTTTTATCTAGTCCGACCGCATCAACAATGGTATCCAGCTCTGCAAAATCGACCTCTCCGCCCTTGCCCATAACGCCGATGCCTTTCCCTGATTCGCGCGACTCGATAATCACCATCACAGCCCCATCCTCGATGTCCTTGTTCATAAGCTCAACGCGTTTTTCGGTTGTAATAAGAGCGTCTTTTTTCGGGTCTTTCTTGCCGACCTCCGATATAACCGTAAATCCCTCGTCGATACACATCTGGATAATGTCGCCCCTTTTATCGTCCGGAACATAGATGGTTCCGTCGGAAAACTCAAGATGCGTGAATCCCAAGGATTTTGCATATTTTAGATATCCCTGCATATCTGTTTCTGAATAGCCCCCTGCGTCGAGTATCGCAACCTCGGTCAGCGTGCCGCCTATCATCGGGCTGATGCCGGCGTCTTTGTAAGCCTCAATTTTTTGTTTCAGTATGTCCTCATCATAGAGCGCCGCTGTGCCGAATGTGCATTTTACGATGTCAGCAATACCGGCTGTCATCTTCGCCCAGTCTTTTGCACCCGCCGGGCCGAACTCCTTTTCGATGACCATAATTACACCCGTCTCTTTGGGAACAGTTACAAACTTCTCAAATGCTCTTGCCATTGCACTCTCCTGTTTCAATGTTTTAAGTTACTTGATAAAACTAAGGCACTTTAAATTTCTCGATATTTCCGTACATAGTAATGCGAGGATGTTTTACCGCTGCTCGAAACTGATATTCCTGCTGTTTTTTCAATCCTTTCAGCTTGATTTCGTATTCACCAGTATCCTTCAAGGTAATAAACTCACTTTCCAGCCACGTATCATCGTAAAGCTCTTCGACAAACCCTGCATAAGGCCGATACCCGAAGCCCACCTCCACCGATTCAGCATCACCGAGGTCTTTTAAGCCGGCTTTAAGAGTCGCCATCCCCTCTGCTGAAATCTCAGAAGCTTCGAGCGTCTCAAATAGTGGCGGTTTCAATGCCGGCTTAACATCGGTTAATCTCAACACAACCGGATTGGGCCATTTGCTGTTATTGTACAATCGCTGCGCTCTGACCACTGAAACGTGCAGACCTTCTTCTTTTTGCTCCCATCTCGAATTCGGGTCCCAGCCGACGCGATACTCAATCCACTTGCTCGACTGGCCGAGTACATCGAGTTTTGTTTCTTCGGTGGCCTGCACCGATTTTAAGACAAAATCCTTACGTGTGCCTCTCGTCCAGTTCGGTATCTTGGTAATGAAGGCATAAAGCGTATCCGCATTCTTCTTTTTGGTAAACCATATATTACCTTCGTTTGTTACCACCCACGGCCTTACGTCATGTATGGCCTCACCGTTGACAAAGTGCCACAGTGCGATTTCCCGCAGCAGCTCTTCCTGCTCCTTCGGCAGTTGACCGTCCGGCTTCGGGCCGACAGTCAAAAGTAACGCCCCACCCCTGGCCCTTGTTTCGATGAGAATTTCTATTATTCTGGTGCCGGATTTGTAGTTTTCGTTGGTGGGTTTATACTGCCACTGCGTCCCCATAGTCATCCTCCCCTCCCAGGCACCCTCCGCGGGGATACCGGCCAGAGTCTGTTCAGGGGTACTCAGGGCACCGCGGGTTATGAGGATGTCCGGCTGCAGGTCCCAGACAACCTGCTTTGCTGGTTCTTTGCCCATACCGTCGATACACATGACATCGACCCTGCCGTATTTCGTCATCAATTCGCGGCATTGGGCCTTGATAAATCCTGCATAGTCAGGGTCGGTGTCTGCATCAATCAGGGGGTTTCTCCGCCTTATCTGTATACCGCGTTTATAGAGGTATAAAAAATCCTCCGGCGAATAATAAAAGCCGACTGCAAGGCCGTGTTTCCGAATCGCCTTGACGCATTCAGCAACGATATCCTTGCCGTATGGTGTGTTCATAATATTAAAGTCGGTGGTTTTAGTGTCCCACATGCAAAAACCCGAATGATGCTTGGTGTCAATGAGGACATATTTCACTCCCGCAAGCTTGGCCAGAATTGCCAGCTCTTCCGCGTCGAATCTTTTCGGATTAAAGGTCTTGGGCAGCTCATTGATAAATCTTTCCAGATAATCATCCGAAGCCCCTACCATTGAGTGGCTGATGACGCTTCCAAGCTGACTGTCCACACCAAAGTGTACGGACAACCCGAATCCCGCATCCTGCAGCCACTGGAGCCGTTCGGGCTTGTTGCCCAACTGCCGCTCAGCCCCGGCTGAAACCCCGACCGCAATTAAAGACACCAAAGAAAAAACACAGAGCAACTGCCGCACCAAAATCTTTTTTCTTTTCACAGTTTAACTCTCCATTCTTAAAACCCTTGTCATCTTACAACCTTGTCATCTTACAATTCCCTCCCAGCAGTTCTGGGAGCCCCCTATCACTTTGGCAACACGATTGACGCTGTTCAAGAGCTCACCGGCCGCCTCGAAACGTTTCTTTGCAAGAGCGGCGTTATCGAGACCGCCGAACGGTATCAAATCGTACAGTACAACGTTTTCAGTAATCTTATCGCTTAAATTATCAAACAGCGCCTTCTGAGCAACTCTTGGGTCTTTTACATCAGTGGCGATACATTTATCACGTCCTTCTTCTATGTGCGGCAGAATGAATGTGATGTCGGTCTTGTCAATCGAGTCGAACTTTGTCTGCTCGTCCTTCAAATCAACGGGGATTTTCTTGCCCCACTCGTCTGCGGTTTCAGGCAGTTGAAGATTTAGCTTCTTCGTAACCAACGGATAGCTGTATTTCAGATTGCCGATTCTTATATTATCAATCAGAGAACCCTTATAAAGCGTCAGGCCATTCTCAAAAGCAAAGTGCGTCATCTCCGTAGAAAACAGCTTCAGCCCCAATTCGAGCCCCTTTAATATCAGGCAGGTCTTGCCGCTGCCCGCTCCGCCCGGCGCAATATACATATGATTGCCCTTTTCATCGTAAAGCGAGCAGGCGTGAAAACTATAAATGTTGTATTTCCGCTCTAAAAACATCAGCACATAACGAAACAAAAGCCCCTCATTGCCGAAAAGCGTAAACCTCAAATCAGACGCCTCATTTGTCGCCTTCACAATCGAGCCGGTAAGCAGTATCTCTTTATCTGAAACCGAAATATCGAAAGCCAATCCCGGCTCATCGCGCATAGTAATATAAAAATCGAGGTCATCGTCGTATTTTATCTCTTCGACGGCGCGAAAATCCGTCAGCAGCGACTCGAATTTCACCGAGAAAAACATTTCCGGCACCAATTCCTGCCTGTTTGCGAGAACACCGAATGTTGCCTTTAGTATTTTAAACGCTCTTTTTATCATACTGTTTTTACGTTTTATGGCCGCCTGAATACCTGTAAGCCACATAAGTTTGTATCTAACAGTCAATCAAGTTCCCAGCCGAACATAATACATATTGAGATTAACAATTGACAGTAAAATCTTTTTATGCTAAATAAGTTCTTCTTTAATGCGTGCTAATTTCAAACTTGCTGCATCTTGCTCGCAGTAACACGTAATCGTTTTTTTGTTCTTGAGAAGGAAGCAGGTATGAGAAAGGCAGTTTCGCTGATTTTGGCGGTCTTGTCGGCCCCGGCAGCCCTGGCACTGGCCGATAAGGACAAGCTGGGTGTTACTCTTGATTTAACTTATATGAGCAAGTACATCAGCAAGGGAGCCGAATCCTACGGCCAGCAGGGCGCTCTTTTTGAGACCATAGACATTGATTGGTATGGAACGGGTTTTGGCACTTACGTTACTCATCGCTCAGCCACTTCAAGCGGATACGTTGACAAAGAGCGATTCGACTACGGCGTATATTACAAGGACACGCTCTTTGAAGACAAACCCTACCTCACAAAGTACGGGCTTCGCTGGGCATACGAGCACTACCCCGGCCTGGCCAGAAACGTGGCCAATACTACAAACGAGTGGAAATTTAGCTTTTCCTGGCCCAAACTTCTGGAATCAGGGCTTGTGCCGAAGTATGTAGCTTACTATGAGTACCCCGCCGGCAGCAGGTACAGACGCAGTGACGTTACCGGCTGGGTCCATATATTCGGATTTAGCTACGATTGGGCGGCGCCCGGCTTATCGCCCCGAACAGAAAAGCAACTCCTGACCTTGTCGGCGGATATTGCCTACACGGACGGCCTCGGCGGAAAAACCAGAGACCACGACTGGTCATACGCTACTTTTGGTGCCTCAACGAGCTTTAAAATTGATGGTAATCTTTCCTTCATACCGGCAGTTTACCATCAGTTCTCGATGGACGATTCGGTCGCAAAGCGGGACATAACGTACTGTAGTCTGAGTATGAAGTACAAATTCTAAGCATCGGCTGGCCCCGATTACAATCGGTATCATAGAATAGGAAGACACTGCGATTGACTACATACTAAAGCCAAACATCGGCAGCAGGAAATAGTACAGCACCGTGATTATTGCTGCCGTGAAGAGGTTGACGAAAAATCCCTCACTGGCCATTTGCTTGACCGTAACATATCCGCTGGCGTAAACAATGGCATTAGGCATTGTAGCGACCGGCATCATAAACGCACAACTGGCTGCCAGAACCGCAGGCATCATCAGAACCGCAGGGTCAATCTTGGCCGCCAGCGCAACTGAACCAAGCAGCGGCATAATCAAAGCGGCCATCGCCGTATTAGGGATTAGATTCGTAAGATACCCCGTCGCAAAGACAACAACGGCTATCATAAGAAACGGATGCCAACCACTCACACCGGCCATACAGTTAGCAACAGCATCAGCCAGACCTGATACATTGAAGGCGTATGATATTGTCATACCGGCGCCAATCATAACGAGCAGCCCCCACGGAATCCTCTTGGCATATTCCCACTCCAGCAGCCGTCCACCGTGACCGTTTGGGAATATAAACAGCACCAGCGCCGCCGTAAGCGCAACTGTGTCGTCTCCGATGAATTTATTCTGCGTTCCTCCAACCAGCAGCCCTGACCAGCCGCCGAATGGCTCTCTTCTGAAGCTCCACGCCAGCGCCGTTATTGCAAATATAACAAGCACTCTGACCTCTTCGGTTCGCCAGAGACCGAGTCTGGGCAGCTCGACCGGCCTTGCTTTTTTCATCCTGCGGGTTAGCCAAATCCAGACAAGAGGGAACATCAGGAAAATGCCGGGCCAGCTTATGAGTATCCATTTGCCGAAGCTAATCACTCTGGTTTGCCCATCCGGTAAATTCGCTATCACCTGTTCGTAATTCGATATAAATATAGGATTAGGTGGCGTGCCGATAATCGTCCCCATACCGCCGATACTGCCCGCATAAGCCATCCCTAATAACAAAGGTATCGCCAGGGTCTTTCTGTCTTCGAGCTGTTCTAACACCGCCATCGCCACCGGAAGTAACATCAGCATACATGCGGTATTTGATATCCACATACTTAACATTGCGTTTGCAAGCATAAAACCCAGCACAAGTCTTTTACCGCCGACCCCGCCTACCGCCCGAACCATTCCGATGGCCAGCCGCCGGTGCGCCCCGCTTTTCTCCAGCGCCTGGGCAATCATAAATCCGCCCATAAAAAGCATTACCATATGGTGTCCATAACCGGCGGCGGCCTCCTTATATGTCATCACGCCCGCTAACGGAAGAATCGCAAACGGGATAAGCGACGTGGCCGGAATAGAAATCGGCTCGAATACCCACCACACCGCACACCACGCCATCACTGCTGCTGTCCAGCACGCTGTCGGCTGCAGGCCGGCGACAAAATACAGCGTCAACCACATCACCGCCCCGGCAAGCGGCCCCCCGCACATAGCCCATCCTTTATTTGCCGTTTTGTTTGCTTGCATAAAGCCCCTTCGGTTTATTCGGCGGCTGTATAGTAGCGAACATTACTGTAATATGCAATAAATCTTCCAATCCTGCTGCAAAACGTAAAACCCTTCGATTCTGACGGGATTTTACATTGCTTAATCCGGCAAAAAGTTGTATAAAGATGCTGATATGCGGTTCAAAGACCCGCTGTGGCAACAGAGGTCTTTGAAGTAACTTCAGTGTGGTTCTTATATTACAGAAGGTGAAGAAGTTATGAAACGTGAAATGGTTACGATTGACGGAAATACCGCCGCCGCTTACGTGGCGCACGCCACAAACGAGGTGATTGCAATTTATCCGATTACTCCGAGCTCGTCTATGGGCGAGATTGCCGATGCCCGCTCAGCAAAGGGTCAGCCGAATATCTGGGGCACAGTCCCCTCGGTTACGGAGATGCAGTCGGAAGGCGGGGCCGCCGGCGCCATCCACGGTGCACTGGTCAGCGGCGCTCTGGCAACGACATTTACCGCCTCACAGGGGCTTTTGCTGATGATTCCGAATATGTACAAGATTGCAGGCGAGCTGCTGCCGACGGTCTTTCACGTATCAGCAAGGTCGCTGGCCTGTCAGGCGCTTTCAATCTTCGGCGACCATTCCGACGTGATGGCCTGCCGACAGACCGGTTTCGCCTTTGCCTGCGCCTGTAACATTCAGGAAGTTATGGATTTTGCGCTTATCTCTCAACAGGCGACACTGGCCTCGCGGGTGCCGTTCTTAAACTTCTTTGACGGCTTCAGAACCAGTCACGAGTTTCAGAAGGTCGAAGAGCTGACTTTCGATGATATGCGTGCTGTGATTGACGATGAGCTTGTGGCTCAAAATAAGGCCAGGGCATTGTCCCCGGACAGACCGCAAATCTCCGGCACGGCGCAAAACCCTGATGTTTATTTTCAAGGCAGAGAGACGGTCAACAAGTACTATTTAGCTGTCCCGCAGATTGTTCAGGAAACGATGGACAAATTCGCCGAGCTAACGGGGCGAAGCTACCATTTATTCGATTACGTCGGGCCGGCGGATGCGGAAAAGGTCATCGTTATTATGGGCTCGGCGGCAGATACCGTCCATGAGACGGTAGAGTTTCTCACCGCTAAAGGCGAAAAGGTCGGCCTGCTAAAGGTGCGGCTCTTCAGACCCTTCAGCACCAAGCACTTTATCGGCTGCCTGCCAAAAACAGTGAAAAAAATCGCCGTATTAGACAGAACAAAGGAGCCGGGCTCGCTCGGTGAGCCGTTATACCTCGATGTCCGCACCGCCGTCGGCGAGGCAATGGCGGCAGGTCAGACATCTTTTGAGAAGTATCCGCTAATAGTCGGCGGCCGATACGGATTGGGCTCGAAGGAATTCACGCCCGCTATGGTAAAGGCCGTCTTTGATAATCTCGATGCAGCAAAACCTAAAAACGGTTTTACAGTGGGCATCATAGATGATGTGACAAATACGAGCCTGGATGTGGACGAATCTTTCGAGATTTCGGCCGGTAAGATGTTTGCTGGGATGTTTTACGGCCTCGGCTCGGACGGAACGGTAGGCGCAAATAAAAACTCGATAAAGATTATCGGCGAGATAACGGACAATTACGCTCAGGGCTACTTTGTATATGATTCAAGAAAAGCCGGCGCCGTTACAGTATCGCATCTTAGATTCGGCGACAAATTGATTCGCAGGCCGTATCTCGTGGACAGGGCCGATTTCGTCGCCTGCCACAATCCGAGCTTCCTGGAAAAATACGATATGCTCTCGGTGCTGCGAGCCGGCGGAACGTTTCTGCTGACGACCGGCTACGGCAAAGATGAGGTCTGGGACACCCTACCTCAGGAGGTGCAAAAGCAAATAATCGACAAGAAGCTGAAGTTCTATATCATTGATGCGATTTCACTCGCCGAAGAGCTTGGCTTAGGTGCGAGAATCAATGTGATTATGCAGACCGCCTTCTTCAAAATCACCCAATTCATCCCGCTCGACACGGCTGTCAAGGCAATCAAGGATGCCATCAGGAAAACCTACGGCAAAAAAGGCGAGAAGGTTGTTGAAATGAACAATGCCGCCGTCGATGCCGCTGTCGGCAGAGTTTATGAGGTCGAGGTGCCTGACAAGGTGACAAGCAAAATAAAGATGCAGCCGCTCGTCCCCGATGATGCCCCGGATTTTGTCAAGGAAGTTACCGCCGAGCTTATGGCACGCCGCGGCGACAAGCTGCCTGTCAGCAAGATGCCACCTGACGGCAAGTTCCCGACAGGTACAACCAAGTATGAGAAGCGAAATATCGCCGTCAATATCCCGCAGTGGGAACCACAGCTTTGTATTCAGTGCGGCAGGTGCTCTTTGTTCTGTCCGCACGCCGCTATAAGAATAAAGGCCTACGATGAAAAGCACCTTAAGGACGCTCCGCCCACTTTTAAAAGCGCCGATGCAAAAGGCGCTAGTTTCGCTGGAATGAAATTCACCGTTCAGGTCGCTCCGGAAGACTGTACCGGCTGTGGCGCCTGTGTGCTGAACTGCCCGGCGGAAGAAAAGGACGAAAACAAACAGCCGACCGGCCGAAAGGCAATCAATATGACCCGGCAGGAACCGCTTCGCAGAGCCGAACGCGAAAACTATAAATACTTTCTGTCGATTCCGGATACAGACCCGGCACTTTTCAAGGTCGATACCGTAAAGGGCAGTCAATTGATTACGCCTTTGTTCGAATACTCCGGTGCCTGTGCCGGCTGCGGAGAAACCGCCTATGTTAAATTGCTCACACAACTGTTTGGCGACAGGGCAATGATTGGAAATGCGACCGGCTGCTCATCCATTTACGGTGGCAATCTGCCAACGACGCCCTACACCAAAAGGCCGGACGGCAGGGGACCTATCTGGAGTAACAGCTTGTTTGAGGATAACACTGAGTTCGCAATGGGTATGCGGCTGACAGTTGATAAATTCAAAGAACGGGCTCTCAAACTGTTAGACAAAGTGGTAGATAAGGGTTGTGTTGACGCTAAGCTGGCAGAAGAAATCCGCACCGCCGCCTTGGCCAACGACCCGGCACAAGCCGCGATTGAGCGGCAGCGCACCCGGGTGGACGAACTAAAAAGGCGGTGTCGAGACAGTAACTGCGAAGAATGCAGTCAGTTGTTGGATGTTGCGGATTATCTTGTGCGCAAATCGGTCTGGGCACTTGGCGGCGATGGATGGGCCTACGATATCGGATACGGTGGGCTGGACCACGTCCTCGCCAGCGGCGCCGATGTCAATGTGCTTGTTTTAGATACGGAACTCTATTCCAATACGGGCGGGCAGATGTCCAAGTCAACCCCGAGAGCAGCAGTGGCTAAATTTGCAGCGGCGGGAAAACCGAGACCTAAAAAGGACCTTGGGCTTTTAGCTATGACTTATGGGAACATTTATGTCACTAAGGTGGCGATAGGTGCAAATGCAAATCAGACGGTAAAGGCCTTTGTTGAGGCAGAGGCCTATCCGGGACCCTCGCTTATAATCGCATACTCACACTGTATTGCTCACGGTATCAATATGACTGCCGGTTATCAGGAGCAGAAAAAGGCCGTCGATTGTGGTCATTGGCCGTTGTACAGGTTCGACCCTCGCCTTAAAGGCCAGGGCAAAAATCCGTTGCAGCTCGATTCCAAAGCCCCTACGCTTGATTTCAAAGAATATGCTTATGGCGAGAATCGCTATCGGGTGCTGGCGCAATCGAAGCCGGAAGCGGCGGCTGAACTGTTAAAGCTTGCCACAAGTGATGCCGCTCAAAGGTATGCTTTAATGGTTCAGCTCGCTGCACTGCCGTGCAATAAACCCGATGCATAACGTTTAGATGAGGTTAAGCCACATTTTGTATTTCGTTGAAAAACAGCAACCTTTCTAAACACATCTTTTCATCTTTCTTCTCGGACCGATACTTCTTACAAACTGACAACCGGTGTGCGATTCTCGATTGTCAACTTATCTGCACTGGCATATAGACCATTATAGGACCGGTCGGCAACGAACAAATTGCACATTTGAAGGGTATAAAAATACACACTAACGTCCTTGCAGATATGCCGGCAATGTCCTTAATTTCATAACTGCCTTTTACAACTGTAGTTGTAGCGGCAAAAAGGGAATTTTAGGCAAATATAACAGGTAAGATATGAACCCGCAGATAAACCGCTCAGCAGTTAAAAAAAGTTAAGCAGACAAAGGGTTAAGCCGATAAATTTCATCGGGTAGGAGAACGCTTTTATTATAACTTGTGGTTTTGTAGAGAGTTGAAAGCACGGCGCTTTTTGGAATTTCAGTGTTATAGGCCTCGTTAGAGATTCCACTGACGGGGAACAATTATGGTGCAAAATTCGAGATACACTTCACGCCCGATGGAAATTTCTAAGGGGGCGAAAACTACACGTACCGTAGCGATTGTATTTCTTCTGTCCGTTATAAGCATTTACACCCCTGGCTGTAGTGACGAATTTCTTGACCCGACGCAAGTAGGCAGGTTTCGTCCTGTTCCAGCCGTAAATGTGATATTGCATTCGCTGGGTGTGGCAGAAGAAACACCATCGACTTGGGTGACGGCGGAAGACCCCCGGCCGATAGATGTTATAGCATATGAGACCGACTACGTCTTTGGTCCTGGTGATCTCGTTGGTGTATTTATTTTCGAGTTGTTCGGGGAAGGGGCGGCGTTTTCAAACAGTTTTCTCATTAACGAGACCGGCAAGATATCAATACCACAGGTCGGGGTGGTTGAGGCGGCAGGGTTGACGGAATCGCAGCTTGAGGAGGAGATAAAGCGAATCCTTTCGCCGAGCATATTAAAAGACCCCTCAATTTCCATAAATTTGCTTAGCTCGCAGCAACGGGCATTTACGATATTGGGTAATGCCGTGCCGGCTCCGGGCAGATACAATATTCCACGCTATGATTTCAGGTTGACAGACGCCCTTGCAACAGCAGGAGTAGCAACACAGTATAACGTCAGCTATGTTTATGTCTCGCGCGCTGTTACAGGCAAGGAGGCAATAGCTGAGCCGGGCCACCCGCCGCCTACTGAGCCGGCCGAGCCGGTAGAAGAACCGATTGAGCCCGAACGGGAGATGATGGAGATAATAGCCCCGCGGGCACAGCGGCAGTACCACCCTAATATCAGCCGGCTTGGTGATAAGCTGCTTATATCCTCTGCGGAGATGATAACGGATAAAGAGCTCACCCAAGCGGCTTTGCCGGAAGGTTTTGAGCCGTTAGACGATGACCGGCAGAAAGAGCCGAACCTGCAAGATGCACAGAAAGCACTCTCCGGGCCAACTGGTCGAAGGACAATAAATGAACCGGCCAATAGCGGTGAAGTTGGGCGTATCGAGTGGATTTTTCAGGACGGCAGATGGATTCCGATTCAAATTGGTCAGCCAAAACCCGCAGAGCCGCAGGTCAAAGTCGAACCGGAAAAGCTAATCGAACCCCTCAAGGAAAGGATACCAGAATATCTCGGCTGGGACCAGATAGGCACCGGAGCAGTCCAGACGAGAGTCATAAAGATCCCTACCGATAAACTGGCCGCAGGAGACCCTCGATATAATATCGTGATAAGGCCTAGTGATAACATTCAAGTACCTGTTGATATTATCGGTGAATTCTGTATTATGGGAAATACCAACTATCAAGGATTCATTCACCTTACAGGCCGACCGATGACCTTGAAAATGGCTATAGCCGCAGCTGGCGGCCTGGGACCTTTGGCATGGCCGAAACGCTGCGAGGTGGTCAGAAGGGTCGGCAGGGAAAAAGAGGAAATCGTGATGGTGGATTTGGACAAAATCGCCAGGGGCGAACAGCCGGATTTCTTTATTAAGCCGAACGATTTAATCAACGTCGGTACGCACCCAACGGCAAGGTGGCGGGCGGTCTTGAGAAACGCCTTCAGGGCCACTTACGGGTTCGGCTTTGTTTATGACCGTAATTTTTCAGATAGAGATTACGGAACCAGCAGGCCTTTCGGCAGTATATATGACAAAATTGAAGATATCTTTTAGCTATGGCAGAAAATATTGTTTCTTCTGTTCTGGATACGAAAGGTTCGCTCACGCCCCTGCGCAAACAGCGGTGGCGTGAACTTGGAGTCCATAATTATATTAAGATATTGACGATTGCAACGCTGTTTGTCTACCTTTTTCACAACGAAATCGACAGCGTTGTCTATAAATGGCGCACTGACAGTAGCTGGTCGCACGGTTTTCTAATCCCGCTTTTTAGCTTATACTTCATTAACCAGCATAAAGAGCAGATATTAAACCTTCAAACAAAACCAAATTACCTGGGTTTGTTTTTTCTGATTTGCGGGATTGCGCTTTATCCTCTCAACATAGTTCATTTCCAGTACGGCTACCTTCAGCCGATTGGGATGATAGTAACACTCGGTGCGGTTGTATTGTTTTTGGGCGGCTGGCGATTGGTTAAATACACCTGGCTGCCGATGCTGTTCTTGGTCTTTGCTATACCATTACCGCAGAGATACTATTTCGCCTTTACTCTGCCGATGCGACGGCTTGCTGCTACGATAGCAGCCGGACTGCTGAATCTGGTTAACGAACTGGAAGCCACGGCCAGTGGCGTGGTCATAGATGTGATTTATAAAGGCCAACAGTTAGACCCCCCTCTCAATGTGGCCGAGGCCTGTAGCGGAATGAGACTGCTGACGGCCTTCCTCGCCCTCGGTGTCGCTATGGCATACCTGCACTATAGACCTATATGGCAGCGAATCATTCTGCTGGCCAGTACCATACCAATAGCGATATTTTGCAATATCATTCGCGTAACAGTTACTGGTTTCGTTTATGTGCTGATACATCCAAAGTACACCCAGGGTATTTATCACGATATTCTCGGATGGGCGATGGTACCATTGGCGTTTGGCTTATACGGTTCTCTTGCGTGGTTTATGTCCAGCTTATTTGTTGAAGAAACCTCAAACTCTGAAGATATTGTGCTCCGGAGGTGCGATGCGTAAGGCCGTATACAGAATTTACCTGCAGCCGGCATTCTTGATATGTGCAGCAGTGCTTGCAATGGCCGGAGGTGGTATGTCGTTCGTAATAAAAAGTTTCGGCGTATACTTGAGCAAAGAACCGTTGCCATTGAGAAAATCCTTGGACCTTTTGGATGAAAATGGTTTAGCTCCGTATGAGGTGCTGTCAAAGGACAAAATTGATAATGAACAGGTTCTCAAGGGACTTGGCACAGAAGATTATATTCAATGGCGACTGGAAGACACCGATGCGCCCGCCAGCAGTCCTGTTCGTTACTGCTTGTTGTTTATTACTTATTATGCTCTACCAGACAAGGTGCCGCATGTTCCGGAAGAATGCTATACGGGCAGCGGCTACCAGAGACTGTCATCCGATAGTGTGACATTGACAATCAATGAAGACGGCATCGAGAAAGAAATTCCGGCAAGATTCCTTGTATTTGCCGCTACAGATTCCGCTCGGTGGATGAGCAGCGCAAAATTTCCAGTTCTGTATTTTTTCAGGGCCAACGAGGATTATGGAGACAGCAGAGAATATGTTCGATTGGCTCTCAATAAGAATATTTACGGCGAGCATTCGTATTTTTGCAAAGTTGAGTGGAAGTTTTTTAATAGGAGATTTGGCGCACTAATTTACCCAACCAAAGAAGAAGCAATCAAAGCGAGCCGGAAACTTTTAGGTGTGATTTTGCCCGTTTTACAGAGGGAACATTGGCCTGCCGGCACCGGATAGTTATAGCGCTCTCGTCTTGTGATAAATCGCTGACAGCCATCAAGCATCTTCGGTGGTTAGGACTTTGCAATGGGTTTCTTGATGGATAAAAAAAGCTGTATAGTATATGCTATGTATTATGTAGCTGAATGCTAAGCGTGAAATAAGGAAGGCAAAAGTTATGGCAAAGAAAAGGTTGAATAAAAAGGTGGCGCTTATTGGGTCGGTAGTTTTCCTGCTTTTGGGGCTTGTGGCTGTAGGTGTGATTCTGCGACTGAGCCGAGACCCGGAAAAGCTTATCAAAGACGGCGATGCAGCTCTGCTTGAAAAAGATTATGACAGGGCCGCACGCAGCTATCTTAGAGCGCGCGCCTGGGCAAAGAGTGATTCGCTTAGAGTAGAGATACTATATAAACTTGCGGATGTCTTCCTTGAAGCTGACAAATGGAATAACGTGCTGGGGTGCTGGAACGAAATAATTAGAATAGACTCGAAGAGTGTAAAAGCTCGGTTTGGTCGATTAAAGTATTTTTACATAATGGCTAATAGCGGTGCAGGTGGCGCCTGGCGAGAGGTCGCCTCACAGGCGTCGGAATTTATGGAGATGGCGGAGAATACCGACCTGCTCAACGAAGATACAGCCCAATGGGAATCCTTCGAGACGAGGGAAGACACAGCCGACCCTAAACGATTGGGGCCGTACTTGTATATGCTCAGAGGCAGAGCCATCTTTGAAATGACCAAGATGGGAGCTATCACTGACCCCGATGAATCGCTTGCTCAGGCAGTCGATGACTTACAGAAGGTGCGAGAACTTGAGCCGGCTAACGTTGATGTCTATTGGCACCTATCACAAACAGAAATCACAAAAGGGGATATTCTTGCTTCAAGGGGTAATCTTGAAGAGAAAGATAAGGCCGCAGAACAGGCCAACGAACTTTTGGAGCAGGCTGTTGAGGTCGCTGGTACCAACGTAAGAGCACACGTTAATCTTTTGAGAATGAAGCCTTACTTCGCTCATATGACCACCAGAGACCAAGTCCGAGCTCTCGAGCCGGAATATTTGGAACTTGTGGATAAGTTCCCTTCGGATGCGAGGGCTTTTTCGGCATTAGCTACATTCTATATGCTGCTGGGCCATGAAGGGCTTGATAGGGCTATGGAGGCGATTGAAAAAGCAATTGAATTAGATAATGAAAATGTAACTTATGCAATAAGTGCGGCCAATTTGCACCATCGCAAATTCCGTATTTATGGACAAGCCCCGGAACTTGATAAAGCGATAGAGACAGCCCAAAATGCGCTTACACTGCCAGCTGCGCAAGAGAAAGGCGGCCCATGGGGGATAATGAATAGAGCAAACAGAATCTTACTGTATTCTTTTCTTGCGAACTGCTACATCGAGCAGGTAATCGAACCTCCTGAGGTAAAAACAGACTCGGAAACCCAACAATGGCTGACAAACGCTGAGCAAATGGTGCACGAAATTGAGCAGCTTCTTGGCAGTGGCGAAGACCCACGGCTTATTAAGTGGCAAGGAATGCTCGAGCTGGCAAAGGCTAAACTTGGAAAGGGAGATAGAAATACTGCTATCAGGAAATTATATGCAACTTATGAACAACTTAAGGCATCTGAACGGCGAGGACAAGGAACAGACCCGCAGCTTTCTTATGCCCTTGCGAAGCTTTTTGAAGACACTGTCGAAGTCGGTGCGGTTACAGAATTCCTGACAAGCGCTCTGCTCGGAGGTGCTGCTTTGACTAATCCTGAAGCACTTCTGGATTATGCCGAGGTCTTCTTAAAGCTCAGAATTTGGCCCAGGACCATAAATAACATAGATACTTTTGAAAAGAACTTCGGGACTAACGACAGAAGCAAAGTGCTTCGTATCAGGGCTTATATTGGCGCCGGGCAGCTTGACCAGGCCGAAGAAGAATTGGCCAACATAGAGCTGGATGACCCGAATACAATTAAACTCAACCTTGAACTGATACGGGCCAGGATTGGACGAGCTCAAGGGACTATGGTTCGCAAGCGAAGGGAAGAAAGTTTGGGTGTTATTTCACAATGGCTGTCGGAAGAAAGAGAAGATGAGGATGAGGCGCAGGTTACTCAAGCTACCGAGCAGTCCACTACGGCCGAATTGAAGGGCTACACAAACACCCTGGCTGAACTGGTGGAAAAGCTGCTGTCAATAGAGCCAAATTCCGTCGCCCAATTTTATGTGGTTACTGTTTGCAATAATTACATAACAGAGGGTGAAACGAACAAAGCCGAAGACTTGGTCAACCGATTTTTGGAATACTTCCCGGATGATATGACTGTTTTATTTTACAAAAAACTGCTTTCTGAACCCCAGCCCGACAGCGTTTCACAGCAAAGACGAAAGGAAATAGAAAAGGCTGCTATATTGGATGTTGCCGACCCGGTTCGCCGGTCCGTGGGGCTTGGGTTATTTTACGAGGGCAATAACGAGCCGAATAATGCAATTGAAGAATTCAAAAAGGTCCTTGCGCCATTCTTGGGCGCCGGTGGTAACGCCGCCGGCCCGGACGATACCGCTTCGCAGGAACCTGAAACAGAGGGTGGGAAGATAAAAGAGCCTCAAAAAACCGAAACACGAGATAAAGCATTTGGCGAACCGCAGCGCCTCGCTGCGAGATACCTTTTTGATATAGCACTTAGGACAGAGCATTGGCCACTGGCAGAGCAGGTCGTAGACCTCGCACAACGGGGAAATATAGACGACTGTGAAGGCAATTTCTTTGCCGCCCGACTTGCTTTTACTAAAGAGGAATATAAAAATGCACTGGCAAGGATAGATGAATGCCTCAGGCAAAGACCTGTCTTTTCTCGCGGCTTTATGTTGAAAAGTAATATCAATACGGTCCTCGGAAATGAACACGCCTCCATTGAAAACGCCCGTAAAGCCGCCGCCTTGAACCCTTTGGATGGGCTTATTGCAAAAGTATTGGCAAACGCACTCTACCAACGTAATAAAAAGCTTGCTGATAACGTGTCATCCGACCAGATGATTGAAGCGAGAGACGCTCTGGATAGAGCGGCAGCGCTAAATCTGGGCGATTTGCAGTTACGTAGCTTCTACGCTGAATATATAAGCGAAACAGAGCCAATGAGGGCATTGGCGATTCGACAGTTTTTGCAAAAGATGACCCCGAGCGTACGAAATGCTGTTCTGCTCGGGCAGCTGGCAACGAGGATAGCCCTTCAGCAAACGGATACGGAGCGAACAAATGCCCTGCTTGCCATCGCTGCCTCGTCTTTCGAGCAGGCAAAGGCCATAGACCCCCAAAACAGGCTTATGCTTAATAGCTATGCGGAATACTACCGGCGCATCGGCCAAGAAGAAAAAGCAGAAGAATTGCTGACACAATCTCAGGACAGAAGATTGCTGTGGAACCATTATCTGCAGAGTGGCCGATTGGACGAGGCCAAAGGAATTTTGGAGCAGTTGTATCAAGATGAGCCGAAAGACGCTGCCCTGCTCAGAGGTCTTTTACTTGTTACAGAGAGAACCGGTGATAGGCAAGCTGCAAAGAACTACTCCGAAGAACTTTTGACACTCGAAGATAGCATGCAAAACCGCCTTATTCAAATTCAGACCTTCCTTGATATCGGCCTTGTCAAAGAAGCTGAATACAAATTGCAAAGCTTCAGAGAAAAATTCCCCGACGAACCCAGGGCACTGCTGCTTGACGCCTGGCTGACAATGAGACAGGGACAGCTGGAAAAGGCCTTGGAACTGGCAAACCGAAGTCTTGAGGCCGAACAAAACGAGCCACGAGCCTGGCGACTAAGAGGTGAAATAAACCGTTTGATGGCAAACTACGACCAGGCAATCATTGACCTTAAAAGGAGTAAGTCGTTGTCAGACGAACCCAACACCCGACTTTCTCTGGCGAGGTCTTACATCCGAGCAGGACGGGTTGAGGACGCTATTACAGAACTCAAAAGCACTATCGAAAACCCACGGGCGCCTATGGAAGCCGGTATGTTGCTTGAACAGGTTTACAAACAGCTTGGCAGAAGAGAAGCGTTGATAAAATTCTATAGGGACGTGTTGGAGAAGTATCCTGATAATTTACTGTGGCACACCCGAGCTGCCGATTTTGCCTTTGAAACCGGGGATTTTGCCAGCGCTGAGCAATTGTACGGACTGGCGTGGCAAAAAGGACTCAGAGATGGAAGAGCTGACCCGGGGGCCCTAGATGGATATTTGAACGCACTATTATCATCCAGAAAATTGAATAAGGTATTCAAAGAAGCTGCAAACTATGTGGACACCGATTTCGCCCCAATAGCTTATATGAGAATGGCTGAAGCGAAGATGAAGCTGGGAGATAGAACAGACGCCATACAGTATTGCAGGAAAGCAATCGATAAAGCCGATACAGATGAAAATCTTGTGTTTAGTATCTTGCAAAGGATGCGAGACCTACTCGGACAGAAAGAAGTCGTAAAATATTGTGATGAAAGACTCAGAACGGCTCCAAACTCACTCGCTGCCAATTATACTATGTTTAATTTGGCTAATATTAACGGACAATACAACAAGGCAATACAGTATATTGACAGATGCCTGGAGATAATTCAACCAAATAGCCCGCTTAAGGCCGATTATACGCTGAGTAAAGCAAGGGTCTTAAACGCAGCTTATAGTAAAACTTCCGATAAAAATTATCTCCAACAGGCTATCTCTACATACGAAAGTCTATTGGATAAAATGCCGAATAATACCACTGTCTTAAATAACTTGGCTTACATGATGGCAGAAAATAATGAAAGACCGGCCGATGCGCTCAAATATGCCAAACGTGCTTACCAGACAAGGCCGAATGACCCCGGATTGATGGACACTTATGCGTATGCCTTGTATAGAAACGATGGATTCGACAAAGCTGCCGAGCTGGCGCAATCTGCTTTACAGCAATTTGAACAGCGTGAAATCTCGGTACCGGCAGATGTATATGAGCATTTAGGTATGATAAAGGAAAAACTTGGATTAGGTAATGAGGCTGTCGCTGCTTATAAACAGGCCTTAGAAGCAGGGCAAAATAAGCTTTCAGAAGCAGCCATGCAACGAATTGAGGCGTCTATCGAACGTGTTTCGCAGCGGTGATCTACGAAGCAGTGCGAGAGACGAAATAAATGGTAGAACAAGGACAAACTCAAAAGATTATGAATAGAACAGCAGCCCCGGCTGGACCAAGACCGGCTGCTGCCGCAACGCTGACGCCGAAGGAAGTTTTTGGGATGTTGCGGCGGCATATATTGTTGATAGTTTCTCTGACCACGCTGGGTTTTATGCTCAGTGGCGCAGCATGGTATTTCTTGAGAATGTATTTCCCAAAATATACCGCCAGAACCTTTATTAAGGTCCTGCCCCCTATAGAAAAGAACCCTATGGCCATCGGAGGTGCTCAGGTGGCAAAGGATATTACATATGGTTATCGATTATCAATGGTTAGTCTTATGACCCAGCAGAGCAGCCTGAGAACTTTGATTGACAGGGACAAAATTCAAGAAACTGAGTGGTTCAAACACTTCGGGGACATTAAAAGTGAAAGCATTATAAAGGCCTTTAAGAATTTGAAGAGATATTTTGGTGCTCATGCCCAAAGGGATGGTGATTATATTGTAGTGTCGATGACCTGCGGCAATAGAACAGAAGCAGCGCTGATAGTGAACGAGATGGTGGAATTGTTTCTTCAGTCTCAGGGAAGTGCAAAGAGGGAAGACGTCGCTGATAAGCTGGCAAGGCTTGAAGACCAGCGGCTTCGAGTTCAGCGAGATTTAAATGCAGCCGAAGATGCTTTGGATGAAGTTCGCAGGAGATGGGGCTTTGCTGGCCTTGAGCAGCAGATTTTCCGCCCTACAATCACCGAGAAACTGAGGGTCTTGGAGCTTGGCCAAGACGAGCTTGTTATGCAAATAAAAGATGTTCAAACGAGCATAGAAACGCTTAG
Source organism: uncultured Pirellulales bacterium (assembly GCA_964405375.1). GTDB lineage: Bacteria > Planctomycetota > Phycisphaerae > Sedimentisphaerales > Anaerobacaceae > CAYONQ01. The sequence continues at coordinate 30,417 of CAYONQ010000022.1, forward strand.
GAGACAGGCCATAGGACCCATCGATGAACAGATACAGGTCCAACGTCAGATAGAAAACGACCCCATTATGCTTAATCTTGCCCAGCAGCTTGCTTCCCTGCAGGCGGCACTTGCAAGCAGACTTACAAAATTTGGCGAAAACCACAGAGTAGTGCGCGAAATGCAGGAACTGATAAATGCAACCAAGGACGAAAGACGATTCAGAAGAGAGGAAATTGCGGAACTGGTCCGGCAGGCAAACCTTAAAAATGCACAGGATGGTTTGGTTGTGCTGCAAGCCAGGCTTGAAGAATTAGAAAGGATGCGCCAGGAAACCGCAGCAAAAGAAAGAGAGCTTGATGCAGCCCGCGTGCAATACTCGCAGCGAGTGGCTATAAGAAACGAGAGAAGAAACATGCTCGATTCGATAAAAAGACAGATAGATGCCTACAAGATAGTGCACGACGACCCGGAAACTCCTAAGGTGCAGTTTGCCGGATATGCGCCAGAGCCGATGGAAATAAGCTCTCCCAAGTGGAAGATTTATTTCCCTACCGGAACGATGCTCGGCTTTATGGCCGGCGTAGGCCTTGTATTCCTTATCGAAGTGCTAAATGACCTCGTGCGGACACCCAGAGATGTGGCTCGATTTCTGCGAATTCCGCTTTTGGGTGTTATTCCAGATGCCGCCGAGGATGAACAGGCCCAGGATGTTGAGCTCTGCCATGTTGTTCGTCAGGCGCCATATTCTATCATAAGCGAATCCTACAGGCGGCTCATGACCAATCTAAAGCTGTCCAGTTCCGCACAATCCGCCCGGGCGTTGCTTGTTACCAGCGGCGCTGCAGGGGACGGAAAAACCGCTGTAGCGGTTAATCTTGCAACGACCTTGGTTGCCGAAAATAAAAAAGTGCTGCTTATAGATGCCAATTTCAGGCGACCGAGTTTACACTCGATTTTCCCACAGCCACAGCCCGAACAGTCCGAGTTTGGGTTAAGCACACTGCTTGCCGGGCTGTGTGGTTACCAGGAGATTATAAGACCCGGTGGCATTGAGGGACTGTCTTTAATCGAGGCGGGGCCGCTGCCTCCAAATCCGGCGGAGCTGCTTGGCGGCGAGCTTATGGAACAGTTGATTAAACGACAGCGAGAGAGCTACGATTATGTTATAGTTGATGGCCCGCCGGTGCTGCTGGTAAGTGACGCCAAAGTGTTAGCGAGACTTGTTGACGGCACAGTCCTGGTCTTCAACGCCGCTGCCACAAAAAGAGGCGCCGCCATCAGAACCATTCGCGAGCTGAGAGAGGTGGACGCCACAATAATAGGATGTGTCCTCTTGGCCGTAAGGGCTATGAAAGGCGGATATTTCCACGAGCAGTTCAAGTCTTATCAAAAATACCAGGAACTCCAGCTTGCCGGCGCAGCAGTTTAGCTGAAAACGGCGCCTGACGGCGCTCCCATTTTTCAGCTTTTTGCAAGATGGTTCGCTTAATTACTCAAACTGACCGATTTGTAGCAAATGTTAAATGTAAGTCGATTTTTGACAATACATTCCGCAATTTTGCGCTTTGCACTTTGATTTTTACATTTTCAAACTGGCCATAGGTCAGTTTGAGTTAATTACCATACGAAAAAGCTATTTCTGAAAGGTCGCTTCTATGGAGAAATTCTTAGTAACCGGAGGGGCCGGCTTTATCGGCTCGAACATCTGCAGCAAACTCGTCTCGCAGCGCTGTTTCGTAAGGGTCATCGACAACCTGCTCACCGGCAAAAAGAGCAATCTGTCCGGCATCATAGAAAAAATCGAATTTATAGAGGCCGATATGGGAGATGAGAAAATCGCCCGGTCGGCTATGAAAAATATCGATGTCGTTTTGCACCAGGGCGCATTGCCCTCGGTGCCGCGAAGCATCGACGACCCCGCCGCCACTCACGCACATTGCCTCGACGCTACTTTCACACTCCTTTTAGCGGCCCGTGACGCCGGCGTAAAGCGATTCGTTTACGCCGCCAGCTCTTCAGCTTACGGCGACACACCCACTTTACCGAAGGTCGAGACGATGCCCGCCAACCCCCTTTCACCTTACGCAGCCGCCAAGCTTGCCGGCGAGTATTATGCTAAGGTCTTTTACAATGTTTTTGGCCTTGAGACCATTTCGCTGCGATATTTTAACGTCTTTGGCCCGCACCAGGACCCCACCAGCCAGTACGCCGCCGCAATACCTGCCTTCGTAACCGCCATATTAAAGGATGAACCACCAACTGTCTTTGGTGACGGCCAGCAGAGCCGCGATTTCACCTACGTTGACAACGTCGTCGACGCCAACCTGCTCGCCGCACGAGCGAAGCACACCGCAGGCGAGGTCCTGAACATCGCCTGCGGACAGGCCGTAACCGTAAATGAGACTATTAGTATAATCAACGAGCTGCTCGATAAAGACATTAAGCCGCTCTACACCGACCCTCGTCCCGGCGATGTTAAGCACTCCCTCGCTGACACATCCCTCGCCGAAAAAACTATCAACTACAAACCAACCATCCCCTTCAAAAAAGGCCTCGAACTGGCAATAGACTGGTACAGGGACAATTTGCTGTAAGTATATCCCCGCGCAGGCGGGGACCCAGTCTCCTTTCCCAATCATCATTCATCAATAATAAATTGCAGGGTCATTGCGAGGCCTTTAGGCCGTGGCAATCTCAACCACTCAATAGAAAAACGAAAATCGCAAATCGTCAATCGAAAATAACAAATTGCCTCTGCCGGGGGTTACTGCTGAAAATAAACTTCACACCCTTATGGAGGGGACAAAGGGCCCCCCCCTGCACTTGTCCGCCGAAGTCTCGGCAAAGGCGGAAGCGGGGTTCATCCAATGCTTGATTTTTCGTTTCCGTTCACAGTATTTTAGATAATTGAAGTAAAAGTTTGTTTTTGTCC
>CAYONQ010000023.1:0-32528 GCA_964405375.1 uncultured Pirellulales bacterium
TGTTTGATAATTGCTACCATCAAAATCCCTCTAATCGGTCAGTTTGAGTACTTTATTATCCAGAAGAGGGCAGCTATTAAGATTGCGACAGCCGCCCAGCCGGCGAAAAAACCGATAACACCGACCAAGGTTGGTTTTGGTATCTCGAAATCAGGATGGTCGAGCCACACACGTCGGGGGGCCGGCTCGATTCCCTCAGGCAGTGTGAAAGGTTCAGTTTCCGGCTCGCCGGGTGCGACAGGGGTTCGGATGCACTGGTAGAACTTGTCGAGCTTTTCCTTGTTTTCCGGCGTGGTGAACAAGCTGACCACGATAACAGCGATAAAGCCGACAATAAGATAAATGACCATCTGCCAGGGCAGGGAAAGTTTGCCGTCGAGCAGCATAAACTCGGGCAGCTTGTCAGCCAGTGTTGCGTTGAAGTCCCACAGAACATTTCCAAATATGCGGATTTTGCCTGTGAAAATCAGCGCTGCAAAGCCCGCCAGCGTGCTCGCCCAGGCCGCTGCGGTAGTGGCCCGCCGCCAGAATAGGCCGACAAGGAACGGAATGCCCATCATAGCAGCAATTTTCCAGAATATTTCCAGTCCGTGAATGACGCTTTCAAAGCAGTAGGCGAAGAAGACGCCGCAGAGCACGACCAGCACGGAAACCACCCGTCCAACATTTATGTAGTGCCGGTCTTTCCGGCCGGGCACCAGCAAGGGCTTGTAGATGTTCTCGGTGAACAGGGCCGAAGAGGAGACCATAAGGGCATCGCAGGAGCTCATCACCGCAGCAAGCATCGAGGCGATGAACAGCCCAATCAGGCCCGGTGCAATTTTGGGCAAAAGCTGATGGGCCATTAAGCCATAGACGTGGTCGATGTCCACATCCCTGCCCATATACATCCCGACAGCGCAAAGCCCCGTCAGCACCCACGCAATGGTGCACACCCGCTTGAACAGCACGCCACACATTACACCGACTCTGCCTTCCATTTCCGTCCTGCCGGCGGCGCTCATAGCCATACTGTGGGGCTGTGTAACCCAGCCAATCAGGGCGTTTAATGAGATTATAGCGATGTAAAATGCCGTAATTTCACCTGGGGCAACGATTTCAAACATAGTCGGGTCTGAGATTGTCGCCCGCAGCCCGGCCAGCCCCCCTACCGCAGACAATGCGAAGGGCAGTATCAGGAACGAGAGCACAATGGTCAGAATCCCCTGGACGAAGTCGGTCATAATGGCCGCGATTAAGCCACCGGTAACACCGTAGATGACAAACATAATCGTCATAGCCCAGACGGCCAGATTTGGGTTGATATTCCCGCCGGAGACGGCTGTTATCATTGCGCTGGAGCCCCTGAGCATTACGCCGATGTTCACCATCAACTGCAGCATCCCCACGAGTGCGTACAAGACGCTGACGCTGCGGCCGTAGCGGGCGTTGAAAAAATCGCCGGTGGTCACGGCCCGCATCCTGCGGAACAGCGGCGCAAGAAGCCAGTAAAACGGCGTGCAGAAAAGCCACAGCCACTGGTACCAGATGCCTGAAATGCCGACACGGTAGGTCTTCGCAGCGACAACTACGGCCTGGTCGGTATGGGTGCCGGCGCCAAAGGTGAAAAACATCATCATTATCTTGCCGAACTTGCGGTCGCTGATGAAAAAGCTCGCGGTGCTCTTCACCCGTCTGAAGGCCCAGACGCCGATTAACGTAATGCCCACGAGATAGCCGGCGATGACCAGCCAATCTATCCAACTAACTCCTAACATATTCCTCTCTTTCTTCTCAAAATATATGTCTTCACCCTGCCCAGCGCTGGGCGGGTGGTGGTGATTTTACCAGATATATCTTTCTGCTTCAAGTGTTGATGTCTCTGCGATAAGAGTGTATATTGTTGTAATAAAAAATGAGCTGCCGAGGGGTCGGCTGGTCGATTTGGGCTTTAACTGGATATATTTAGAACAGTACCGCACTATTGAGGATGATATTAGTTCGATTAAGGCCATTACTGTTGACGATGTTCATTAAGTTTGACGTGGGCGATTTCACACAATTTTCAATAGGCCCCGCTCAATCAAGTCAAGGTAAAGTAAAGATATGGGCAAACAGACGAGAAGAGAGTTTCTTCAAGCTATAGGTGTGGGTGCGGCGTCACTGGCTGTTGGAGGGTGTCTGCAGCCGAGTAAAACACCAAGGAGGAAAAGACCCAATATTGTCTTTTTCTTCACGGACGACCAGCAGGCCGACGCTATACATTCGCTTGGTAACGGACAGATAATCACGCCAAATATGGACTGGCTTGTGCATAACGGCACGGTCTTTACCAATGCCTACATAATGGGTTCAACGGTTGGGGCGGTTTGTGCGCCCAGTCGCAACATGCTAATGACCGGCCGAACATTGTTTCACATAGGAGATGATGCTTATGTTATTCCAGAAGGCCATATTATGCTGCCTGAGGTCTTGCGAAAGGCCGGCTACACGACTTTTCACACCGGCAAGTGGCATCAGGGTCCAGAATCGTTAATGCGGGGCTTCTCTACCGGTGGCAAAATTTTCTTCGGGGGGATGGCCGACCACTACCGAGTTCCAGTTTTCGATTTTGAACCTGATGGAATATATCCGAGCAGAGATGAACGGAGGGAATTAAGGAGAGAGGAGAATGTAAAAAAGAGAAAAAAAGCAAAACACTCCAGCAAATTGTTTAGCGACGAAGCAATTAAGTTTCTGCGTAGCTATAAAGACAACAAGCCCTTCTTTATGTACATCAGCTATATGGCGCCCCACGACCCGCGGATTATGCCTGAGAAGTATCTGGATATGTACGATGCCGGGGAGATTGTTCTGCCGAAGAACCTTATGCCGGAGCATCCATTCGATAATGGTGAGGTAACCCGCGACGAGGAGCTGTTCCCACCGCCCCGAACGCCGGAATATGTTCGCAGACACACCAGGGATTATTATGCTATGATTACACACGTGGATGCGCAAATTGGTCGCGTGTTGGCGGCATTGAAAGAAACAGGACGAGCGGAGGATACAATCATTATTTTTGCCAGCGACAACGGATTGGCTTTAGGTCGGCACGGGCTGATGGGCAAACAGAACTTGTATGAGCACAGCATAAAGGTGCCGTTGATTATGAGTGGTCCGGGCATTGAGAAGGGTCAAAAACGAGATGCCTTTTGTTATCTACTGGATATCTATCCCACCTTGTGCGAGCTGATGGGAGTGGCCATTGCCGGCTCGGTCGAAGGCAAAAGTCTCACCACTGTCATACACAACCCTAAACAGAAGGTCCGTAATAGTCTTTTCTTTGCTTACAAGGGCGTACAACGGGCTGTTCGCAGCGAGCGTTACAAGCTAATCGAGTATGTTGTGAAGGGCAAAAGGACAACTCAACTATTCGACCTGCAGACTGATCCGTGGGAACTTAACAGCCTCGCAGATGACCCGGAGTATGCCGGTCAACTGGAACGGCTGCGCAAGGAACTGCTGCGATGGAAGGAGCAAGTGGATGATACCAGTGAGTTCTGGCAGCAGTACGACTGCGACAGGTAAGTGCAGCCGGACATAACCGCTGACTTCAATGTACCAACCGAGTTGCGCACACATCCGGTTCGACAAGCTCACCATTCTACTACAAAATCATTGATGTCGCTGCGACAAAGGTGTATATTGTTGTAATAAAAAATGAGCTTGCCCCGCCCCTATCAGGGGCGGGGCTTGTCTAACAACAGTCAAGAGTGGAGGATTTTATCGTGCGACTAATTAAGGCGATAATCACAGTTGTCCTAATAGGTGCGATTTTCGGCGATGCAGCCGGTCAGCCCCGCACCAGAACACTGCGGGGTCAAGAGGACTTCAATGATATATCAGCATACTACGGCTTCAAAGAGATAGAGATAATCAAATTAGACTGGGGCGTGGCGAACCTGCGAATCGCCGATTTTAACGGTGACGGGCGAAACGATATTGCCATCGCCAACAATAGAAAGGCCAAGATAGAGCTATTGGTTCAAAAAGAGGCCATAGGGCAAGGCGAGACAGAGGTAACCGTTGACCCCAATGACGTCGATGTAAACCTAATCACCCCCCCTACCCGTTTCGAGAGGCAAAGTGTGGCCGTTTCACAAAAGGTCTCCAGCTTTGTCTGCGGAGATTTGAATTCAGACGGGATGGAAGACCTGGCCTTTTACGGCGAACCGAGGGGGCTATATGTGATACTGCAAAGGTCGGCTGATGCGGAAAAACCGCAGCAACTGAACTGGCGAACAAGGGAAAAAATCAAGATTGACGACGGCCTTCTAATCCCCGGTGCGCTTCTGTGCGCCGACCTGAACAATGACGGCGCCGATGACCTGGCTCTGGCCAGCCGCGACGGCGTTTATATCGTTGTGCAAAAAGAAGACGGCTCATTACCTGTGGCAGAGCTAGCAGAGCCGGTAAAATACCCCACTACCGCCCAAACACTTGGTATCGAAGTGGGTGATTTGAACTGTGATAATATAAACGACCTTATCATTATAACCAACGACAACGAAAAACCGATTTGCGTACGTTTCGGTCTCGAGACGGGGCAATTAGGCCCGCAGGTGCAATTTTTTATCGAAAGGCCGTGGGCGCTGGAGATTGCAAACATCGACGGGGCGACCGGCGACGAGATACTGACTGTCGATGCCAGAGGCGGGCGGCTTGGCTGCTATAAACTTGAAAGTCGCAGCGAAACGAGCGCCGATTGGCCGATTCTGTCTTATCCTCTCGCTTCAGGCGAAGGAAGCGCCAAGCGCGACCTTGTGGCCGGCGACTTCGACGGCGACGGTCTGGTCGATATTATGATAAGCGACCCCGGGGCAGCGGAACTAATTTTCTATAAGCAAATTGGCTCTCTCGGATTAGCCGAGCCGGTCAGGTTCCCTGCCTTTGCCGACATTGAGACACTATCCGTCGCAGATATCGACGGCAACGGCAAGGTCGAGCTGGCGGTTTTGAGCGTTAAGGAAAAAATAATCGGTTTAAGCAGATTCGAAGAGAACAGATTATCATTCCCGCAGCCCGTCGATTTAATCGGTGAGCCGTTGGCGATGGAGCTTGCCGACGTTGACGGTGACGGCAGTATCGATTGTCTTTACGTATCCAAAGATGCCAATGATGTTAGGGGCCTGAGAGTCATTTACAGTCTGGACCCAAAAGGGACAGGGCAAAAACAACTTAAATCCGCCAAAAAAGCCGGAGCGCTGCAGGGTGAAGCTCTGGAGCTTAAAGAACTTACTTCCAATCCGGACGGCTTGAAGGTCGTTGACGTTGACCAGGACGGCCTGCAGGACGCCTTGATATTCGTCAAATACGAACAACCCATACTGGTGCGCCAAAGCCAAAAAAGGAGATTCGAGGTGATTGATTCACCCAAGGTGCAGGCGAGCTTGATTAAAGATGCCAGTGGTCATTCAATTGCCGTCGCCGACGTGGACGGCCAGGGTGGTCGCGAACTGTTAGTGGCACAGAAGAACTTTGCAAGAAGCCTGGTTTTCTCTAACGGCGAGCGATGGAGCATTATTGACCAGTATAACGCCAAGAGCACCGAGAATGAAATATCGGCTGTGGCTGTTTTTGATATTGATGGCAAGGGCTCAACTGATAGACCCGCTATTTTGCTGCTGGACGGCCAGAAGGGTCAGCTTCAGATACTTAAAGCGGGTGATGACAAGACGTATCGGTTTGAAAAAGAGCTAAACGTCGGCAAATGGAGCACTGCGACCCATCTAAAGATGCTGTTTTCACCGCTTACAGGCGGCGAAGCCAAAAGTATCCTGTTGTTCGACAGCGAGAAGTTTGCGCTTGTCACGCCGCCGAGCGGAAGTAGTATCCCGCAACATCTGGAACAACAGTTCGGCTATGAGACAAAGATAAAGGACGGTATATACGGCAACCTAACAGCAGGGGATATAAACGGCGACGGCCAGTCCAACATTATTATGGTAGAATATAAGCGCAATCACATCGAGATACTGTCGCTGGACTCGCAGGACAGGCCGATTCCGGCGATGCGTTTCAAGATATTCGAACAGAAAAGTTATCGCGACAGTAACAAGGCCGCCAGGTCCCGTGTTGAACCGCGAGAGCTAAGGGTTGCTGACGTTACAGGCGACGGCAAAGACGATTTGGTAACCGTTATCCACGACCGTATAATCATCTATCCCCAGGACTGATTCGTATCTCGTATCTCGCGAAACGTGAAGCGTATTTCGTATAAAGCAAAATGGCTGATAAGGATAAAAAGGTCTTTGTTGCGCTCAGCGGGGGCGTGGACAGCTCAACCGCTGCCGCTATACTACAGCGAGACGGCTTCGACTGTGCGGGCGTGTTTATGGTTACCAGTGACCAAGCCGCAGATGCACAGGCGAAGGCCAATAGAACGGCTGAGAAACTGGGTATAAAACTTTATGTGCTGGACCTCCGGAAGGACTTCGAGCAAATCCTCGATTACTTCTGCGACGAATACAAGCAGGGCCGAACACCCAATCCGTGCGTTGTGTGCAACAGGTACATTAAGTTCGGCAAACTGTGGGACTTTGCACAGGCCAACGGAGCAGAATTGCTCGCTACCGGCCATTATGCAAGAATCCTGAGAAAGAATAATAGCACAGGGCTGTATCCTGCTGCCGATGTAACTAAAGACCAGTCTTACGCCCTGTCAATGATTGACAGGAATGTATTGAGTCATATTGTTCTGCCAATAGGCAATTACTGCAAGAATGAAACACGAGAGATGGCAGGAAAACTCGGTTTAGCCGTTGAAGAAGAGCCAGAGTCTCAGGAAATATGCTTTATACCCAATAATGATTACATCGCTGTAGTTGAGAAGAGATGTCCACGGCTTGTGCGCAGGGGAGACATTATCGATAGCAGCGGCCGAGTTCTGGGTGAGCATAACGGCGTACACAGATTCACCATCGGCCAGCGGCGAGGGCTGCGAGTCGCAATGGGCGAGCCATACTATGTTGTGAAGATTGATGCCGAAAGCAACACCGTTACGTTAGGCCCAAAAGAAGAAGTTATGCACAGCAAATTATTAGCAACATCGGTAAACTGGCTGATGGACGAGCCGAGGTCATGCTTTCGGGCAAAGGTAAAGATACGCTATAGAGACAGCGGTGCCGATGCGACGGTTTCTCCGCAGCCAGACGGTGTTGCGGTCGAGTTCGACGAGCCGGTATCGGCTATAACGCCGGGCCAACTGGCCGTATTCTACATTCAGCAAGACAGTGGCGAGAGAGTTGCCGGCGGCGGATGGATTAAGAAAGCAAACGACTGAAACCAAAGGCCTATGACTCTTTGAAACTTATTTTTCGATTATGCAAACAAACGATGACATCTTAAGTTTGCTGCAGGAGAAAGAGGCCGAAGCGGCCCGCCTGGGGCGGCGCGGCGTGATATTGCAGCCGGGGGCGATAGGCGATTGTATATTGACGCTGCCGTTGGCCAAGTTTATGAAAGAGCATTTAGGTTTAGGCACCATCGATATGATTGGCCATACCGAATACATCGGCATTCTCCCGGGCAGAAGCTGCATAGACGCCATCCGGTCGATAGATTCAATAGATTTGCATCGGCTGTTTGCAGAAAGCAGGACATTCGACCTCGCAGACGGGGATTCTTTGATAAACGCCTTTGCCGACTATTGCTGGATAGTAACATTTTTAGGCGAGCCGGACAGCGACTTCGAGCAAAACCTGATATTCACGGTAAACTGCAGCCACAGTGCGGAGGTGATAACCTTATCAACGAAGCCGCCAAAACAATTCGCCGGACATCTGACCGATTTTTACAGCCAGCAATTTATCGGGCAAAGCGGTTTATCCTTGAGGCGGCGGCAAATTCGGCTGGGGGATTGTCTGATAAAAGCGACCAAGTCGGACGTAAACAGAGGCAGAGAACTACTGCGAGAGATAAGCGTTGATTTTGGTGAAAAGCTGGTGGTTATTGCCCCGGGCAGCGGCGGAGTGGGCAAATGCTGGCACTTAGATAATTTTCTGGCTGTCGCCGAAGAGCTTACTTTAAGAGGTATCGAGGTGGTATTTTTATTAGGGCCGGCTGAGTTGGAGCGATTCACCCCGCCCCTCCGAGGGGCGGGGTTCAGCGCCGCCACCCCCGCCGTTTTGCTTCGCAAAATTGAAGCAGCGGGGGCAAGGTGCCTGACTGATTTGCCTTTGACGGACGTTTGCGGGCTTTTGAGCTGTGCGGACGGCTTTGTCGGCAACGACAGCGGGATTACGCATCTGGCAGCGGGGTTAGGGGTCAGGACGATTGCCGTCTTCGGCCCAAGCGACCCGGCATTGTACAGACCTATCGGGCCGGCTGTAACGGTATTCAAAAGTAACTCTACCGGTTTTTCCGAGGAGCGAGCGGCGGTATTGCAGCAGAAGCTTCTGGCGGCATTAGTAAATATCGCTGCCGAACCGAGTAGTTGACCCCGCCCCGCAGAGAGGCGGGGTTGACCTCACCGGTTTTGCTGGTATAATAACTGGTTTACGTTAAACATTATGCGCATTGTGCAAAATGAGGTATTTATATGCAGACCCCGTTAGAGATTGTATAACGGGGAATAATATGATACAAAAAGAGGGAAAATGATACAAGAGGACAAATCTCTAACGGGGCAGACAAGGACTCTGGGTGAATTAGCCGAGTATGTTGGCGGGCAGGTTCAGGGTGACCCCAATGTAGAAATCCGCTTGGCCTCAACGCTGAGCAGGGCGAAAGAAGGCGAGATTAGCTTTCTGGCCAATCGCAAGTATGAAAAGCATCTGCGAACGACCAGGGCCAGCGCCGTAATCGCAAGCAAAGAAATGTCTAATGCCGTCACCTCGGTTCCCCTTTTGATAACGGAGGACCCCTATTACGCCTTTATGCAGATTATGGTGCTGCTGCACGGCCATCGGAAACACAAAAAGATAGGCATCAGCCCGCGGGCCTCGATTTCCGACAGCGCGAAAATCGGCACAGACTGCCATATCCACGACTTCGTGGTAATAGCCGACGAGGCAAAGATTGGAAACGGCTGCATAATCTATCCTAACGCATACATCGGAAGAGACGTGCAACTCGGCAATGACTGCATCATATACCCAAATGCCACTATCTACGACGGCTGTAAGATAGGCAATCGCGTGATTATAAATGCAAATTCGACAGTCGGCGAGGACGGCTTCGGCTATGCCAGCCATAACGGCGTACACCACAAGATACCCCAGACCGGCATTGTGCTTATAGAAGACGACGTGGAAGTCGGCACCTGCTGCGGTATCGAGCGAGGCACCCTCGGCGATACCATCATAGGCCAGGGCAGCAAGCTGGGTGACCTGGTTGCGATAGGCCACGGTGCAAAAATCGGCCCGCACTGCCTGCTTGTGGCACAGGTGGGAATCGCCGGCTCAACCACGCTGGGCCATCACTGCATGGTCGGAGGTCAGGTCGGTATCGTAGGCCACATCAATATCGGAAACGACGTTATGATAGCGGCTCAAGCCGGCGTTATTAACAATATCGGTGACGGCAAAGCGGTGTTGGGCGCACCGGCCATCGAGGCAACCCAGGGCAAGCGAGCGTACAGCATGATACAATACCTGCCTGAGATGCGGCAAAATATTCGCAAGCTCGAAACTCAGATTGAACGAATCACGTCGTCCGTCAAATTAAATTCTGAAAAGCCGTCTGAGCAAAATCGTGAATCGAAACACGAACCATAAACGACGAAATACGAGGTATCACATCTCACTATGGCAGATTTAGATGTGCTCGGCCTAATCGCAGGGGAGGGCAGATTACCTTTTCTTGTGGCCGCCGGTGCCAGAAAGGCGCAGCTTAGAGTAATCTGCGTCGGTCTGGCAGATATTGCGGAGCCGTCACTGGCAGAGAAAGTCGATGTGTTTTACAAGGTTGCGATTGCCCGGCCAAATAGCTGGATACGAAAACTAAAAAGGCACGGTGTAACAAATGCAATTATGGTCGGGCGGGTTGCCAAGCCCCGACTTTTTACGCCGTGGCGAATTATACGGTATCTGCCGGACTGGCGGGCACTCAGAGTATATTACTGGCGGCTTTGGGGCAGAAACAAACAAAACGATACGCTGTTGAACGCCCTGGCCGATGAGCTGGCAAGCGGCGGAATAGTCTTGGAGAACTCAATAATGTACTGCAGGGAGCATCTGGCAACGGCCGGCGTGATGACAAAGGCCCAGCTGGCCCCGTCGGTTGAAAATGATATTGAATTCGGCTGGCAGATAGTCAAGAAGCTCGGCGAGCTGGACATAGGCCAGGCAATCGCTGTGAAAGAAAGAGAGGTGCTCGCCGTCGAGGCAATAGAGGGCACTGCAGAGATGATTGAGCGGGCGGGTGAACTCTGCAAATCGGGTGGCTGGACGCTTATAAAGGCCTCAAAGCCAAATCAAGATATGCGATTCGACATGCCATGTGTTGGGCCTGACACCATTAAAAGCATGGCCGAAAATGGTGGTAAGTGCCTCGTTGTCGAGGCGGGAAAAACAGTAATTATCGACAAACCCGAAACGATAAAACTGGCTGATAAACTTGGCATCACCGTTTTAGGGTGCTGAGTTTCAGACAGGCACAAAGGCACATAGGGGCAAAGAGACAAAGACAAAAGTGAAAATCAAAACTTACAGGGACCTGATAGTTTGGCAAAAATCCATGGCTTTAGTTACGGAAATATATAAGCTATCAAAATCATTTCCTAAGAGCGAGATGTATGGGCTAACCAGCCAAACGAGACGCTGTGCTATTTCAATTCCCAGCAATATAGCAGAGGGCTACGGCAGAGGTTCAACTAATGAATATATTCATTTTCTACGGATCGCAATTAGTTCTCTGTATGAATTGCAAACCCAGATAGGAATTTCTTTGAATTTACGGTATTTGAATAGAGGCAACTTCGACAAAATCTATGAATTAACCAGAGAAGTAGAGCGAATGCTCAGTAGTCTAATCAAAAAATTAAATGACAAATAGACTTAACAACTTTGTCACCCTGTGCCTTTGTCCCTTTGTGCCTGAGCCATGACTGAATTTCCATTTCAACTCTTAATCGAACGCAACCTTCCGAAGAAACAAACAGAATCTTTAACGTGCACGGCTCTTTTGCGGGCTGTTGCCGGCAGCCGAGACGTCTATGACGCCCGATGGAACAGCCGGGCCGTGATTGTGAAGATATTCTCACATAAAATCAGGGCCGGCCGGCATCTCAAAAGAGAGTGGCGGGGGTTAAGCATTCTGCGGTCACGCGGCTTGAGCTGTCCCGGGCCGTTATTCACCGGGCGGACAGAAACCGGCCAACGGTCAATGGTAGTAGAAAAAATAGGCGATTCATCAACAGTACTGGACGCATTTAACAAGACGTCAGAGCCGGCCGACAAGCTTAATCTGCTGGTTCTGGTCTGTCGAGAACTGGCAAAACAACACAGTAAAGGGGTTTTGCAAAAAGATTTGCATCTGGGAAACTTTCTACTGACCGCAGGGAAAGTGTTTGCGCTTGATGCAGGGCAAATGCAGTTTCTGCGGCGTGAGGCCGGCAGGAAAAGCAGCATCTCTCAGGTAGCGATGCTGGCGCGATACCTGCCGGATGGCGAGACGGGATCCGCTATAAATCTTTTTGAAGAATATTTTAAGGCCCGGCAATGGCGTCCTGGCAAATTAGATAAGCAATTTTTTCAAAAACAGCTAATTGTACAGAGAAAAAGAGGAATCCGGAAAGGACTGAAGAAATGTCTTCGGACAAGCAAGAGACACCTACGATTGAAAATTCAAAATTTCATTGCTATGTTTGACAGGGGTTTTTGCCGGAACGCTGAGCCGGTCGATTTTATAGAAAAAGTAGATGCGATGATGGATGCAGGGCAGATTCTTAAAGACGGCAGGAGCTCTTACGTGTCCCGCATAAGCTGGAACGACAAGGATGTGGTGAGCAAACGGTATAATCACAAAGGGCTTACTCATTCGCTGCGTCACACGATTAAGAGGTCACGTGCCCGGCGGGGATGGCTTTATGGACATCAGCTTTTAATGCTGAACATAGCTACGCCGAAGCCGTTGGCCTATATCGAGCAGCGAAAAGGGCCGCTGGTGTGGCGGTCTTATCTGGTAACCGAATATACTGCGGGACAGAAACTCTATGATTTTCTGCGGGACGACAACATCAGCGAGAAGCAACGTTCAGAAGCGACAGGACAGGTTGTGGAACTGCTCGAAAGGTTAGGCAGACACCGCATCAGCCACGGTGACTTGAAGCATACGAATATCCTGATTACAGACAAAGGGCCGGTCCTGACGGACCTCGACGGGATGAGAGTGCATAAATGGAACCGGACATACAAGCTCAGGCAGACAAAGGACATCAGGCATTTTGCCGCCCTTCTCAGACCGAAATCACAGAGCAAATAAGATGAAGCTTTCAATTATCATAGTCAGCTGGAATGTAAAAGAAGAGCTGGTCAACTGCCTTCGGTCAATAGAGGAAAATCGACCCTGTGAACAGTTCGAGGTAATCGTCGTTGATAACGCAAGCACAGACGACACCACAGAAACGGTAAAAAGAGACTTCCCGGAAATAACTTTAGTCTCCAACAGCAAAAACCGGGGCTTTGCAGCGGCAAACAACCAGGGCATCGGAAAGTCACAAGGCCGGTATCTGCTTTTCTTAAATCCGGACACAATTATCCACGCGGGCTCACTGGATGTCCTGGTCAAATTTATGGACGGCAATAGCAATGTGGGTGTCTGCGGGCCGAAGCTTTTGAACGCCGATGGCACAACTCAGCCATCAGCAAGGCGCTTTCCCACATTCCGCGGGGCTTTGTACCGGCATACGTTTCTGAGGTTTCTGCGCATCTTCAGAAACGAATATAAAAAATGGTTAATGAAGGATTTTGAGCACGACAGGCAAATGGATGTGAACCAGCTTATGGGGTCGGCTTTGATGGTAAGACGGTCGGTAATAAAGGATGCCGGAGATATGGATGAAAGTTTTTTTATGTACTACGAAGAAGTTGATTTATGCTGCAGAATAAAAAAGGCCGGCTGGCGAATAGTATTTGTGCCCGAGGCGGCAATCACACATCTCGGCGGGCAGTCAGCAGGCCAGATACCCGCAAAAAAACGGATAATGATGCTGACAAGTATGCTCATATTCTTCAGAAAACACCGCGGCAAATTCGCAACGGGAATATTCAGTTGTATCTTTAAGCCCGCAGTCATTCTGCTGGATATCACTAACATTGCCGCAGCCATTGTTAAATATATGTTTGCTGTGATAGTATTAAACAAAAGTAAACGCAAAAAATCAGCGGGGGCTATTAAAAATTCAGCGATACTACTCGGGAAATACTCCTGGTGGTTGTTGCTCAGGACGTGACTTTAAGCGGCAGTTTCATAATCAATTTTGCAAACTCTCTTGCAATCACGGCGAGGTCAATTTTTTTGCAATCACCGCCCTTGTCCAGCATATCAAAGATTTAAGATTCGGCTGCTGCCGGAGAGATTGTCCAAGCAGCCGAAGTGCCTGGTCGTATGCTCCCTCCCTGATTGCGTAACGTCCCGCCCTGTAGTGTTTTTTGCTGAAAACCTTCTGCGCTATTTTTTCAGGTATAAATTTCCTGCCGCCTTTTTCATAATAAAACCGCTCGAGCACTTTAAGCTCTGTGAGGTAATTCTCAAGAGAAGCGGCTGAAAGATTAGCCGGGTGACGGCGTCTCTTAAAAACGGGCTCGGGCAGGGCAATAAATTTATGCCTTATTGAAAGACGAAGCCAAAAATCGTAATCGGAGCAGACCTTTAACGATGTATCAAACGCCACTGAGTCCTTAAGAATACTTCTGGGAAACAGAGAGCCGCAGGAATGGACAAATATCGTCTGGAATAAATATTTGGTGACTTGACCGGTGTATAATTTCCTTTTGGATTTGCCGTAGATTCGGCCGTTTTTATCTATTCTATAATACGGGCCATATACGATAAAATCCTGCCCTGCCGATTCCGCAATCCTTACCATTCTTTCGACGGAATCAGGCAGCAGCAGGTCGTCGGAATCTATAAAGGTGACGTATTTACCTTTTGCCAGTTCAATCAGTTTATTTCGGGCAGCCGCATCGCCTCTGTTTTCCTGCCGGTGGTAAGTAACAGGAAAATTGAGCTTTTTTATCATATCCGCCGTACCGTCGGTGGAGCCGTCGTCAACTATAACAATCTCATAATTTTTGTACGTCTGCTCCAGGATACTGTCGAGCGTTTTTACAAGAAAATCCTTCCGATTGTAGGTCGGTATGCAAATACTGACTTTGGGCTGCTGAGAATCTTCTTTAGACGACGGGGTTTTTAGATATTCGTAGATAAGCTCGCACAATCTTTGGCCAATCACGTTAATATCAAAATTTTCAACAAACGCACTGCCCGCCTGTGCCATCTGTTTTCGCAGCGCAGCGTTTTCGATTAATCGACTTAATCTATCAATCCACTGTTGAGTATCAGACGCACAGAAACCTGTGACGCCTTCCTGGACATATTCAGCATTTACACCTACCGGCGATGCGACAACAGCCAGCCCAGCGGCGGCATACTGCAGAATCTTAAAGCCGCACTTGCCCCGTGTAAAACGATTGTCCTCTAAAGGGGAAAGGCCGATATCACCCATAGCCAAATCATACGCCTGAGTTGACAGCGACCATCGGCACCTTTCAACCTCCATATTCTCTAAATCAAAAAAATCGTCGCAAATTATCCTCAAGACCACATTATCAAAACAACGGCCGACTTCTTCAAGGGCGGGTTTTATACAAGCAAGGTATTTTAACGTGCTTTTGCTGCCAATCCAGACAAGGCGAACCTTGTTGTCTTTTTCCGGGATGCTCTGCAGCTTGTAAGAGCCAATATCCAGCCCCGTAGGCAAAACCTCAACATTAGGATTGAACCTTCCTGCGAGCTCTGCCAGGTATGAATTGCCGGCAATCACCAATTTCGAGAGCCTGACTATCCGTTCAAAAGGTTTGGTATGTTTATAGTAGCTCGGCTTTCTCTCAGGTTGCTTGTCATCATACATTACGGCATCGTCAAAATCGAAGATGACATTTTTTGCATAACGGCGTAACAAAAAGCCGTCAAGAAGATTCAACGTCTTTTTCTGCAGATACACGGCATCAAAATCAGCGCATCTTTTTAATACCTTATACCTGGCCGGTAAACAGCGAGGGTAGCGAACTACTTCGCAGTTTATGCCGTTCGAACGCAAAATACCAAGACAGCCGCCTGTCCTCTGCCTGAAGCTCGGGCGCTCCAAATTGTAACTCAATACAAGGAGATTCATTTTGATTGGGATTCAGAAATAAGCTAAAAGACGTCAAACAGTACTTTTAAGTCCTAACAAACCACGGCGCCGAATAACAGCCCTTTTCCGCCAGCTCAAGGATATAGCCCGCTATTTTCACACAGTTAAACTGCTCGTGGGTCCATTTCATTCCTGCGTCCGCAATTTTTCTTCTTTCAGCGTCGTTTTTTAGATACCGGTCAGCAAGCTCAAAAAATTCCTCGATGGTATCAAAATACCTTAAATGCACCCCATCGGCAAAAAGCAAATCACCATCAGGTATCCTCCTTGCCATTACAAAGGTGCCACAGGCAAGATAATGGGTAAGTCTGTCGGAGTGACACAACCTCACAGGCCTGTAGGCATTTACATTAACACCTATCTTCGCACCGCTTATCGCGTAGAAGTAGTCTATACCGCCAATCTGCGGTCTTCCAAAACAGCCATAAATGGCGCAATTGTCTCTTTTGGCAAGCTCGATGAGCAATTTTTCTCTAAAAGATTCGCTCGTGTCGGCGTGATGGCTGGCCTTGCCCGTCCACAAAATATCGGTCTTCCATTCTTCCGAGACCTCGTATCGATGGTCCGTATCAGGGTCGCACATGTTCGGCATAAACATACAATTCGGCACACCGGCATCTCGATAGTCCTGCAGAAACTCTCCGTCATTGGTGGCAGTCAGTATATCAAGCTCCTTTGCAGTTTCTATTCTATCACCCTGCAGTTTGGGCCAGGGGTCGCCGTCATTGCCGATAAAGACCGCATTTGGTGCCGCCTGCCGAAGACGCCTGACAGAATCAACATCAAAAAACTTCGGGAAATCTATATATATAATATCGGGCTGATAGTTTTTTGCCTGCTCAGCCAAAAGCCCGTCAACTTTAGGTTTATAAAGTAAGTTAGAAAGCGTCCTGCTCTTAAATGCACTTAGCTGCCGAAGGACACTACAATAGCTAAACACCCGGACACTATGCCCCAGACGTATAAACCCCTTGGCCAATTTCGGTATCTGGTCCACAAACACTTTTATTGGTTTGTTTTTGATGTCAGCAACAATGAATATACGTTTTGCTTTTGGCATTCAAAGTCCCGAAATTTTATCGATAATTGCCATCGACCGTTTCCAGCGCCGAAAGAATTACGTCATCCATATCCAGGTATTTATACGTGGCAAGTCGGCCACCAAGTATCAGGTTCGGCACATTTGCCGCAAGTTTTTTATACCGCTGATACAGCTTATTATTTTTTTCAGTGTTTACAGGATAGTATGGAATGTCATATTTGTTGTATTCGACCGGAAACTCCCGGGTTATGACTGTTTTCGGCTGAGTGCCGAATTCGAAATGCTTGTGTTCGATAACCCTTGTGTATGGAATCGCCTTTTCAGTGTAGTTAAAGACGGCATTTCCCTGAAAGTCTCCATCGTGAATTTCGTTTTCGAATTTCAGCCCGATATATTCGAGCATACCGAGCTTGTATCCGAAGTATTCGTCGATTTTTCCGGTATAGACTACCTTTGTTGCGGTGCTGTCCCAGTGCTTTTTATTTTCAAAGTAATCCGTGTTGAGTCTCACTTCGATATCAGACAGCATTTTTTCAAACATTTTTGTATAGCCGTCGGTCGGTATTCCCTGATATTTATCGTCATAGTAATTGTCATCAAATGTCAATCGAATGGGAATCCTTTTTATAATATCAGCCGGCAGGTTT
Organism: uncultured Pirellulales bacterium; assembly: GCA_964405375.1. GTDB lineage: Bacteria > Planctomycetota > Phycisphaerae > Sedimentisphaerales > Anaerobacaceae > CAYONQ01. Next base: position 17,069 of record CAYONQ010000023.1, read on the forward strand.
TTGGGCTCTGTTTGCCATTGTTTTTGGGTGTATTGCTTAATGAAGATTTCGTATATATCAGGGCCGACCTGGGAAAGGACCCACTGCTCAAGATTTTCAGGATTATCATTGGCCACGATTACCTGCTGAATCTTCTTTTTTGCCTCAGCCGGCGTTTTAACGCCGTATAGCTGGTAAAGGGTCATCAGGTTAATCGGGAAAGAATATAATCTGTTTTTGTATTTGACCTTGGGCCGGTTCGTGAAGTTGTTAAAATTCGCAAAGCGGTTAATATAGCTCCACGCTCTTTCGTCGCTGGTATGAAAAATATGAGGGCCGTATTTATGTACGTTTATCCCCTCGATTTTTTCTGTGTAACAATTGCCGCCGACGTGCCCCCTTCTTTCAATAATTAAAACTTTCCTGCCTTGCTCGGCTATACGTTGGGCGAAAACCATCCCGAAGAGTCCGCATCCCACAATTAAATAGTCATATTCCGACATATTCACTTTATCTGCAAATACAGTATTTTAAGTTATAGCAATCAGCAGAATTGCAATAAGCAAAAAAACCAAAAGTAATACTACTTTATATTGTCTTCTCACTTTTTTTCGCAAGCTCTTAATTTTCAATTCAGCTTCATGCTGTACGTGATGATTAAAAACCACTACTTCAGAACCTATACATAACTTAAAGCCGACCTCTTCTTCTCCTATATACCCGATTCTTTCACTTGAATATTTTCTTATGGGCGAACTGTTTGCTTGAGAATGAATTGTATATGGCAGGACTCTTAATTGGAAATATTTTTGAATTATGTAAGATAATAGTATTTGTTGTTTTACATACGCATCCAAAATGGGGGAAAAATCAGGCCAATACCGATTGTATTTCTGATATAGCTGCTTGTAAGTTTTGTAATTTGCGACAATTATGCCGGTATTATAACTTTTGAACGTAGCAAATTCAGGGTATCTTCCCGTTAATTCATCAGCTGTTATGTTGGGAGCTAATATTGTTATCTCATACAATAGAGTATCTTCTTCCGACGTATTAAAGTTTACGAAGACCTGTCCGTCTTCACAACCGGCTAACAGTTGCAGCTCCGATTCATTAAAAGGTCTTTGCATTTTCATGTCGGTGTCAGTGTAAATTATAATTGCATCGTCATTTATGAAATCCACGACTTCCAAGAACCCGCCATGCTGCATACAGGTATTTAGATTAGGTGACTTTATCTGTGATGACTTGACCTTTATGAATCGGATAGTGCTGAACTTTCCCTTATAAGAGGAAGGAATATCAAAATCAAGGGTCATGATTACATTATTAACTTTTGAGTTGTCATTCATCGTTGCCAAATAGGTCTCCGACTTTTCAAGATAAGCCCTGTTGAAACCGGCTATTAAATATATTTCTTTGTTTTTCTCGACACACATTGTTTTCACTTATCCTTCATTTAACATTATTCCATGGTAGGGCAAAACAACCAAATATAACTACTCAAATACCCCGAAAATCCTTTTAGTTTACCTCCTCAAAAAGATCAATCAGGACAAATTTCACAAAAAACATTGTTTTTCCCCTGACTATTGAGATACCTGAATTCTTTGTACCTGTTTGAATTCCATATCTCACTGAACGGTTGCTTGAAAATATTACCAAAGTTTAAAATTGTTGGGTCAGGCCTTAAACAACATGGTGTTACATAGCCATCGACTGTAATAAAACAAGAACTTTTGGGCCACATACAGTGGCGCACCCTTCTCTCTGAATCTAAATGTGCAATTTTTATTCTATCCTCATACTTTTTTACGCATTCTCTAATCTCATCTTTGACTTTTCTCGAATTCTCAATAAATCTTCTATTCTCCGGATATTGGTCCTGAATCGGAGCCAGCCAGTTTTCAACTTCCACAACTCCCGCCCTGTCGACACCCACTTTTTCACACAATTCGAAATAATCGGATAGTTCTTTATAATTAAGATGGGTGGCTACAAAGGAAAACATTACTTTACACTTTGATTTTAACTCTTTTTTCATATTTACAAGAAGCTTAACGCCATTAATTACTTTTTCATAACTTGCTCCTTTACTGATAGCCTCATATTGTTCTTTATTAGGTGAATCAAGGGAGACTACAATGTCAGTAAAACACGCAAGAATGTTTCGGGCATTACCTTCGTTTATCACTGTTCCATTGGAAGCAGTTTTAAATTTAATCCCCTTTGAAACTCCGTATTCTAAAATTCCCCAGATATGACGATTCAAAAAAGGCTCCCCCATGCCCTGAATTTTTATTTTCCTTAGCGTAGGGATATTTTCAATGATATATTTAAATTCATCTAAAGTTAAATCCTGATTTAATCTTGATACCGAAAATGTATGCCTTGTACATGTAAGACAATTGAGATTACATTTTGTTGTAGGCTCAAGCTGAATCGAGCTTGGCTCTGGAATATCTCCCAACTGTCTGATACACAACTCTCTTCTTATTGATCTTATCCTTCTTCTAACTTCCCTAAACATATAACATCCTTATCCTTTCCACCCTCTCATCTCTTTCCTGATCTTCGATTTTGGCTAAAGCTAAAAAGGTTCTTGTTCTTGTGGTCGCCTGGCTTCTGACCTACGATATGAATTGTAGCGCTACGCAAAATAGGTCCGTAGACTATTCGTAGATTCGTATAATTAAATATTTCCTTAACATCGTCTGTAATCCAAACGTGGTGGTGCATATAAGACTCTGGCTTTCTTTTCACATTTTCCAAGAACTGTTCTCTATTGCAGCCATCCCTTTCTTCATCCCACTTCTCGATAAATTCAGAGATATGAGTCTCATCAGTTTGGTCAACCTCCTTTTTATAATCATCGATCAAGTGGCCTAAAGGTGTTCTTTCTCGCCTATGGTCGAAGGTATATCTCTTATCAGGTACTCCAGCATATATAATGCCCCCTTTTTTTATTACCCTCTTCCAGTCGGTTATTGCTTTTAAGGGATTTGCAAGATGTTCCAAAAGATGTGAAGAACATACGAAGTCCATGCTCTCATCTGCTGCAAAAGAAAGATTTGTAGCATCACTCAAATAATCAACATCAGTGGAAACCCCAAGATATACCTCGCTGTTGTCCACATTAATAACCCTCTTTGCGGTCTTTATAAGAACTTTGAAGTGACCTCTCAAAGTGCCAGCAATCACAACTCCAGTTTTATTGTTGAAAAATCGAAGCAAGTGAACGGTAGACATCAAAGAAGGTTTGTTCAATATTGAAAGCAAATACTTTAAGTTCATCGAATCCTCTTTAATTATAGTCAAGTTGTTTTGGCCCGCTCCCTTTTTATGTACCAGTTGTTATGAGAGTATAACACACTCATCCTCCTTGTCTTGAGGAAGACGGAGCGTAGCGGAGCCTTGTTCAAGACACGTCGCCGCGAATGCTGCCAGCGCCATATAATCCAAGCTGCTGTGCGGCCGATAGTGATTATAATCCATTCGCCAGCGGTCCGCAACATATCTCAGTTCGTCAATAAGCTATCAAAATAATCTACCGTTTTTTTCAAGCCTTCTTCCAGCTGGATTTTAGGCTCCCAGGATAAAACCTTTTTAGCCAATGCAATGTCCGGTTGTCGTTGCTTTGGATCATCTTCAGGTAAAGGACAAAACACAATTTCGGATTTTGAGCGCGTCATTTCAATGATTTTTTCTGCCAGTTTAAGCATTGAGATTTCTTTGGGATTACCGCAATTTACCGGCCCAGTGAAATCATCAGGTGTATTCATTAAGAGAATCAATACCTCAATCAGGTCATCTACATAACAGAAAGATCTAGTTTGGTTCCCATTGCCATAAATAGTAACAGGCTTACCCTGCAAGGATTGTACAATGAAATTTGAGATAACCCGTCCGTCATTTGCCAACATGCGGGGACCATAGGTGTTAAAAATTCGTGCAACTTTTATCCGGAGCTTATGTTGTCTATAATAATCAAAGAATAATGTTTCTGCGCATCGTTTCCCCTCGTCGTAACAGGAACGAAACCCTATCGGATTGACATCCCCCCAATAACTTTCTTTTTGTGGGCGAATTTTAGGGTCGCCATATACTTCGCTGGTAGATGCCTGCAAAACTTTCGCTTTCAAACGTTTCGCCAGCCCCAGCACATTTATAGCTCCATGAACACTTGTCTTGGTTGTCTGAACCGGGTCAAATCGGTAATAAACAGGAGAAGCTGGGCAGGCCAAATTAAAAATTTCGTTAACTTCTACATATAGTGGAAATGTGACATCATGGCGCAAAATTTCAAAATTCACATTGTCTATCAAATGTGAAACATTTATTTTGCGCCCAGTATAGAAATTATCTACACATAAAACATCGTGACCTTCTTTAAGAAGACGTTCACACAAATGAGACCCAAGAAACCCTGCGCCTCCTGTAACTAATATTCTTTTCATTTCAAATCTCTCTAATTTCTTTGCTAAACCTTAAATTTCCCTTGTTAGAAAGTCCGAATTAATACTCAGTTCAGCCATTGTTAACAAGATAATTGTGCTATATTCTTTTACTTTATTGTTCCTATGATCTGTCTTTTGTATTCAGGGTCTTGGAGCTGATGGATTTTCCTGCCCTTTTTGCCGCTGTCAACATACTTAAACTCCAAAGGTGCACCTAATTCAACTTCTTTTCTCAGAAACCATTCGTAATCCACATCAAGCAGTCCAATATCTATCGCCTGATACCCTGTGTTACACAAGTCATAAGCCAAAACAGTCGCCGTCGGCCCAATCGCAGTTAATACCAGCTTGTCCCGGCTAATATCATTAAAAGCAGACAAAATCTCACCGTATTTATCAAATGCGCTGCGAGCGGGACAAAGAATACGTGATATTGATTTGGCACCATCTAATAAATCGTTAAACATGCCGAATCGCGTTCCTTCACCTTCGCATATAACAACATCTCTATCCGCCCATACCTTCTTAATTTTCTCAAAGTAATCACCGCAATTCTTGTAAAGCTCATCCGTTTTATTTAAAAGCATGTAAACCCTGGTAAAAAACGCATTATAATAAACACGGTTCATATCGAGATAAGAATATACCCTCTCTCTCTTTTTCGACATCCACTTCCTCCAGAAATTAATCACAGGTGGTACGTAATTATCCAAAGAAGCAAAACAAGGCGGCAAGCCAATCAGCAAATTCGGGTTTTCCGATGCAATGACTTCTTTCAGCCGCCGAGCAAGTTCGCCGCAGCGGTTCTGATAATGAATGCGGCTGCCGAACATAAGGCCGAATTCTCCGTCGCCAAAACGAGACAGAGAACATTTATCCTGCAAAATCTTATCCAGTGTCTCGTCTGCACTTTTTATTCTTGGTATTTGAACACAGAGACCGCCGTTTATAATTTTATCATAAATTTCATAAGGCAAATTATCCAGCTTGTATTGAAGTTCCTCAAGCTGTTTATACTTTTTACCTGAACAGAATGTCCTCTTCTTGAAACGCTCTAATTCTTTTATAATTTTTTTTAGCATCTTAATTCGACTTAAATAGCAGTGTATATAGCTTACCTTACCGCCATTCTTACAGCGTAGATGTATCCTGTATTAGTTTTTCGCGATGCAAACTTTTCCTGCACCGCGAAACCCTCCCGGGTGAGAATTTTCACAATTCTGTCCGGAGGATCGAAATGATACTCCATAATGACAACATCGATACGTCCCACCAGCCCCTGTTCGTCAAGGCGGTCGAATATCTCAAACTCCGCACCCTCACAATCGCATTTAATAATTATGTGTTTATTTTTATTCTTTTCTAAAATAGTACCTATTTCTTTTGCCGCATCCTTGATGATAACTGATTCTTTTGTTATATTTTTTTTACCCTTGCAAACATCGTAAGTGGTACTCATACCGCCGGTTCGCGTGCTCTGATACGACAGTTCCAACGTCGCCTCTTTTCGGCCGAGTCCGACATTGAAGGCGTGGATCTTCTCGCTCAATTGTGGATTCAACTCCAAGTTTCTCTTGGCCAGCTCAAACGTCGGCCTGAACGGCTCAAAGGCATAGACACTTTTTATGTTCTCGTTGGCGGCAAAGCGAAGTGATACGGCCGCCCGATTCATGCCAATATCAATCAACACCGATTCTCTTCCAATATCCAGATTATACTCGCTCTTGACGAATACCTCCCTGACCTGATACAGGGGGCAATCCGCCGTGTCGGAGACGTCTATGCGAACGCCCTGCGGCGTGGTCATGACACCATCGTTCAGTGTAAATCCCTGACTCAGAAGCTGATATCGAAGCCGCGGATTGACTACGAGACAGTATCGAATTCTTGTGCGCCACCGTCTTGCGGGCACGAAGCAGCACATGAACTTGACCAATGCTTCCACCACGGCGAAATCCTTCATTGTCACGAACTCCTTTTTCCCAGCTTGTATTGAATTTCCTCAAGCTGTTTATGCTTTTTACCTGAACAGAATATCCTTCTCTTGAAACGCCTTAATTCTTTTCCAATCTTTTTTAGCATTATACTTATCATTTTCTCTATACTTTATCGGTCTAGCGAATCATCGGTAAATATACCTTGAACCGTTTCCGACGACAAAACTTTATCGACAAGCCGATTACATTTTCTTATCGTTTTATCTCGCAGCGTAAATTCCTGTAGATTAACCACCTGTGTAGCGTGGGCGAGGTGTATTATATACCGCCCCATTACCGCCGGCGGCAGCTCGACGGTTTTATAGCCGCGGTCAACCAAATCGAAATACAGCTTTTTGCCGGAAGTAAGGCCTTTGTCTCTGTCGGCCAAAAACGACAGCTTCTCACGCCGTAAGATGTCCGTCCGGTACAAACAGCATATAGTGCGATTATAATAACGGTATTTGCCGACGGGGTCCGGCTGCCGAAGCACCTTACGCCCCAGCGTTCTAAAGTCGGTCGCCTTCTTGAGAATAATACGCCATTGCGGCGTCAATTCGATTTTGCCGGAACCGACGCAGGCAACCGTTTCATCACCGTCGAAGCAGCTAATCAATTCGGTGAGCCAGTTGTCCTTTTTGACAAAGACATCGGAGTGCATCGAGATGAAAAACTCGGTATTACAGCTCGCAAGGCCGATGTCCATAGCCGCAGCGTGCGCGTAGCCGCCGCTGCCAGGCGGGTCATTCTCGGTGCTGCGCTCGATTAAGTGAATCCAATCTAAACGTCTGATATATTCCAGAGATTCGTCCCGTGAATCGTTATCAACAACAATAACTTCGTAGGGATAATTGGTAAATTTGCGAATGCTGCGCAGACACAGCCGGGTGATGTCTAATGTTTTATAATTGGCTATACAAACGGTAACTTTTCCTTTTAGCAGGTCCGGCATTGAAGCGGCGTCCTCCCCACTTTATCAGCGATTTCCATACATAGACTCGTAGTATTTTTGGTATTCGCCGGAGACAACATTGGAAAGCCATCCCTTATTCTGCAGATACCAGCCGATGGTCTTCTCTATCCCCCCTTCAAAGCTGACCGACGGCTGCCAGTTAAGCTGCTGGGCTATCTTGGTTGCGTCAATAGCGTATCTTCGGTCGTGGCCAGGCCTGTCGGTTACGTGCTTAATCAGTGAATGCGGCTTGCCGAGCCGGTCTAATATCAGTTTGACAACATCGAGATTTGCCTTTTCGTTGCAACCGCCGATGTTGTAAATCTCACCAGGTTCCGCCTCGGTCAAAATCTTCCAGACGGCGGTGCAGTGGTCATAAACGTACAGCCAATCCCGCACATACAGGCCGTCGCCGTAAACAGGTAACTCTTTATCGTTCAGGGCGTTGTTAATCATAAGGGGGATTAGCTTTTCCGGGAACTGATACGGCCCGTAATTATTTGAACATCTGCTGATATTACATCTTACGCCCCACGTATGGCCGAACGCCCTGACAAGATGGTCCGCAGCCGCCTTACTGGCCGAATAGGGCGAATTCGGGCTCGGCGGCGTCTGCTCGGTGAATTTGCCCTGCGACCCGAGCGAGCCATAGACCTCATCGGTCGAGATTTGAACGAACCGTTCTAACTTTTTGTCGCGAGCCGCCTCGAGCAGCGTCAACGTGCCGGTAACGTTGGCCTGAATAAAGACCTTCGGGCCGGTAATCGAACGGTCAACGTGACTCTCGGCGGCAAAATTAATAATTGAGTCTATCTTGTGCTGGTCGATGACTTTTTCTACTAACGGCCCGTCGCAAATGTCACCCTTGATAAATTTATGGTTGGGATGGTCCTCAAAGCCGGCCAGATTCTCAAGGTTGCCGGCATAAGTGAGCTTATCGAGATTGACGACAAGGCAATCGGGCTGCTCGGCGAGCACCATTCGCACGAAATTGCTCCCTATAAACCCCGCTCCGCCTGTAACCAAAATTCTTCTCATAATCGCTCGGACTTTTCATTTGTCATTCTGAGCGAAGCGTTAGCGTAGCGAAGAATCTCTCTTTTCGCAGGTCAGATTCTTCGGCTTTGCCTCAGAATGACAATCGGGTCATTTTACTTTTAATTGTTCCAAAAAACGTCCTAACGGCTCCTGCCAGGGTTTAATCGGCTCATCGAGCAGCGCCTTAATCTTGCTGCAGTCAAAGCAGCTATTCAGCGGTCTTTCAGCCGGCGTTTTATAATCACTGCTCTTGCACGGCTGCAAGTCAACATCCATATTAAGCTCGTCAAAAATGAACTTTGCCGTTTCAAATCGGCTGACATAACCGGCACTTGCAAAATGAAACACGCCTTCCGGTTTTTTCTGCAAAAGTTTGCAAATGACCTTAGCCGCCTCGCCGGTGGCCGTCGGCGAGCCAATCTGGTCATCGACAACGCTCAGTTTTTTTCCTTGTTTTGCTAATGAAATCAGCTTGGTAATAAAGTTATTACCGCCCAGGCCATACGTCCATTCGACACGCATTATACAATACCGGCAGCCGCTTTCAACTAAAAGCCGCTCGCCGGCCAGCTTACTTGCGCCATACGCATTTATCGGATTCGGCGTATCGGTCTCGACATAAGGCCGGTCGGATTTGCCGTCAAAGACAAAATCGGTGCTGATGTGCAGCACCCATTTGCCGCCGTCCCGTGCAATATCGCCGAGCCGACCCACAGCGTCAGCATTAACGGCAAACGCCGAATCCCGCTCCGACTCGGCGCCATCGACATTAGTATAGGCGGCGCAGTTGACCACGGAATCGACGGATGAGATGACTTCTTTTAACTGCTGCGAATTTGTTATATCGAATTCGGGAAGGTCAAATACCTGCGTCTTATAGCCATACAGTTCGCAGGCCAGAACCAAATCGGAACCGAGCATCCCCCTGCCGCCCAGGATAGCGATTTTTTCCTTAGCCATCCTTGCGAGTCCAGTCGTATGGGATATCATCATCGTGCGGGTCGGTGCGGTATTCATCCGGCTGCTCGTAGTTGTACATCTCTGAAACTACATTTACGATGTAGGCCTCCGTCTGGCCGACGCACATCCAGCCGTGCAGAACGCCGGGGGGTATTCGAACCAGCCCCGGACAATGCTCACCGAGGTACAACTCGTTCACAACACCGTACGTTGGCGAATCCTTGCGCCGGTCGTAAAGGGCGACTTTCACCATTCCCCTGACGACGTAAAAATGGTCTGTTTGCTTTCCGTGGTAGTGCCACGCCTTAACCACGCCTGGATAGGTCGTTGTGAAATAGACCTGGCCAAACTTCTCAAACCATGGGTCGTCGGCCCTCATTATCTCGCCGAGCCGGCCCCGTTCGTCAGGCAGCACCTTCGCCCGCCGGGCCTCAACCCCGTTAATCAAAGACGTCGAGCCACGAACAATCAATCCCTCATCCGAGAAAACTGTCTTTAAGGCGGCTGTTTTTTTTGTCATTGCGGCGGCTCCTTTATAACCAGCTCATTAGCTTTGTTAAGTGATTCGAATGTCCCGGCATCAGTCCACCAGCCATCGAGTATATCATAAGCCAGCTGCCCCTTTGCAATGTAGGCATTGTTGACATCGGTAATTTCAAGCTCGCCCCGGCCCGAGGGCTTGAGGGTGCGTATAACATCGAAGACCGAGGCATCGTAAAAATATACGCCGGTTACGGCGTAGTCTGAGGCGGGTTTTTCCGGCTTTTCATCGATGCCGACAACCCTGTCGCCGGATACCCGGGCGACACCAAAACGCTGCGGGTCAGGCACCTGTTTTAGAAGTAATCTTGCGCCTGTTTTCTGCGATATGAATCTGTCGGCGTATTCCTTAAGGTCACGCTCAAAGATGTTGTCGCCGAGAATGATGACGAGAGGGTTTCCGTGCGAAAAATCTTCAGCCAGCGCCAATGCCTGGGCGATTCCACCGGCCTTGTCCTGGACCTTGTACGTAAACTGACAGCCAAATTCTCTTCCGGAACCGAGCAGACTGACCACGTCGCCCATATGCTCAACGCCCGTTACAATCAATATCTGCTTGACGCCGATTGAGGTCAGTTTCTCAATCGGGTAATAAATCATGGGCTTTCGCCCGATGCCAAGCAGATGCTTGTTCGTAACCTTCGTCAGGGGCATCAGGCGTGAGCCCGTTCCTCCCGCAAGCACGACACCTTTAAGAATCACTATTGACCCTTTCCAAAATGAAACCTTGGTAACACTGATTCATCGCTACAGTCGAAACTGCTTTAGAAAACGCAAGTCATTTTCGAAAAACAGACGAATATCGGTAATGCCGTATTTCCTCATCGCCAGCCGTTCTATGCCGAAACCGAATGCCCAGCCGGTGTATTTTTCGCTGTCTATCCCGACCGCATCGAGGACGTTCGGGTCAACCATACCACATCCACCCATCTCTATCCAGTCTTCTTTGCCTTTCTTGTCGGCCAGGAGCAGGTCAACCTCTGCGCTTGGCTCGGTAAAGGGAAAGAAGCTCGGCCGAAACCGCCATTTCGTATCCGCACCGAGAAAGGCGTGAATGAACTGGTCGATGGCGGTCTTCATATCCACCATACTGATACCCTCGTCAATCACCAGGGCCTCGAGCTGATGAAACATAAACATATGCGTTGCGTCAACGGTGTCCGGCCGATAAACCCTGCCCGGCGCAACAACCCGAATGGGCGGCTTGGTGTGTTCCATAACACGAATTTGAATTGTCGATGTCTGGCTTCGCAGAAGAATACTATCGTCGATGTAGAAATTATCCAGCGGGTCCCTTGCCGGGTGTTCCGGCGGTATGTTCAGTGCGACGAAGTTGTGCCATTCGTCCTCGACTTCAGGGCCATAGGCAACTGCAAAACCCATTCGGCCGAATATCTCCAGCAATTCATTTATAGTCTGCGTAATAATATGGACTCTGCCCACATCAACAGGTATGCCCGGCAGAGTAACGTCTATCACCTCGGCTGGCTGCTTCGAGAGCGAAAGTGAGGCCTTTAGCTGTTCAAATGCCCCTGTAACCTCTTTTTTGATCTTGTTTGCGAGTTCGCCTGCGGCCGGTCTTTGCTGGGGGCCAAACCGGCCTACATGGCTAAGCATCTGGGTAATCTGCCCTTTTCGAGCCAGGTATTTTATGCGAAAATCCTCCAACTCCGCCGTATTTTTGACCTTTTTCAGGGCTGCAAGGGCCTCTTTGCCTGTCTTTTCGAATTGCTCAAGCATCTTCTCGTATATCGTATGTCGTAGTTTTTGGTTCCACCGCAAGCGCCATTAGGCGTCCTGTGGGGTGTCCTCGCGGAGTCCTTCGGACTGCGGAGATTCACGATTCACGAGCACCGGCGGTATTGGCGGCTTCTACAATAGCATCGAAGCCGGCAGGGTCGGCAACGGCAATCTCGCTCAGCATCTTTCGGTTCAGCCCGATATTGGCCTTCTTACAGCCGTCGATGAATCGGCTGTATCTTATGCCTCGCTGCCGGCAGGCGGCACTTAAACGCACAATCCACAGCCCTCGGAAATCCCGTTTCCGTCGTTTGCGGTCGATTCGAGCATTGACGGCTGCACGCACGACGGCCTGTTTGGCTAAACGATACTGTCGAGATGTGGCCCCGTGATAACCCTTTACTGCTTTAAGGGTTCTTTTTTTCACCCGGTGTCTGGCGGCGCCTTTTCTAACTCGCGGCATATCAGCTTTCCTTTAAAAATTCTTCAATCCTTTAACTTGCTGGCGGCAGCTGATTGATGGCCGAGAAGCAAGCTCAACCGATTGATTATTTTCTATTGACTACTTAACTCAAACTGACCGGTTCGCAGCAGGTGTTAAATGTAAGTCGATTTCCGACAATATATTATGTTTCTTATAAAATAATAAAACAGCCATCCGCCGTTAGGCGGGTTCCGCAATTTTGCATTTTGCACTTTGATTTTTACATTTTCAAACTGGCCATCGGTCAGTTTGAGTACTTAATATCTTTTCCAATCACCACTACATCTATTCGCCGAGTCGCATTCTGATTGTTTTGGCCTTTGCACCGCTTATAATCGACGAGCTTCCTATTCGCCGGCGACGCTTGGCGTTCTTACCGCTCATAAGATGGCTGCCACAAGACCGCGCGTACCTGACCTTGCCGGAAGCGGCAATCTTGATTCTTTTGCTCAGCCCTTTATGTGTCTTCTGCTTCGGCACGTTACTTACCCTTCAAAAAGCGTTTTTTGAAACAACCGAAAAATATAAACCCTATAGTTTATACCGCCTGCGACCGTCAGTCAATACCACAGGCCGTAAATTCTCTAAAAATTTACCCCCCGCATTTCACAAAATCCAGCTCGGAATCCACAAGGCACGCCATTATTTTGGCATAAGCAATAACGTCATACGCCTTCCGGAGACTTTACCGGGCTGCTCGACCTTTGACAGGGCTTCCATCGATTCAGAAATTTGGGTAAGCATTTTATAGCCCTTGTCCTTATGCAATATCTGACGGCCCCGGAAGAATACTGTAAACTGTACCCTGTGGCCTTTCTCCAGAAATTCACGGGCATGGTCGAGCTTGATTGCCAGGTCGTGGGGGTCGGTTTCAGGCCTAAGCCGAATTTCCTTCAGCGTGCTGTGGTGATGGCCTTTCTTTCGGCCATCGCGAACCTTGCGCTTTTGCTGATAAAGCCATTTGCCGTAATCCATTATCCGGCAAACCGGCGGGTCAGCAATAGGGGCAACCTCCACAAGGTCCAAACCCATATCACCGGCCTTGCGAATCGCATCCCGCGTCTCTACAATTCCCACCTGATTGTTTGATTCATCGATTAGCCGAACCTGCTTGACCCGAATTCTCTCGTTTACCCTTAAACCTCGTTTAGCGATTGTGCACCACCTTACCTTTCTAAACCACACAAGTGCGAATACAGTATTAAAACGCTAAATCTATCTTTTTATCGGCAATTTTGCTCTTTGCGATTGTGATAAATTCGCCGATTCCCACCGTTTTGGTCTCTTCGGATGCCCTGATTCTCACGTTAACAGTGTCGGAGCCGGCCTCTTTGGGACCGACTACCAGCATATAAGGCAGCTTCTCACCGTGCGCCCTGGCAATCTTAGCGCCTATCTTTTCATCCGACAAATCACAGCCGCAACGCAACCGACCGTCCTTTAGCTTATTCTGAACGGCCTTCGCATAATCGTTGCTTTTTTCGCTTATCGGCAGCACCCTTGCCTGCTCCGGCGAAAGCCACAGCGGGAAACTGCCGCCGTAGTGCTCGATTAATATACCGATGAAACGCTCAAAAGAGCCCAGCACCGCCCTGTGAATCATAACCGGCGTTTTCTCGGTGTTATCTCTGTCGGTATAGACCAGCCCGAACCGCTGAGGCATCGAGAAATCCAGTTGAATTGTGCCGAGCTGCCAGGACCTCTTCAGACAATCCCTTATATGAAAATCTATTTTCGGCCCGTAAAACGCACCATCACCCTCGTTAATTTTGTATTCGATTGCTTTGTGCGCCAGAGCGTTTTTAAGCGCATCCGTAGAAACATCCCAGATTTCATCCGAGCCGATATGCTTTTCCGGCTTGGTCGAAAGCTCAATGTGAAAATCCTCGAATCCGAAGGCCCTGTATATCTCAAAGGTAAGCTCAATGACCCCTATTATCTCCGGCTCTATCTGGCTGGGTACGCAGAAGATATGGGCATCATCCTGGGTAAACTGCCTTACTCTGAAAAGGCCATGCATAACACCGCTGACCTCGTGCCGGTGGACAAGCCCGAGCTCGGCAACACGCATCGGAAACTCGCGATATGAATGTTTTGTGGTCTTATAGACCAGACACAAACCCGGGCAGTTCATCGGCTTTATCGCATAGCTGGCACCGTCAAAACTGGTAAAGTACATATTCTCCTTGTAGTTGTCCCAATGCCCGCTTTTGTGCCACAGTTGCTCATTTAGAATGATAGGCGTCTTAATCTCCTGATAGCCGTATTTATCGTGGACACTGCGCCAGTAATCTACTATCTCGTTCCAGATAATCATCCCCTTTGCGTGAATGAAGGCAAAGCCCGGCCCTGCCTCATCGAAGCTGAATAAATCCAGTTGCCTGCCCAATAGGCGGTGGTCACGTTTTTTCGCCTCGTCTAATCTTCGCAGGTAGTCGTCAAGCTCTTTTTTGGTCGGCCAGGAGGTACCGTAAACCCGCTGAAGCATCTTTTGCGTCGGGTCGCCGTGCCAGTATGCACCCGCTACGGACATAACCTTGAAGCTGCCGGCCCTGCCGGTGCTCGGCAAATGCGGCCCCCTGCACAAATCCTCAAAGCCGTCTCCCTGCGAGTAGAAGCTGATGACTTCGCTGTCGGCATGCCTTATATTGTCGGTTTTATATTTATCGCCGGCTAATTTCTCAAGCGCCTCAGACCTGCTCATTTCTGTCCGAACAAAGGGTCTGTCGGCCTTGACGATTTCGAGCATCTTTTCTTCTATCCGCTCGAAATCAACCGGCCGAATCGGCTCATCGAGGTCAACGTCATAGTAAAACCCGTCTTCGACGGTCGGGCCATAGACCAGCTTTGTAGTCGGCCAGATACTGCATATCGCCTCGGCCATTATGTGAGCGCAGCTATGCCGCATTATTTCAAGCCCTTCGCTGTCTTTGAGGGTAATGATTTGAACGGCGGTGTCGCCGTTGATAGGCGTGGATAAATCCACCAATTGCCCGTTTATCTTCGCCGCCACGGCGGCCTTTGAAAGCCCCTGCCCTATTCGCTCCGCTAACTGTCCCGCAGTTGTACCGTCGGAAACCTCTAATGTGCTGCCATCGGGCAGTGTTACTTTTGCCATAGATTTATCCGGTACTAATAATCCCCTGTATCTACCTGAGCTACCATTTTGCCCCGCCCAGCGCTGGGCGGGGCAAAATGAGACCACATAAGAATATAGCTGCTTGAACAAATTTGTCAAGTAAGCCAATCCGAAAGCCAATAGCAAAAAACGCTAACCAGCTCAAACTGACCGATTTGTAGCTCTGCCACAGGTAGCAAATGTTAAATGTAAGTC
>CAYONQ010000024.1:0-32157 GCA_964405375.1 uncultured Pirellulales bacterium
GGACCTCGTTCTCCTGCGGTTAGAGATGTTTGATTGTCGGATACCGGAATACCTGTTGCGGTAGTTAGTTTTTTTTCGGTCATTGTTCTTCTCCCTATTTTATTTATTAACGAGCATAAATACGTTACCTTTTTATCATTGTTTTTACTTGATTTACTTTGATTTTATAAAATCCCAAAAACTCTCTGTCCTTTGTGGCAATAATTTAATTTTCAGCAATCAATTATCC
The DNA here is from genome assembly GCA_964405375.1 of uncultured Pirellulales bacterium. GTDB lineage: Bacteria > Planctomycetota > Phycisphaerae > Sedimentisphaerales > Anaerobacaceae > CAYONQ01. The sequence continues at coordinate 230 of CAYONQ010000024.1, forward strand.
CGCCGCCCCAGTTGTCAGCCCCAGGAGTTGTTTTATCTATTTTATGCCGGGAGCCGGCGGAAACAAGGAAAAAATTTATTAGCGTATAGCGTTTAGCGATTAGCGTATAGCGTTTAGCGATTGCTTCCCCCGCACCAATTGCTGATATACAGCGTTTTTCCTCGTTTGTTTATACTGCCGGGCGATAAGTTGTTCAATTGGTGCGGGGTCGCAATGACAAGTTTTAATAGATTCCTCAGCTCCGCTCGGAATGACAGGCGGCGGGGGGGGGGGCTCAGAATGCTGTAAGGAATATCGAATATCGAACAAGGAATGTCGAATTATGAAGTGAGATTGCTTCGCTACGAGCATATAAAAATGTCTAAAAAAACTTTGACGTTGCGTAAGTAAGTGAGCTAAAGTGTCTAAAGTGAGCTAAAGTGCCTAAAGTGAACTAAAGTGAGGTTTTGAGGTGGCTGGGCTAAAGAAACAACTTGGTTTGCTTGATGTGTTCGCCGTGGCGGCGGGGGCGATGATAAGCTCAGGTCTGTTTGTTCTGCCTGCAATAGCTTTTGCCAAGGCGGGGCCTGCCGTCATATTGTCCTATTTTTTTGCATCGATTTTGATAATTCCCAGCGTTCTCAGCAAGGCAGAATTGGCGACGGCGATGCCGCGGGCGGGCGGGACGTATTTTTATGTCGAGCGGAGCTTGGGGGCGGTCTGGGGGCTGTTTAGCGGATTTGCAAATTGGTTTTCAGTGGCGTTAAAGAGCGCTTTCGCCGTTGTCGGGATGGCGGTCCTTATCGAAATTGTACTGGGGATGATTTTTCCCGCACGGCTGCAGCCGTGGCATCTTAAAGCGATAGCAGTACTTTGCTGTCTTGGCTTTACGGCGCTGAATATTGTAAGTGTTAAACAGACCGGCAGGTTTCAGGTTCTGCTGGTTGGGATGCTGTTGGCAATACTTACGCTGTTTGTTATTTTCGGTGCCAGGGCGGTTGAGTCAGTCAGGTATGGCGGTTTTCTGGGAAAGGGCTGGTCGGCGGTGTTGGCGACTGCGGGATTAGTTTTTATAAGCTTTGGTGGTCTGACTAAAGTTACCAGCATTGCGGAAGAGGTCACTCGTCCCGGCAGGAACCTGCCGTTGGGGATGATATTGGCCTGGCTTGTTGTATCGCTTTTTTACGTCGGCGTAATCGTAATTACGGTGGGTGTCGTCGATGGCAGCGAGCTGGTCGGCAACTATGCACCGATATCATTGGCGGCGGGTAAATTTATGGGGTCGGCGGGGTTTGCGGTTCTAAGTATCGCCGCTTTAGCTGCCTTTGTTACCACGGCGAACGGCGGCATCCTTGCTGCATCGCGGTCTCCTATGGCGATGAGCAGGGACAAGCTGCTGCCTGGCGTTCTGGCCTGTGTGAACCGGCGGTTCGGAACGCCGCATATCAGCATACTGCTGACGTGCGGATTTATGATTACGGCGATTGTTTTCCTTGATATTGAAGTGCTGGTCAAAATCGCCTCGACCTTGATGATAATACTTTTTATTCTTGCCAACGCCAGCGTGATTATAATGCGCGAGAGCAGAATACAGAGCTATCGGCCCCAGTTCAAATCACCGTTATACCCGTATATTCATATCCTTGCTATCATTGCTTACATCGCTTTGATAGTCGATATGGGAAAGATGCCGCTGCTGGTTTGTGCGGGATTTGTCGGTTTGAGCGTGGCCTGGTTTTTGCTCTATGTTTCCAGACGAGTGCAAAGGGCGTCTGCCGCGATGCATATTGTAGAGCGCGTTACCGACAGGGAGCTTAAAACCGTTACGCTCGAAAATGAGCTTAGGGATATTTTGCTTGAGCGGGACGAGATAATCGAGGACAGATTCGACAAGCTCATAAAGCAATGTGAAATCCTTGATATAGAAGGCAGGCAATCTGCGGAGGACGTCTTCCGCCGGGTCGCAAAGATGCTGGAGAGTAAGTTGGACATAAGTGAATATGTGCTTTTTGAAAAATTTCTCCATCGGGAGGCAGAAGGGGGGACGGTGGTTCAGCCCGGCCTTGCGATACCGCACATAATAGTCGAAGGCGAAGGCAAATTTGATATTTTGCTTGTGCGCTGCCGGGATGGTATCGACTTTCCGCACGCCCCCGACCCTGTCAGGATAATGTTCGTTCTGGCAGGCAGCAAAGACGAGCGTAATTACCACCTTCGTGCGCTGATGGCGATAGCGCAGATTGCGCAGGAAAAGGACTTTGAGCAGCGATGGCTGGCCGCCAGGGACGCCGGGGGGATAAGGAACATTATCCTGCTGTCGGCGCGAAAGCGGGATGCGGGCCCGCCCGCGCCAATGTCCGATAGGCGGGGCACGTGAGTGCGGTCGTCTTTATGGATTATGCCTTATTACTCAAACTGACCGGTGGCCAGTTTGAAAATGCAAAAATCAAAGTGCAAAATGCAAAATTGCGGAATGTATTGTCAAAAATCGACTTACATTTGACATTTGCTACAAATCGGTCAGATTGAGATTATTGTTTTTTTTGAAACTCCATAATTGTTACTGAATGGGGCTTGAAATTATAAGTGAAAGGATTGCCTGGCTCATTCAGCACATATTCTTTTATTGTCAGCCGGTTTGGATGCTCAAAAGTGTTCTCGGTCATATAGTCATCGTCATAAAGTTCGAAGAGTTTTACCTGCGAAGCGAAATTCCATTGGTCTAACAGAATCTGAGTTTTGACATTTTTGTCTGCGTGCAGATTGATGACCGCTACATAAATAGCTTTTTCATCCTCGCTCATCGTGGCCGAGACATCCAAATAAGGGATTTGGCCTATTGCCTGCGGCCGGCCTCTTTCATATTCCGGTGCGGGGAAGCTGTCGCATTTTACGCTGGAGCCGAGCAATGTCGGCCCTGAGTGGTTCAGGTACATCTTGAATGCGAGGTATTGCGGGTTTAGGAACATCCCCGATTGATTTACCCTTATTAGAGGCATTGCGTTTACGATCTTGGAGAAGTTTGCCAGCGTAACGGCCTTGTGCTGTCTTCTGAATGCGTGGAACATTCCGGCTGTATAAAGTGCGTCCCTCTGCGCAAAATCAACATCTTCAGATCCGGCATCTCCTGCCGACGCTCGATATGCCCAGCAGTTCCATTCGTCAAAGGCGACAGTAACTTCCGGCCGGTCAGGCAGTGCCTTTCTTATCTCTTTGTCGGTTTCGATAATCTGCTCTTCGATGCCGTATGGTGACGAGACGATGTAATAGTAGAATTCCTCAGCGAACTTGGGGTCTTTTAAGTCCTCTTTTTTCATATAGCTGCGATACTTTTTCGCATAAGAATGAAGGGAGAGGTAATCAAAATAGTCGCCGGCTATTTTGAAAAGTGCCTTGTTCCATCTTGGGTATTTCCAGTATCTGCCGCCTGTTGCTACGAGCTTTATGTCTTTGTCGATGGCGAGGATTGCCTTTGCTATGGCAACGTGCCTTCTTGCGTAGGTTTCTTCATCGACGTGGCCGTTCTGCCAGTTGCCGAACATCTCATTGCCGATGCTCCAGAGCTTGACGTTATATGGTTCAGGGTGGCCGTTTTTGGCCCTTAGCTTGCCGTATTTGGTATCCAGTCCGCCATTGCAGTATTCGACCCAGCCAGCCGCCTCTTCGGGGGTGCCGTTACCGGCGTTTAGGGCGATATATGGTCTTGTTCTGACCAGCTGGCAAAGCTCCATAAACTCGTCTATGCCGACGTCAAAGGGGTCCCACAGCTCTCTGATAAATCTCGGCGGTCTTTTGTCCCTGTCGCCTATTGCGTCCTGCCAGTGATATTCGGAGACCATATTGCCGCCCGGCCAGCGTATGTTCGGGGGGCGCATTGCCCTTAAGGCCTCGATAACGTCTTTTCTGAAGCCGGATAGATTGTCATCGGGCATAAGTGAGACACTGCCGACCCACAGTGTGCCGCTGCCGGTGAATGTTATTGTGAATCGGCCGTCCCTGTCTGTCTGTGTCGGCTTGAGAGTAAAAGAAAATCTCATCCAGCCACTACCAGTGATAGCAATCTCTTTACCGGCGTAAAGCCCGTTCTTACCTTCCAGCGCAATAGTTACAGGGCCTTGGATATTTTCCTGTTTTAGATTAACTCTTACCTGGTATTGCTTTTCCTTCTCAAGATACAATCCGCCTTGTGCGATGCCGGTACGGCGGTTCGCCGTATCTTCACTGATAATCTTTTGCGATTGCTTACCGCAGTAGTAGATGGTGTTGTCGTGAGCAAAATGTGTTTTCTTATTTCTTCCTATCGGCGACCAGCCTCTGACGATTCCGTAATGTTCTTCACCAGGTCCACCATCGTCCTCGGCGAACTTTCGACTTTTGAGCATCTCTGCCCACATTCCGCCGTTGAATTCGTCAAAACACATCTCGGTGAACAGCCCGTAAATATCGGGGTTTACGGCGCCGAGTTTCCTGGATGTCGAGACCACGATTTTGCCTTCAAGTTCTTCGGCAGTTACGTTCGCCGGCCCAAGAGCGAAAATCAGAATGATTGTTAAAGCAGATATTGCAACTATATCTTTTCTGTCCATAAGAGTTCTCCCGTCTAATTGATTACCTGAAAACTACAAAATTCATTTATGGTTTATATATAAGCAGTCTTAAACTTGCAGGAGTATTGGTATAATGGAAAGAGACCTTTTTGGGGTCTTTTTCTTCCACCCAGGCGACAAAATATATTGTTCCGTCCCTGCCTGTAGCTGCCCCTCCGCTTGGGGCCCTGCATAGAAAATCGACCACGGGTTCTCCTTTATCCGTATAGACCGGACCTAAGTTTTCCTTTTCACCGGTTTTAAGGTCGTATGTTATCAAATTGGCCTGACCTACCCAGTGGATGGGGTCCACACCTTCGTTTCGTTTGTTTCCCTCCATCGTGCCAAAAGGCATATAGTAGACTTTTCTGTCAAGCCCTATTGCCATTCCCAAAGTTGCATAATGATATTTTTTAACCTCTTCGCTGTGTTGATACGGCATCAATCTGGCCAGTGCCTTAATTTGCCCTTCTTTACCTGCTTTGGGGTCATATTCAAAAAGTATAGAGGTGCTTCCCTCGACTCCATACATTTTTTTATTTATATCATCCCAAACACCCATTCTCATAAGCCTGTTTTGGATGGAAGCGGTGATAATATAAGTAGTCGGGTCTGTCGGAAGTCTTAAACTAAGGTCAAGGACCCTGCCGGATTTTGCGTCATATTTGAATATTCTATCCGGGACGAAAGTTCCATAAACGTTTCCTTCGTCGTCGGCAACTATTGTTCTTGCCACACCGCCGCCACGTGGACTGACCCTTCCTTTATCAAATGTTTGCCCGGTTTCGATGTTGTGGACATAGAAATGGCCGTCAAATCCTGTTCCAAACAGCAGGTTTCTTTCTTTATCGATGGTAAAACCGTAAATACCGGCGCCGAACGCCACCAGACCAAGGTCTTCGAGGGTATCTGTTTTGGGGTCGTATCTGCACCAATGGCCTCCTTCCCAGCTTCGAGGGTCAACATCAATAGGGCCGGCGCCCATGTTGCCTGTGGCAAAATAAATATTGCCGTTTTTATCTTCACAGAACGTTGTATGAATTTTTCCCTGGGTTCTTACGGCCTTAGCGGCCCCACCCAAAAATTCGGCTATATCTGCCCTGTGTTTGATTTTGCCGGTGTCAGGGTCATAGATATAAAAATGGGCGTGTCCGCCGCCTTCGGTGCAGGTGCCGAGATAGATTTTGCCGTCCGATGCGCAATTTATTCCTGCCCAGAAGCCATCCTCCTTGTGATTGCCCGGGAATTCGATGGCCTTCATAACAACTTTCCTGCCGGTGACACCTATGGAGAATACCTGCGCACAAAAAACTAAAGAAGATATAACGGCAAGAATCAGAATACTTTTAATTTTCATGTTATAGTCCTTATTTAGAGGTTTGCGATTTAGACTTACAGCTACTAAGGATAATAAATGAACAGATGTGCTCTTCTTTCGGACTGGCCGATATAAATAGCACCATCTTTACCTGTTAGCATTGCGTCAAACTGCAGACCGGTCGTGTAATAATACGGTTCTCTGATGACCTTTAATATGCCAAGGTCATCGAAATGGTTTTCATAAGGGTCATATCTGAACATCCGACAATGCTTTATTCTTTCACCGCCGATACCGTATATTAAACCGTCCTTGCCGATTGTAAGTGCTCTTATTCTCATCTGCACAAAGGGCTTGCCAAGATTGTTCAGCTTTAACTTCTCGGGGTCAAACCTGAACAGGTATCCTTCCAAAGTTCCCCCGTAAATAATGCCATTTTGCTCTTTTTCAAAGGTCTCCACAGCACTGTAATAAACTGCAGGAATCTTTACATCAAGTTTTGTAATTTCACCTTTATCAGGGTCATATCTGAAAATTCTGTTGCCATCAGTTGAGCCGTAAACAAACCCATTGTCGTCACAGATAAGCGCCCTTGTTATGGTTCTGAGAGTTCTGTTATGGGGGCCGCCAAAGACTTTTTTCTCGTAAAGCTGGCCTAAATCGATGAACTTATTCTTTTCAATCTGATAAACAAAGAAATGACCGTGAGGATAAGTTATGCCGTAGATTTCCTTGCGCCGATTATTTATTGTCAGAGCATAGATACTATCGTGCGGAACGGGTATGCCAAGGTCTTCGGCGCCGCACTCATCTTCTGGGCCTATCCATCTTCGCTTTTCCTTGGGGTAGTCGAATCTAAACAAGTGGCCGCCCTCATAGTCAGAATACCTTTTTTCAATATCGGCCCAGAGGGATTTGATGATACCTGCATTGCCCGGCTGAGGAAATGAGAGCGGGTGCTGGACAAGTTCATTCAGACCTGTGCCGAAGTAGATTATTCCATCTTCGTCGGCAACAAGACTGTGATGGATACTTTCGTGGCCTGAGATTTTACCTAAATGTTGTACCCTGTTTGATAGGTACTTGACCCTGCCGGGCCGATAAGAATATACAAACAAATGGCAGACCCGGCCGGTTGTTGCTCCGAATATGTCGCCATTAGGCGACTCGACCAGCGAGGTAATTGAGCTTTCATCAGCGGGGATTAAATCGGCGTGTTCAAATCCCAGGTCTCTTATCTCAAGGCGGTGGTCGCCCGGTCTGAACCCTTCGGCGATTTTTACCCTGAATCTGCTTACGAGCTCCTCGTGGGACAGTATTGGCGCAAGGGCTTCTCTTGTGACAAACAGGACAGCCAGAGAAAGAAGCAAACCAGCGATATACCATTTTGTTATTCTTAATTTCATAATATCCCCGGTATAATTTGAGAAATTTATTTTGACGCTTTCAAATGCTCTGTTGAAAACATGTAAAAATTGTCATTCTGAACGAAGCGCAGCAAAGTGAAGAATCTCTCTATAGCTCGAAAACAACGAGATTCTTCGCTGCGCTCAGAATGACAGCGAAGCATTTCAACAGAGCAGCTTTCAAACCGAATAACACTTTTCTACATTGCTCCAGATTATTTTATTTTTCCGGTTTCCACAGCGGGGGTCTGTCATTAATCATCTCTGTTCTGATATTGTAATAAGCTGAGCCCGGCAGGAACGGGTCATTGGTCTTCTTAAGCCATTCATCGAGCTTGGCCTTCATTTTTCCCTTCAAACCGTCGTATTGCTTATTGTATATCAGGTTTCGTCTCTGGAGCGGGTCCAGCTTGTTATCGAACAGAACCCAGTGTTCATCGTGGAACCTTGCGTATGTATATCGCTTTGTCCTGACTCCTCGCCAGGCGCGCATTCCGGTTCTGTCCATAACTCGGCCGCAGGGTGTTATTACCTCTATTAGGACCGAATCCGGTTCCGGCTCGGTGGCATTTCCCAGAACGAAGCCGGACAGGTCTTTCCCTTCTACCGTATTGGGAATATCAACCCCCATAAGACCAAGAAGGGTCGGCATAATGTTGACACTTCCGAAAAGAAGGTCATTGACCTGGCCGGGTCTGATTTTCTTCGGGTAGCGGATAATAAAGGGCACCGAAATGGATTCTTCGTAAGGCCATTGCTTGTGGTAGAGATACAGCGAAAAAAGCTGAGCACCGTGGTCGGAGGTGAACACCACGATGGTGTTGTCGGCGATGCCTAATTTATCCATTGCCTCCGTCAAACGGCCCATATTCCAGTCAAGCGAGGTTATAGCGGCGTAATAATTTGCGATGACCTGTCGATTTGCGTAAGACACGCCTTCTGTAGCATCAAAAATATTTTCTCTAAGTTTGAGCTTTTCGGCGTCATACATCTTCTGATATTTTTCGGGAGCGATGTAAGGGTCGTGCGGCGGTCCCCAGGAGAGAAACAGGCAGAAGGGGCCTTTATCTTTATGCTCTTCCATATACCTAACAGCCAGGTCTGTTTGAGTGTCCGGCTCCCAGCCCTTTATCGGGATTTTTTTGTCTTCGTCCCTATAATAATACGAATTGAAGTAGTCGTGGATGAAGTTAGCGGCTGCCCAATAATCAAATCCCTGGCGTTTGGGTCCTGGCGGCACAAATTGCCTTTCGGCGGCATCGACCCCGGCGTGGCCGTTTAAGTGCCATTTGCCGATGTAGCCGGTCTGGTATCCTTGCTGTTTCAGGACTTCTGCGATGCAAAGCTCATCTTCCGGAAGTGCCGGGCCGTTTGTTACCATCGCGTTGCTTAACGGGAATTTTCCGGTCTGCAGCATCGCACGATAAGGACAGCAAACAGGAAACATAGAAATAGCATTTGTCAAGCGCATACCCTGACCGGCCAACCGGTCAAGATTGGGGGTGATAACCTGGTCATTGCCGGAACAACCCATAGCTTGGCTTCGCATCTGGTCGGCAAAGACATATAACAGGTTCGGTTGCTGTCGTTGCGGTTTTTGCCGGCCGGCAAGCAAGCCGGGTGCAGCGGCCAGCGCGGCCCCGCCTGCCGCCAATCGTGAGCTTTTTGCCAGAAACTGCCTTCTTGATATTTCTTTTGCTTTACTCATATTCATTTCTCCTTAAGTTAATAACTCAAACTGACCGATGGCCAGTTTGAAAATGTAAAAATCAAAGTGCAAAATGCAAAATTGCGGAACCCGCCTAACGGCGGATGGCTGTTTTATTATATTTTATGAGAAACATAACATATTGTCAGAAATCGACTTACATTTAACACCTGCTGCAAATCGGTCAGTTTGAGTAAGTTAATAAGATTTCTATCAACTGATGTAACCTATTTGTTATACCAATCCAGAAGCTGCTTTAGCGTCTCCAAAGGGTCGAATACTCTGTGATAAGAGTAATAATCCATAGCACCTTTGCCCTTTACTTTATCTACAAATTCTGCTCTTTCGCTCCAGGCATCGATGGCCTGGGAAAGATATAATTTCGCCTTGTCTTTGTCAATCTGCTTTGCCTTGTTCTTCGCCTGTTCAATGGGGTATGGTATGGAAGACGTCAGCTTAAATTGATAAAATTTTGGAAATCCTAAGCTTTCCACTTTCTTTATTGCCCTGATTGCTTCCATAGTTAGCTGATTGTAGCGAAGACCTACTCGCATAAATTCGACTCTTTTTTTGATAAGTTTGTTCTCCGCCAATCTTTCTGCCTCATCCAGATAGCTGCTGCATTCTTCGAGGATGCCCGGCTTGAAAATTGTGAGAAACTGCTCATAAGACCTTCCCGTTCCCAGCAACCTCTGGCTTCTGGGAAGGTCTCCTTTAATTGTCGCATCCTTCCAGGCGTTTTCCAGCGTTTCAAAGTATTTTTTCATCGGCTCTCTTGCGCTGCCGAAACAGTTCGTGTAGTAGTCCTCAAGAATCTGTTTTACATCGAGTGTCGTATCCCAGAGCAGTTTGCTGGCGACATAGTAATTCAATCCGCTTATTGCATAATCTTCACAGCCCTGGGAGTAAAAATATCTGGCTCCCAGTTTGTAATACTGCGGAATGGACTGGCCGATAAGAGCTGGAATCACTCTGAACATATTCGGCCAGAGTGCATTTACGTAATATTCATAGATAGTTATGTTGTCAGCGATTTCAGCCCATTGTTTCAACCTGGCGTAATCCTCCTGTCTTCTTGGTTCGTACCAGTGTCCTATGCAGCTTGAGGTGGTTTGAAAGAACAAGTTTTTGTGCAATTTTTTGATTTTCCCCGGCAGCTCTGTATGCCAGGAATAAGATGACATACTAACGTATTTATCAGGATGGGTTTTGGCGAGCTCTTCAGCCATTTTGTTGGCGAAGGTAAACATACGGTCGCTGATGACGTCTCCTTCACCGAAACGCCCTGGTGCCAAAGGCGGTGCAGCAAACGGAGGTTTTTCTTTAAAGGGCTTTAATTTTTTCCCTGTATCCAGCGCCGTGCAATTTTCACATTCGCAAAATCCGAGCCAGTCGTTCTCTTCTATGGTGAAAATATCCACGTTTTTGTGCTTATCAAAGTAGCTTCGGACGTTATCAGTGCAGATTTTAATCACTTCCGGATTCGTGGTGCAAAGCTGGGCGCGCCTGGTCTTTCTTGTCCCGTCTACCAGAGAAAAGTATTCAGGATGTGTTTTAGCGTATTTTTCAGATGGAAGCATCTCATAGAAAGAGCCCCAGAACTTTGCTCTGATGCTGCCGCCGCGTTTGTTTCTCTTGCCCCACAGCGATGGTTCACCCGGCCCTGTTTCCTTGCCTCCGATGAGGCGCATTTTATAATCCGGTGCCTCCTGTATATCTATCTCATCCACCCTTACCGTATTTGATTGTGGGACCACTTCGCCTAATTCGCCCGGCCAGAACCATCTTATCCCAAGATATTTCTCGAGAAAAGTATAAACGGCAAATTCCGTTCCACAGGGCTCTTTACCAATTAATATGAGATTGTTTCCAATTGTCTTAATGTTAAATCCTTCAGGTTCCAGGTCCTCGCTGGTTACTCCTAAAGTTCTTACATATCGATTATCACCTATATGTATCATATTTCCTTCGATTTCTGTTGAGTCATCCTCTATAGGGACACGAACCGCTGAAATTTTTTCAAGATAGGTCTGCAGCTCTTGTGCAGCAAATCTATCCGCCTTGGAGGCATCTTCAGAAACCACAATGGTAGCAGTCGGCTTGTTGGCTTCGACGATGTCGAACGCGCAGCTTTTTTTAATGCAGAAAGTTACCATCACTACAGCGCTGAAAACAGCCAGTAAACATTTCTTTTGCATTATATATCCTCCTATTGTGAAAACCCTGCCGAGATTGCCAAAGACCAAAATTTTTACTCGTGCCGATAGACCTCCCAGCCCATATAGTTATCAAGGGCCTCGGTAATTGCATCGGCTTTCTGTGAGATGTTGACGGCAACGTGGTGCTCAAAACCCATCCTGCAGATATATCGCATAAGGGCTTGAAGGTTCGCAATCTCCATTATGCCATATCCGCCGAAGGTATCGAGTTTATCGTTTGTAAATTTGCCTTCGCCTACATAAGCGCTGATAATGCCGGCGGTGTCGTCGGTAGTGGTTCTGCAGAAGGTCATCCTGTTGGGCGCTATCCTGCCGACAACAGTGCCGTAAGTGTTGTCTTTGCCTACAGAGCCGGCGATAATCTGCTGGTAGTCCATTCTGGGTGCCTTGAAAAATGACCTCGGTAAGTTGCTACAGTGGAAGCAAACGCATTTGTCGGGGTCGGGGCCGTAGTTATTGTTCCAGTCCACAATCGCACTGGGCGTTCCGGAAGCCAATTGTAGAATGTACATCCCTAACAGACCCGTAATATCAACTTCACAGGCACTGGGCACCAGCGATTCGCTTGCCATACTCATAAGTGCACAGGGCACTATCCCGAAGAATTGCTGCAGGGCTGTCCAGCACTGAATGGCTGTGCCGTTAAGCCCCGTGTCTTTGACCCATCTGTCTATCACATAGCCGAATTTCGCCATCTTCAGAAGCGCCCCGGCTGGAATCGACTTTGTCGGGATATACTGCTTGATGGCGTTTAATTTATTTTTGACCGCTCTGTCATTATCGCCGAGAAGCGCAACTTTTCCGAGGATTTCGGACAAATCTATCGTCTCTACGGAGATGCCCGAAAGCTCAAGGATTTTTTCGCTGTAGCGGACGGTATTGAAGGCGCCGGTGCGTGCGCCGATGGCGCCGAACCTGACATTTTTAAGTCCTTTGACAATCCTGCACACCGAGGCGAAGTCGTCGAGGTCTTTCTTAAACTCGGCTGATGTAACTTTAACCGTATGCGATTTTGTCAGCGTATAGGGAATACCTGCCTGTCTGAGATTATTGCAGACGCTGATTTTTCCGCAGAAGGAATCGCGTCTGCCGGCGATGGTCATTTTGGCCGGCACGTCCGGTTCGGCGTGGATTAAAATCGGCACGTTAAGGCCGGAGCGTTTGACCGCCTCTGCGATGCCTTTTTCATCGCCGAAGTTCGGCAGCGTTACGATTATGCCGTCAATCTTTCTACTGTTCTCTGCAAAAAACGCAGCACATTTTTTGGCGTCGTCAAAGGTCTCGACAGAGCCGTATTTCGTCTGCTGCATCGATGGTGCCACTGTTCCGAAACCGTTTTTCTTGAGCACCTCAAGTATGTCTTTGCGTCCTTGTTTTGCCAGCACATCAGGGAAGAACCCCCGGTTGCCGACGATTACTCCAAACGTGGTTTTTTTCATTTTCATCTCTCCCGTTTTGTTTCTGTTTGTTAGTGGTGTTTAGAGAGCCGCCTTTCGAGAACATTCAGCCAGTTTTCGTAAGCAGTCCTGTAAGCCGGTTCCAGATTACGATTCGGCTCGATAACCTGCTTACAGTCTAATCCGACAAATGCGTCCTTGTAGCTCTTGTAAATCCCTGCTCCTATACCGGCCCCTCTTGCTGCGCCCTGCGAGCCGTCGGTATTGTAAAGCTGAACGGTAGAGTCGGTAACGGTGGCGAAGGCCTCGCCGAATAGGGGGCTTAAAAACATATTCGCACGACCGGCGCGAACGGTTTGTACTTTTACACCGGCGTTACGCATTATTCCAAGCCCGTAATTTAATGCAAAGACAATACCCTCCTGGGCCGCTCTTAGCAGATGTGCTTTGTTGTGAGTGTTGAAGTTCAGGCCGGCGACTAACGCCCCGATGTCCTTATTCTCCAGCGTTCGTTCGGCCCCGTTGCCGTAAGGCAAAATCACAAGGCCGTCGCAGCCAACCGGGATTTGAGCCGCAAGTTCGTTCATCTGCTCATACGTTATTGTATCGCCGACTATGTGTCGCAGCCAGCTATTTAATATTCCCGTTCCGTTAAGACACAACAATACACCATATCTCGGTGTTTCCGGGGTGTAGTTGACGTGAACAAAGGTATTGACTCTCGATTTGCTGTCGTAATCCGGCTTATCGCTGATTCCGTAAACCACGCCTGACGTTCCGGCGGTAGCGGCTATTTCGCCGGGATTTAAGACGTTAAGAGACAGGGCGTTGTTCGGCTGGTCGCCGGCTCTGTACGAAACCGGCGTTCCGGCCTTCAGGCCTAACAGCTCGGCTGCCTTTCTGGTCAACTCGTCTTGGATAGAAAAGGTCGGCACAACCTCGGCGAACAGCTCTTTGGCAATCCCGTAATAGTCCAGCACCAGTTCTGCGAGACCGTGGTCCTGAAAATCCCAGCAAATACCTTCAGACAACCCTGATGGCGTGGTCGCAACCCTGCCGGTCATTTGTAAAGCAATCCAGTCGCCAGGCAGCATAATTTTGTATGTTCTCTTGTAAAGATGGGGCTGGTTTTCCATAACCCATTTCAGTTTCGAGGCGGTGAAATTGCCGGGCAGGTTAAGCAGGCGCTGCAGGCATTTGGTTTCACCGATGTCTCTGGCAGCCCGGTTGCCGATTTCAACAGCCCTGCTGTCACACCAGATTATGGCGGGTCTCAGCACCTCTTGATTTTTGTCGATTATAACCAGCCCGTGCATCTGGTAGGATATGCCGATTGCCCGTACATCGGCGGGGTCAAATGAGAAGTCCGATTTTATCTTGGCAGTTGCGGTGATGGTGTTCTGCCACCAGGTTTCGGGATGCTGCTCGGCCCAGCCGGGGCTTTCGGCTATTATCTCCATCTCCTTATCCGGCGATGTTGCCGACGCCACCTGCCTGCCGGTCTCGGCTTCCAACAGCGTTGCCTTTATCGATGAGCTGCCGACATCGTAACCAAGTAAGTACATAGACCCTCTTTAATCCAGCTTGACCGTGCGTGCTATAAATAAATTACTCAAACTGACCGATGGTCAGTTTGAAAACGCAAAAATCAAAGTGCAAAATGCAAAATTGCGGAATCCGCCTGACGGCGGATGGCTTTTTATTATATTTTATGAGAAACATAATATATTGTCATAAATCGACTTACATTTAACATTTGTTGTAAATCGGTCAGTTTTTAATTATAAAGAAATAGTCGAAAGCGACTATGGGACAATCAGTTAAGCCAGAAGCTGAAATACAGATACATCCCAAGCACCAGCCCCAGGACCAAAACTGTTCCCAGAACGTCTATATAGTTCCAGCTTTCGCGGCGTTCTTTCCTTTGCTCGGGCGTCGATGTGGCATAGGTTAAACCGACAATCTGTTCGGTGTTTGGCGGAGCCGTCAACAGCGAAACACCGACAATGACAATGATACTAATCAGCATCAGCCAGCCGGTCGCATAGAGGAAGTTGTATTCTCCGACATATACCAGGAAAGCCGGCGATTGTATTGCGGGGTTGCTACCGCCTGTAAGCGCCTGGATGGTCAGCTTGAACATTCCTACGACGAAACCTATGGACAGACCTGCGACAGCCCCTTTGCCGTTAATGCGTTTAAAGAAAAGCCCGAGAAGAAAAACAGCAGTAATCGGTGGTGCCAGATAGCCCTGCACGCTCTGGAGATATTTGTACAGTCCGCCCTGGGAAACTCTCTGCATCACCGGTATCCAGATAATTCCCACTACAACAACAACCATCGTTGCGATTCGCCCGACCCTGACCAGGTGCCGTTCCGAGGTATCAGGTCTGATTTTCTCGTAGATATCCACTGTAAACAGCGACGCACAGGAATTAAAAAGTGATGACAGAGAGCTCATCAATGCCGCAAGCAGCCCGCCGACCACCAAACCGCGAAGCCCTGCCGGCAATAGGGACCTGACCATAGTCGCAAAGACCTGGTCACCGTCAAGAACTTTCTGGCCATCGGCAATCTTTGTAGGAAGTTCAATCAGTCCTTTTTGATACAGGGCATAAGCGATTAAACCGGGAACAATAAAAATCATTACCGGCCAGACCTTCAGAAATGCTCCCCATATTGCACCTCGACGAGCATTTTGTAAATTCTTCGCCGAAAGTGCCCTCTGCACAATATACTGGTCGGTACACCAGTACCAGATTCCAATAATGGGCGACGCTATCATAACACCCAGCCACGGAAAGGAGGGGTCTGTATTTGGCCTCCATAAAGCGAAATTGGCGGCATTCTCACGGCAAATCATCTGCAGCTCGCCCCAGCCGCCAAGCTTGCTCAACCCGAACACCGTGATAAAGGCCGAACCGAGTAACAGAATCACCGTCTGGACAGTATCGGTATAGACCACGGCACGCAGACCGCCAAGAATGGTATAGATACCTGTAAGAATCACCGTCAACAGTGCCCCGACCCAGAAGGCATCAAGGACGAAATTTTCCGTAACCTGTATGTGAATCTCAGGCAACAGCACATTGAAGACCACCCCGCCTGCATAAACCGTTACTGATACTTTTGTAAACACATAAGCTATGAGTGAGACAATGGACAATATCCAGCGTGCAGTCGGATTGAAGCGCCTCTCGAGAAATTCCGGCATTGTGAAAACTTTAGAGCGATAGTAAAAGGGCACGAATACCCAGGCCAGTATTATTGTTATCCATGCGTGCATCTCCCAGTGTGCCATAGCCATACCGCTGGTAGAGCCCTGTCCCGATAGCCCGACAATATGCTCTGAGCCGATATTCGATGCGAAAATCGAGGCCCCAACCACGAACCAGGGCATATGTCTGCCCGCCAGAAAGTAATCGGTCGAGGTCCTTTGTTTCTGCAAAACCACCCACCAGACAATCGCCAGCATAACGCCAAAATATGCCGCAATCGCTACCCAATCTAATACCTCGAAACCACCCACAATTTAACCTTTCAATTATTTATCTTTATCTTATCTGGTATTTTCCCAATATACAGCACTTAGTGTTGACCTAAAGCCCATCTATATAAACTGTAGGCCGGGACATTTCAAGGTTTTTCCGGGTTTTTGCTGGTATCAATAAATTTTTGACATTTTGTCTTTGGGCTGTTATATTTCGGGTGTCTTTGTAATCTGTGAACGTCCCTATAAAGTAAGGAGTTGAAAAGTGAAGGCGAGATGGATTATTTTTGTCTTGGTGACAGTAGCAGTTATGTTTGGCTGTGAAAAAGCGGTGTCCGCTTCACAACCAGAAGTCAAGATTGAAAAGAGGGCGGAAATGAGCATTAAAAAAGAACCTTTCGGAAAGACCCCGGACGGAAAGGAAATTGATTTGTACACGCTGACTAATACCAACGGCCTTAAAGCCAGGGTTATGACCTACGGCGGTATTCTGGTTTCGCTGGAGGTGCCGGACCGCGATGGCAAGCTCGGCGATATTGTTCTCGGCTACGACAATCTGGACGATTATGTCAAAAACAATCCTTACTTCGGGTGCATAGTGGGCAGATATGCCAATCGCATTGCCGACGGCAGGTTTACACTCGACGGCACGAAATATCAGCTTACCACCAACGAAGGCCCGACTCATCTGCACGGGGGTGTCAAGGGCTTTGATAAAATGATATGGAATGCAGAAGAGGTAAAGGCAAAAGACGGTGTAGGGGTGAAGCTTACCTACCTCAGCAAAGATGGCGAGCAGGGTTACCCAGGCAACCTGTCTTGTACCGTTACCTACACACTGACGGAAGATAATGAGTTAAGAATAGATTATGAGGCGACAACGGATAAGCCAACACCGATAAACCTGACCAATCATACGTATTTTAATCTTACAGCCGGCAGCAGTGATATTTTAGGTCACGAGCTTATGATTAACGCTGATAAATATACCCCTGTCGATGAAAAGCTGATACCAACCGGCGAGCTTAAGATTGTCAAGGACTCGCCGATGGATTTTACCAGGCCGATGGCCATTGGCCTGCGAATCGGCGAGGTCGCCGGCGGCTACGACCATAATTACGTCCTTAACAGCGGCGGGGGAGAAATGGCTCTGGCTTTAAGGGTATATGAGCAGACCAGCGGACGAGTGATGGAAATCCACACCACTGAGCCGGGACTGCAGTTCTATTCCGGAAACTTCCTCGATGGCTCTATTACCGGCAAAAACGGCATAGTGTACAAAAAGCATTATGGCGTCTGCCTCGAGACACAGCATTTTCCGGATTCACCGAATAAGCCCAATTTCCCATCGGTGATTCTCATGCCCGGTGATAAGTACACGCATACAGCCGTGCATAAATTTTATACCAGGTAGGTATGAAATAATCGGACGAGAAGACGGGCAAACCAAGACCTGGTGGTAACCTGCTGTTAAGGTATGCTTTATGCTATCGCCTTTTCCTTGTCGGGAAAGTTTCTAAGCTGACTGTAGGTGAAAACCGGCCCGTCTATACATACAAATTTTTCGCCGATATTACAATGGCCGCACTTGCCGATGCCGCACTTCATATACCGCTCGAGGGTTATATAGATACTTTCATCTTTGAATCCGGAATTGAGCAGTTTCCCAATGACGAACCTGAGCATAATAGGCGGGCCACACACAAAGGCGGCGCCGGAGGAAGTGGTCATATCGGTTTTATCCCATAATGTTGTTACTACACCCGCATTGTCCTTCCAGCTTTCATCGGCTTCATCTACCGTAAGTAATACCTCCGTGTCATTCATTTGCTTCCAGGATTGGAGTTCTTCTTTAAAGCAAAGCTCCTGCGGCGTTTTGGCGCCGTATAAAATTTTAACCTTTCCGAAGTCCCCTCGTTTATCAAAGACCGATTTTACCACACTCCTTAACGGCGGCAGACCAATGCCGCCGGCAATAAAATATAGGTCCTTTGTCTTAACCTCTTCGAGCGGAAATGAATTTCCGTAGGGGCCTCTTATATGGATTTTGTCTGCCGGTTCGAGGCGGTGTATTGCGTGTGTAAGTTTTCCGGCGTCCCTTATTGTAAGCTCCAAAAACCCTTTTTGACTGGGAGAGGAGGTTATGGATATGGGGGCCTCTCCCACGCCTAACAGGGAGACCTGCACAAATTGGCCGGGCTTATAATCGAAGGATTTGGCCAGCGTCTTATCCTCGAAAGCGAGCTTAAACGTCTTCGTATCGCCGCTTTCCTGCCGAATTGATTCTATTACTGCGGGATGTGGGACATATTCATTTTTCAATGTTTCGAAACCTCTTCAATAACCTGAGATATTCCTATATTGACCGGACAGCTTGACAGGCACCTGCCGCAGCCGACACAGCCGCTTGTCCCTGTGGCAAGGTAATCATATTTTAGCTTGTGCTCGTATCTGCGGGCGGTGCGAAGCCACTTCTCGGTGCGTGGGTTATGTCCGCTGGCCTCTCGCGTATACCCTTCAAAGACGCATGCGTCCCAGTTGCGGTATCTTGCGCCTGAGGCTGCCTTTATGTCGTCAAATACGTTAAAACAGCTGCAGGTCGGGCAGACATAGAGACACCCGCCGCAGTAAATGCACCTCTGGGCTATCGTTTCGTAGATTTCTTCGGGCACCTTGTCCTCACAAAAGCTCTTTATGGCCTTTTCAAAATCCACTCTAAGGCCGACGGATTCTTCCACATTGCGTTTCGCAGCTTCTGAGTGCTCAATGTCATCTTTCGAGGCCTTATCAAAAAACCTTCTGTAGGTGTTTACAAATTCTTCGCCTCTTTCAGAACCTATTTCAACCACATATTTATCCCCAATGTCAACCAGTTGCAGGTCGAACCCTTTTTCTAAAAACGGCCCTGTCTTTGCGGAGGTGCAGAAACAGCTCTCAAGGGGCTGCTTGCAGCCGACGATGACCAGTAGTTTGTCCATCGACCTGTTCAGGTAGTAGATGTCTTCGAAGTTCCTCTTGAAGAAATCGTCCATAAATAATATCCCTTTAACGTCACATGCCCGTAGGCCGAACAGCAGTTTCTTTGAGGCGGGGGGGACCGTTTCGATAATCTTTTCACCCTGAAACCTAAAAAGAGAATCAAGCTGGGGGAATGCTATGACCTTCGGCGGGACGACAAGAGATTCGTAATCCAGATTCAATCTATCAAGAAGTAATTCGTTATTTTTACCGTCGAGCTTTACAAAGTGGGTATCTCCGCCGACGGTATCTTCCAGAGGGACATAAGTTTCCCACTGTTTTGATGCCTTAATGCAAAGGCCTTTTACATTATCTTTTTTTAGCAGCCGTTGTTTCATATCTTTTCGATTTTTACGGCACAGACCTTGTATTCCGGAATCTTGGCGAGGCGGTCCACTGCGGGATTGGTCAATACGTTTGCCGCTGCCTCGCTAAAATGGAATGGAACAAAGACGGAACCTTCCTTTACCTTTTTTGTTACCAGCGTTTTTGTCTCTATTTCGCCGCGTCTCGATGAGATTTTCACCCGGCCGCCGTTTCTTATGTTGAGTTTTTCGGCGTCTTTCGGATTAATCTCGACGTAGCCGGTGGGCACCTCTCTATCTAATGTGGAAGTTCGGCGTGTCATTGTGCCGGTATGCCAGTGCCAGTAGATTCTTCCCGTGCTGAGAACAAAGTTATATTCATCATCCGGAAGCTCGTCCGCGGCTATATATGCACACGGCATAAAGGTCCCTTTGCCTTTGGTGAATTTATCCTTATGCAGATATACGGTGCCGGGATGGTTTTTCGACGGACAGGGCCACTGTAGCCCAAACGGGTCCAAGCGGTCGTAGCTTATCCCGCCGTAGATGGGAGTAAGCCGGGCTATTTCATCCATAATCTGAGAAGGCTGGCCGTACTTCATCCCGTCGTAGCCGCAGCGTCGGGCTATTTCACATAAAATCTCCCAGTCCGGCTTCGCCTGCCCGACCGGCTCAATTGCCTTGCGTATCCTCTCGACCCTGCGTTCAGTATTTGTGAACGTGCCGTCCTTTTCGGCGAAACTGGCGGCAGGTAATACTACGTCTGCATATTGAGCGGTATCCGATAGAAATATCTCGTTGACAGCGAGAAAGTCCAGTTTCTTAAGCGCTTTGCGAATGTTATTTGAATCAGGGTCGCTGATAACGGGATTTTCGCCCATTATGTAAAGCCCCTTGAGCTCGCCTTCCAATGCCCTGTCAAGGATTTCAGTAACGGTAAGCCCCGGCTTTGAAGGCAGATTCTCTGTTTGCCATATTTTTTCAAATTTGGCTCTGGCCGTTTCGTCCGTCACCTTTTGGTATCCTGAAAAGACATCCGGCAGCGCACCGACATCGCAGGCGCCCTGGACATTGTTTTGTCCCCTTAAGGGGTTGACGCCGGCAGAGGCAAAACCCACGTGGGCGGTCAGCATCGCAAGATTGGCCAGCGATTTGACGTTATCGGTGCCTGTGGTATGCTGTGTGATGCCCATAGAATAAACAATCATCGCCTTTTTGGTTTTGGCATACATCCTCGCTGCCTGAATGAGCAGGTCGCGAGGTATTTTCGTTATTTTCTCAACATACTCCGGCGGGTATTGCTCAACCGTTGCTTTTAACTGTTCGAAGCTCTCTGTTCTTTCCTGAATATATTTGCGGTCATACAGCTCCTCTTTGATTATCACATTCATCATCCCGTTTATCCACGCCACGTCGGTGCCGTTGTCCTGCGCCATATAAATGGTTGCATATTTGGCAAGTTCGATTCTTCTGGGGTCAACAACAATCAGCCTGGCCCCTTTGTCGTTGACGGCGTTGATAATCCGTGAGCCAATCAGCGGATGTTGCTCGGTCGTATCTGAGCCGGTTACCAAAAACAGGTCCGCATCCTCGAATTCGTTTATTGAATTTGTCATTGCGCCTGAGCCGAACGTCGCCGCCAGCCCTACCACTGTGGATGCGTGGCAGAGCCGGGCGCAGTGGTCGATATTGTTGGTCTTAAAAACGGCCCTTGCCAGCTTCATCATAAGGTAATTCTCTTCGTTGGTGGCCTTGGCCGAGCTTAGAAAACCAACGGCATTCGGGCCGTATTTGTCTTTAATTTCCAGAAGTCTCTTGGAAACTGTTTCAAGGGCGTTTTCCCAGCAGACCTCTTTAAATCCGCCGTTGGATTTTATTAAAGGTGCTTTAAGCCGGTCTAACTTGTTGATGAATTCGTAAGTGTTCCATCCTTTTACACAGAGGCCGCCCTTTGAGACAGGATGATTTTTGCTGGGGTATGAGCCGACAATCATCCCGTTGTTGTGCTCGAGGTGCAATCCGCATCCGCATCCGCAAAACGGACACGTCGTGAGAACAAGACCGTATCTCGTATCTTGCATTGAACTTGAGTTAGCTAAAGCTGCTTCAGTTATTATTGATATTTGTCCATCCTGTCTGTATCGCTGTTTTGATAGCAGCGATGCTGCCACCGTAGCCATCGAAAGCGACGGAATCACATTTTTTTAATTTGAGCTGGTATCTTAATAGAATTTCAACGAGATGCAAGACGATATTTCAACAAAGGTGCAATGGGACACTGATATGTGAATTTGAGCTGCACATTTGTCGGCTGATGTTTTTATGAATAAGCGGTTAGACAATAAAAAATCTTGCTGTTGTCAATTGACAATAGGAGAAAATAAATGGGCAGGGGCGGATTTGAACCGCCGACACACGGATTTTCAGTCCGTTGCTCTACCAGCTGAGCTACCTGCCCGCAAGGCCTTAATGGCTGTTTAAATCTATCAGAAGAAATCGGTATTGCAAGAAAAATTAGACTTGAACCGCCTTCCAAAAGGCAAAAAATTAAAAAAACAGCCGGTTATAAGCGAAAAAGTTCAGAATTGCTGTGATGGCGTAAGATACCGGATGCTTAAGACTTACCGGTGGAATGGGATACGAGAATTTGTTTTTAGCCGTCGGTATTTTTCTTTGTTGCAGAGATGTTTAACTTCTCGATTAGGCGGTTTAGCTTGTCGGGCTCGATGCCGAGGATTTTTGCGGCGGCGGGTTTGCTGCCTTTGGTGAATTCAAGGGTCTGAGTAATAACTTTGCGTTTTACGTGGTCAAGGGAAGGCAGTTCGTATTTTGATTTTCCGTAATCTGCGAGTATAATCTTAAAAGGCAGCACGGCAGGTTGGATTTCTTTGCCTGTGGTCAAAACATAGGCACGTTCGATAGCGCTGGCAAGCTCAGAGACATTGCCGGGCCAGATGTAATTCAGAAGAAGCTTTTTGGTATTTGGGCTCAGAACTTTCGGCGGCTCGTTATAGAGAGCTGTTTGCTTTGCCAGGAAGTATTCAGCCAGAGGCAGGATATCTTCCTTTCGCTGGTAAAGCGGCGGACCCTCGAAATTGTCTATATCCAGTCGATTATACAGGTTGGCATTGAGTTCTCTCAGTTGGGCGGTAGGGCTGTCCAGACCTCCGATGATGGTGTACACCCTTAAACAATCGCCGTCATCTTCATATATTCCTCGGTGGATGGTGGCTTCGCCGGTTATTTCCGACAGTATATCGAATGCGTAATCGATGTTGTTCTGCAGACCTTTCACGCTGCTGATTAGCTCTTTGCCGCCGACGACTATACAGCCGGCAGCTTTTGCCGTGGATAAATCAAATCCGTCGGCGAGCAGCGTCTTTTCGAGGTTGTCCTTCATCGCCTTGGATATTGCAAATGGGTCGTTAAATTTGTGCACTTTAGTCAGCCCCATTATTGCGCACCCGCCGGCCTCCATAATATCGCGGTAATCTGCGGGGGAAAAGGAGCTGTACTGGCTGCTTAGGTTACTGAGCGTATTGAAGGTATCAAACAGCCGGGCGAAACCGTTATTTATGCCGAACCAGGGTAGCTTTATCGCCATTTCCGGATACATCGTGTTGATTTTGTCATTGTCCACAATAATAAGAGGTGATATCTTTCCTGCCCTGGCTACTCGGCTTAACTTGACGGCTATTTTATATGCGTTTTTGGCTACCACCGGAGAGACGATTTTGCTTATGGCAGGTAAGGTCATAACTACGCCTACATTTTTATTCGGATTCTTCGAACCGACGTAGCGGACGTATCTTTTGGCAATCTCAACCAATCCGACAACGCTTCCGCTGCCGGTACCGCCGCCGGCCCCGAAGATAACCATAATATGGTCAACCCGAAGGCCGAATATCTGCCTGGCAAGGTGTAAAATCTCCTGCTGGTGCTGCTGGATGGCTCTTTGGCCTGTTTTCATATCCTTGTCGGTGTACTCTTCGCTTACGCTCATTAAGAACTTTTGATTCTTGGGAATATCGAGCGAATCCAAATTATCTTGGGTTGTATCCACCGCAAGGACCTTCCTGTAGCCAATGTCGTAGAAGGACTTAATTAGTCTTCCGCCGCACTGGCCTACGCCAATCCACCCATAGCGGGCAGAGCCCTTGATTTGGTCGTCAATGCTGGTGCTTTGCCCAATATCGGGCTCGTAGTTTTCCAACTCTAAAGGAGGCAGTTGCAAGGCGTTGATGCCGGATTCGTCAGATGTTTTATTAAGACCATCGGCCTGTGAGAATTGACCATCTGATTTTTCGAAACAAGAGGGGCTGTCCTCTGCTTGCTGGATGGCAGGGATAGTTTCATCCTCTTCCGTCTTGCCGGGGTTTGTGCCGGCGGCTTCGGGGCTTTCTCTGTATTTCGGTGTTTCTGCCATTTTAGTCTTTCTGGGGTTGAGTAATTGCTCGCCGTATTAAAACGAATTTCGCCGGCTGCGCCGCATCCCGCCTCAGAGAGGAAGTTAACAGCACAGCCGGCGAATATAAACAATCGTTTATTTGTAAGACATTAGTTGCTTAATTAGCGAACGCCAACAGCCATGTGACTTTTAAGCTCTTCCAAACGGGCGGTGGGGCTATCCATGCCTCCGATAATCGTGTAAACCCTTAAGCAATCCCGGTTGTCTTCGTATATGCCTCTGTGAATGGTGGCCTGGCCGGTTATCTCTGACAAGACGTCAAATGCGTAGTCGATGTTGTCCTGCAGACCTTTGACGTTGGCCATTAGTTTCTTGCCGCCGACGGCTATGCAGCCGGCTACCTTGGCAGTGGACAAGTCGAATCCACCGGCAAGTAATGTCTTCTCGAGGTTCTTCTTTACCGCACCGGATAATTCGAACTTGTCCTCAAATTTATTCACCTTGGTCAGGCCCATTATCGCACATCCACCTGCCTGCAGAATGCTGTGATAATCTACAGGGTCGAAGGATGTATATTGGCTGCTCATGGCGCTTAGCATATTGAAGATATCGAACAAGCTTGCGACAGTATTGTTTATGCTGGGCCAGAATGATTTTACCGTCAGTCCCGGATACATCTTGTTAACCTTGTCGTTGTCCACAATGATAAGAGGTGATATTTTACCGGCTGCGGCTATTTGACTTAGCTCGCGGGCGATATTGTACGCATTTTCAGCTACCAATGGAGAGCTGGATTCACCTATGGTGGGCAACGTCATAACTACGCCCACGCTTTTATCCGGGTTCTTCAGCCCGACATACCGGGCATACCTTTTAGCAATCTCAATCAACTTAACAACGCTTCCGCTGCCAGTACCACCACCGGCCCCGAAGCCAATCATAATATGGTCAACCTGAGTGCCGAATGTCTGCCTGGCAAGGTGCAAAATCTCCTGCTGGTGCTGCTGGACGGCTTCTTTACCTCTTTCCATATCCTTGCCGGCGCCCTTTTCACCTATGTCCATCAGGAACTTTTGGTTTTGGGGGATGTCGAGTAAGTCCAAATCATGGTGGGTGGTATTGACGGCCAGCACCTTCTTATAACCGAGGTCGTAGAAAGACTTCACCAATCTTCCACCGCACTGACCGGCGCCAATCCATGCATAGCGGGTGGAACCCTTGATTTCGTCCCCGACGCCAACCTCTTGCTCGATATTAGGTTCATATTGTTCCAAATCTAAGGTGGGCACTAACCAGGTATTGAAATCAAAATCACCCTTTGCCGTTACCGGGCTTCGTTTTTGAGTCCCGCTTCTCTTGAGGGGCGGGGTCGTTTTCCCCGTTGAGCTGGCCCTCGCTGTCGTTTTTCTGTTTTTAGCTGATTTTTCTGACATTTTCGTTTCTCCTATATTTATCTAAACGATTGTTTGTTAGCCCCCTTTTTAATTGTTTTTTATGGAACATCCGTTATAAGCATTCCCCGCTTTTGCGGGGACAGGTTTACCCCTGCGCCAAGCAGGGGCAACACCGTTTTTCATCGACTTGCTAAGGGGGGCACATAACTTCTTTTTCCCCTTTTTTGCTTTTTTGGCAAACCCCGCACCTACCTTGGGAAATGACAATCAAACACGCTCCGATAATCCCCTTGCGAGATGTCGCTCGAATAACATTTGACAAGCTGCTTCCAAGGTAGGTGCGGGGCGGTAGCTTTAAGACCGATATTCTCTCACAGCAAAGGTCTTAATCGGTAGCCGGCAAGGGTACCTGGCAGGATTGGATTGCTCGCGATAGGCCGGGGGCTATTGCAGAGATGTTGGTCAGTTCGGCGGCAGTTAATTTGTTTTGCGATTGAGCCCGGTAAATCAATACAAAACCCACAGATGTACCGAACTGACCCAATGGGACAGTGACAACCGACGTCTTATTTAGCACACTTAAGTTGCCTTGCAGGCCTATTGCGAACAGGTCATCGAGGGTGCATAGTTTGTTCGATTTGCAGATATTGTCCACCAGCTCGGCCGTGAAGCAGTTTTCAAGGTGCTGCTTCTCAAGGGTTATTGGCTGGTCGCTTTCGAATAAATGTAGTTCGAAATTGTCTGTCTGACGCAAAAAGAAAGCAATGTTCGCATCGGGGATTTCATTTTTGATGAGTTTGCCGGAAGTAGCGAGCAGACTGCTCAAGTCGGTTGTTCCAACGATTGATTCGTAAAAGTTGGCGGTGAAGCTGATGGTATTCAGCCGTTTGATGAACTCTCTCTGGGTTGCGATGATGTCGTTGCAGAGTATGTCTATTTTTTTGGCCTGCGTTTTGCGCTGCTTGTTGACTTTACTGACAAGCAGGCGCAGTCTTTTATGCCTTTGTTTATGATCCACCGAATCCTCGCTATACTGATTATTGGAGTTTAGGATTATTACCCGGATTGTAAGTTCGGCTTATAAAGCCGGCGGCTTTAGTCCGAAAGACGCCTTATGGTGGGGTGAGGGAACATTTAATGAGTTTTTAGCCGGCTGCCCTATAAATAAGCGGTTACCAGTTTTGATGTGATTGGGACGGGCTCGAGGACATATCTCGGCCAAAATGAGTGCATATTGATTTGCCCGTATTTTCGGACTTACTCTGCTCCCGAATGTTTTTGTCGGGAGTCAATATGTGTTTGCCGGCTCGGCAGCCCCTAATCCAATCTGACCCCTTGCTGTTCGAGCCACTTTTTCAAATCCCCCATTTCGCTGTCGAATATCTCGTTGTCGTAGTTTTCCTCCAGTTTGCGGATGTTGCTGGTTAATTCGGGTTGTTCCTGCACAACATCGCTTAATTTCTTTTCGAACTCGTCGCTGATGTCCCGCAGGTCGTCGAGCTTTATTTGCAGCCCTAAAATGCTCGCCAGCCGTCTTATCACCGCCTCTATGCACTTGGGGTTGTTGCCCTGTACGTAGGCGGGAATCGTGGCCACAAGACTTGCCATATTCAAACCCTCTTTGCCGGCGTTGGCTGTCAGGTAGGTAACTATACTGGCAGGGCCTTCGTAGCTCGTGAATTTTACGCCGTACTGCTGGAAGGTCTCTTTAAGTTTTGCATCGGAGGCCGAACAAAGGATTCTTGGCTCGCGAGTGTGGGGCACAAGGCCGGCAACGCTGCCTATAAAATATATCATTCTAACCCCAAATTCCGAGCACAGCGAGAAGACGCAGTCTGCAAATTCTTGCCACCGCAGATTGGGCTCTTTGCCCAGAAACAATATGAGATTTTGTTTTTGATTGCAGAAAAACGCATTTGTCGTTGTCTCGAGGGATGTAATCAGACCGTCCTTTATTTTCGTGTGCGGTCTGAATAACGCTGTCATTTCCATTGAGCCGGGGAAATTGTTTATATAAAAACCTTCCGGCTCAATATCAGCTAATTTTTCTGCGCGGAGCTTCTCGATAAAGTACTTTACTGTCCCTGTCGAGACCTCGCCGCCATCCATCCAGCCCGAAAAACCCAGCAGCAGGCGAGGGCTGTCGAGTTCCGGCCTTTTATAGATGCGCAGTTTATCAGACACCACTATTCAAACCTTGTGTTTTATAGAGGCCGCTTTACCGATTATTTCAAATTTTATCCAGACGAATCCGCCGTCCTTATCATCCTCGTGCAGAACTTACCCTCAGACTTGTCCTCAGCTATGTCAAAGCAGTCAAATGGGGGGACTCAGTCTCTTTCCCACTAATCACTGCAAGCTATTTCGCAACCTTCCGAAGCGGTGGTATCGGTATCGATAAACTGGTTTTTTGAGATTATGAAATGGGTTCCAATCATCCTGGCCTCTGCACCAGCCCGAGTTTCTGCAACCTGGCTTCAAATTCTTTCTGCTGCTCGGCTATCAGCTTTTCGATACTCGCGGCTGTTTCTGTGGCTTTCTCTTTTACTGCCAGCTTGTGAATAGTGTTCAACTTACCGATAAATTCTTCGTGTTCCGCCCTTAGCTGTCTTTCTCCTTTCAGTTTGGCGAGTTGCTCTTCAATAATTGCGACCGATTGCCGCCGCTCTTCACGTATCTTCCTGAAATTTTCTCTTAGTTTGTTTCTTTCTTCCTCAGGGAGGTCTTGCCGTCTCACCTGGCCTGCGGGCAGTGACTCTAAGCCTGACTTTATCTTCGTAAGTTGTTCTTCAATAGATGCTATCACTTTCAGTCGTTCTTCACGCCTCATACCTTGACGCCTGTCGCCTCTGGCTCTGGCAGGACGCTCGGCTGGTGTACCTTCTGGCTGGCCAAATGAAATCCACGCCGCCGCCAGAATCATTAGAGTACTGACGATTGAGATTAGGTACCGCTTCATAATACTATCCTCCAAAACAAGTTAAAAAGTAACATTTCAACTGACTCTCACTGTGAGCATCGGTTGATTATCATATTACCCAAAAGGTTCGTCTAATTCCAGCGCATTTTGCGAAGATTTTGTCCGCCAGGAAAAGTTAAGAGTGAGCTAAAGTTTAGGCACTTTAGGCACTCCAAACTTTAGTTCACTTCGGAAGACCGATGCACTTATTTTTTGCGGATCGTTTTGGTCTGCTTCTGCTGGTTGCTGTGGAAACTCGCCTCGCTAACGCTCGCCGCTGCGAAACGCTTTGGCGTAGCGGGGCTATGGCGTAGCGGGTGGGTAGCGTTCTCGCATTTGCTCGGCCAGCGTATCTATGCGTTTTGCCAGCAGCATTCTCTGTCTCATTGAGCTTGCGCAGGATATCAATATTACGCCGAGACAAACAACAAATAGCCCCACAGCCCAGATACAACCATCCGTCCAGTTGGCCCGCCGAAGAGCCAGGCCTGTCAATGGCACGACAACCAGCGTCCCACCGAAGATATACTCAAGCACCCAAACTACTAATCTATCCTTGAACATTATAACCTCCCATAATTTGACCGCATCTTAATTTGCAATTTTACGACTCCCCTCCATTCTCGTGCATAGTTTATAAAAACTTCTGGCTTCTTCAAGTCCATTTTGCTCTCGGCTAAAATCCCCGGCAATACTTATTTCATAACCCGCATAGGAATATTGTCAATCGTTGCATGAGGGATTGTAGTTATCGATCAGATCCTGCTCTATTTCAAGTCGAGTGTCTTCATCTTGTTCTCTGTGAACACAGATACAATTTGCTTTGTGCTGAACGAAGCAGTCATGTTTGTGATGATTATCAAAACGAGTTGAAAGATCTTCTGTTTGACCGACGTAAATCCTTGTGTGGGAATAACCGCCTTCCAAATTTTTGCTGCGCTTGGTCACAAAATATACAGCACTATAGTCTTCCTTGAAGCTGGTTCCCCACTGGTAAGCGTTAAACTCATACTCTTTCCCGGACGCGCCGGTGAATGAAACTGTGCCTAGCTTTGCCATTTTACTTTCCTCTTTTTCCAGTTAGAC
The DNA here is from genome assembly GCA_964405375.1 of uncultured Pirellulales bacterium. Lineage (GTDB taxonomy): Bacteria > Planctomycetota > Phycisphaerae > Sedimentisphaerales > Anaerobacaceae > CAYONQ01. The sequence continues at coordinate 29,503 of CAYONQ010000024.1, forward strand.
TCCTACTTTTTCCTTCCTTTTTTAATTGTCTCCACCACAGTGGTGCTTTTCCTTCTTTGTGCTTCCTTAACAGGTATAAATTCGCCGGTTCTTGCATCTCTACCTATTTTTCTTGTGTTACTTTTTCTAGCCATATCTAAAGCTCCTTATTAAGATTAGCCATTATATGACGGATTGGATAACATAGTCAGAACCAATGCTGTATATCCAAGAGGAAACGCCTCCTCCCAGATTTCACATTCACTTCTTCTCTTTGAAAACCATACGCTTGAATCTGATTCTTTTTCAAAAACTTCTCCACTGCCCTGATTCTTAGTAGCTTCGCCACTGGCGCTATTCCATGGAATATCTTTGCGGCCTCGCCATTGGAAACCGGTATATTCCATTTCGTCAGAAGCTAGGTAAAATTTCTGCTGACCATCCTGTGAAAGGATAACAGCACAAGGCTCTGGGGTCATCCTAACATATCTGATAGCCATTGCAGTAGCCGATACTTGCAGTTCATTTGCTAGTTTCAGCAAATCCTTTAACGTAAGAAAAGTTCTTTTGGATATAAGTTTATTAAGATAATTCTCTGGGACTAACAAGTAAGAGGCAAATTCATCCGCTTCTCTTTCTAGGCCCTTGTCGCTGATAAAACCTGGTTTTGAATTATGGGATTTCCCGGTAAGCAGCAACTTTCTGTGCTCAGGGATATAGAAATGACCCAACTCGTGAGCAATAGAAAATCTTACTCTTGGACTTATCACTGCCGGATGATAAAGGATAAAGATCTTCTTGTCTGGAATATATTCTATCCTCCCATCAAATTTGTCTCCATAATCCGCCGGTCTTGGACGGATATTGCCCTCACTGTGAATTATCTTGTCGAGATCTATCGGCAAATCAGCATCTTCTTGCAAATCATCAATTATTTGATTAACTTCAGGATTCATTGTTCTGGTTGTTATCCTTATTTTCCTCTTCCTCCAGAGCTTTCTTACGTTCTTCATCTATTTTGCGGTGGGTTTCTTCATCAAGACCATCTCCATTTTTATCACGATTCATTGCAAAACTTTCCTGCACCAGTTCTTCATTGACCGTAATATCCTGCTGATGTTTATCTGAAGTGGTTTTTTGCCCTTCAATAAGCTTGTCTATAAAGTCGGTTCCCCAGGAGTTAATTGCTTCTTTGTCTTCCTTCGATAATTGAGCAGGCTGTTGAAAGAATTTCTCTGCCTGTTCATCGGAAAGTTCTTTGGGGAAGTCCAAACGGAATGCGGCTGCCAGCAACGCTTCTAATGCTTTTTCATCTTTACTGATATTGTCGTTTGTCTCAGTCATCTGCATATTCTCCGTAACCAGTGATTGATAAAGCTTCCTTGACCTTGTTATATACTTCCTGTCTGGTGCTTTTAACTGCTACCGTAGTAACATCTTCTCCATATCGTTCTAAGAGTTGTTTTTTTATATCTAGCAGACTCAACAGTTTTGGAAAGTTTTCGACAATAATTTCTGCGACCTGTCTTTGACGATGTTTCAGCCTAGGTACTAAATTTCTGATAGTTTCCAAGATAATAGCTCTTTCTTCATTTTGGTGGGCGTTTTGCCAAGATTCATAAACACTAGAATCTTTAATTATCTCTGCCACAGAATCTATCAAAACATCTTGATCTGTATCCCTTTTCCTTTTCTGAGCATATTTCCTCCTCAACCAGTCAATGGCCTTATTTGATGCTATTTTATAAATAAAGGCCATCAACGTCTTTGTCTTTGTGCCAGGATCATATTTGCCCTCCTGAGCATTTTTATAAATGCCTAACAGGACTTCCTGATATATATCAAATAGGTCGTCCGGAGTGGCACTTAAAGCTCTTTTGCGTATAATCTCAACAATCTTTTCCTTGAAATGGGCATCAATCAGCCTTATGCCCTCGGCGATTTCCTCTTCATCGCCAATTAGATAAATATCTATGGTTTCCAGGTCAACGTTCGTATTTGCCATTTTTCACTTATTGCTCCTTTATAAAGGGTTATTGGCCGCCACTTATAAACTCGCAAAATCTACAAAAATAGACCAAAAAAAATCGAGAAATTAGCATCTAAGTTTTCCTCCCTTGCTGTTTGCCCCCGTTGCTCAGTCAATTTTACCCCATTTTCAACATTTACACAATTTTTTCCGCTTTTCTTTCCCTGTCCGCTGTAAGTTTACCCCGCACAGAGTTTATCCCGCACTACGATGCGGGGCTAAACGCTGAACGCCGTTTTTCTCTTGACTTTTGTTCGAAAATCTGTTAAAATACCCACGAAATTGGGGGAACGACTCCCGCCCGCAGCCCCAGTCAAATGATCTATTAAACCTCGTTTGGAGCATTTGAGAATTTGATTTTCGAATTTGCCTGCCCTCCGTAGCTTGGCGAAGGATGGGTTTAGGATTTAGAGCTTAGGATTTAGAATTTGTTTCGTATTTCGATATTAGGATTTCGATTTTCTCGCTTGTCTACATCTTCGTCAGAAACTTCGATCAATCAAAAGCGAGCAATTATGCGAAACAAACCCAATTTGCTAAAGGCCAAAATGAACGTAAGTTCAGTTAATACAACGAACTATGAACTACGAACTGGTCTGACCCCGAATTATGTACCACATACGATTAGAGAATTATCCACGTTCCTT
>CAYONQ010000025.1:0-30232 GCA_964405375.1 uncultured Pirellulales bacterium
GACAAAAACAAACTTTTACTTCAATTATCTAAAATACTGTGAACGGAAACCAAAATTTTTATATCGACAGACCGAAGACAGAAAGATTGTTATCGTTGCTCCTGATGCCGTTAAGACCAAAGAAGGAATTGACAAGCATTATTGGGGTGGTAATGAAGTTACAAATGTGGTATGTATCAATGGCAAACTTCAGGAAGAACATATTCTTGGTGAGTTAATAAAAAAGATTAAAGTTGTGAGCAAACAAGAATCGAATCACAAATCAAAGGAAGTGATATCAGGCAAAGCAGAAAATGAGTGACGATAGTGAAAAGATAAAGCTTGACTTTATCCGGCAGATTGTTGCTGGGGACAACAAGACGGGTAAGTGGGCAGGAAAGGTCGTAACGCGGTTTCCGCCGGAGCCGAACGGCTATCTGCACATCGGCCACGCCAAGGCAATCTGCCTTAATTTCGGCATCGCCGCTGAAAACGCCGGCGGGCTGTGCAACCTGCGATTCGACGACACCAACCCAATCAAAGAAGAAGAAGAATACATCGAAGCAATTAAAGAGGATGTTCGGTGGCTCGGATTTGACTGGGGCAAGCGCCTATACTACGCCTCGGACTATTTTGAGCAGATGTACGAGTATGCCGTTCGGCTTATCAAGGCCGGTGAGGCATACGTTTGCGACTTGAGCGCCGAGCAAGTCAGAGAATACCGAGGCACATTGACGGAGCCGGGGAAGGACAGTCCCTATCGCAGCCGAAGCGTCGAGGATAACCTTGATTTGTTTGAGCGAATGAGAAAGGGAGAATTCCCTGATGGCTCACGGACGCTTCGAGCAAAAATCGATATGGCATCGCCGAACCTGAATATGCGGGACCCGGTTATGTACCGAATCCTGCACGCTGCACATCCCCGCACCGGTAATCAATGGTGTATTTATCCGACATACGACTGGGCGCACGGGCTTGAAGATTCTATCGAAGGCATAACCCATTCGATTTGCACACTGGAATTTGAAAATCATCGGCCTTTGTACGACTGGTTTCTTGACCAATTGGGCGTTCATCATTCCCAGCAAATCGAGTTTGCCCGGCTGAATCTCTCCTATACCGTGATGAGTAAGCGCAAGCTGCTTCAATTGGTTGAAGAAGGTCTGGTTAACGGCTGGGACGACCCCCGGCTGCCGACCATTTGCGGGTTACGGCGGCGCGGCTATTCGCCGACGGCCATCCGAAACTTCTGCAAGGTTATCGGCGTCAACAAGTTCAATAGCACCGTTGATATTGCGCTGTTAGAGCATTGCGTTCGTGAGGATTTGAACAGGACGTCGCCGCGAGTGATGGCTGTGCTTAGACCGTTGAAGATAGTCATCGACAACTATCCGCAGGATAAGGTCGAACAGTTAGAGGCCATAAATAATCCGGAAGACGCCGGTGCGGGGACACGGAAGGTACCGTTCTCGAAGGAACTGTATATCGAGCGAGAGGACTTTATGGAGAAGCCGGCGAAAAAGTTTTATCGTCTGTCGCCCGGCCGGGAGGTTCGGCTGCGATATGCATATTTCATTACCTGCACGGATGCGGTTAAGGCGGCTAACGGTGAGGTCGTCGAGCTGCACTGCACGTATGACCCGGCTACGCGAGGCGGTGATGCGCCGGACGGACGAAAGGTAAAGTCAACGCTGCACTGGGTATCGGCCAAACACTCGCTTGAGGCCGAAGTGCGATTATACGACCACCTGTTCACCAAGAAAAACCCTGATGACATCGAGGAAGGGGGGGATTTCAAATCGAACCTGAATCCGGACTCGCTGGAGGTTTTGACCTCGTGCCGGGTTGAGCCATCTCTGGCTGGTGCTGAGCCGTTGAGTCGATACCAGTTCGAGCGAATGGGCTATTTCTGCGTTGACCCCGACAGCTCCGAAAAGAGGCCGGTATTCAATCGGACGGTTACGTTGCGCGACCGCTGGGCCAAAATCCAGAAAGCACAGAAGACGAGATAGCTAACCGCTACCGGCCTGGTGCGACGGTCAGCATCTTGATGGATGCTATTATCATCAGGGCTATAAACACCGCCCTGACGAGGTCTCTCGGCAGCTTGTGCAGCAGCCGGCCGCCGATAAACGCCCCCACAATAGCACCGGGGATAACGGTTATTGCTATCCTCAAAGATTCTGTTATCTCGATATTGTGCTGGGGCAGCGTTATGTTCTTGTAAAAGGCGCCTATAAGGGCGATTGATGCGATAGTGGCGGCGGAATTGCTGATAGCCCTTTTCAACGGCATTTTCAAAAAGAGCTGCTGTGCCGGCACGCAGACGATTCCACCACCGATACCCACTAACCCCGCCGCTATTCCGCTTAGCAGGCCGCACAGGATAGTTAAAGGCACCGACCGGCGTGTCTTCGAGATATCGAGGCCGTCCGCTCCGCCTCGACGCTTGCCGAATCTTAAAGAGTTATAGACAATAACGTAAATCATAAAAAGCCCATAGATACGTGCCAGAAGATAGCTGTTGCCGCGGGCAAAGGCCGAGCTGTTACTGATTGCCACGCCGACTATAATCCCGAAGGCGGCGGCGGGAACCATCCACTTGATAACGTCTTTCACCAGGGCGTTGGCGTTTCTATGAACTATTGCCGCTGTAGTGCCGACGAAGAAATTACAGACCATAGCCGACCCCTGGTAGAGGTGCTGATTTTCGCCGAATGCAAATACCAGTGCGGGAATCATAACCACCGAGCCGCCGATGCCAAGCAGTCCGCCGAAAACCCCCATCACAATACCTATCAGCGCCAAAATCACAAAGTCCGGCATCAGCCCTCCTCGAACAGCTCGCTAAACTTCTTCTCAATATCAGCGCTTTGACAGAGCACCTCGCCGGCCAGCACCGCCCTGACGCCGATGGTTATCAGCTTTTCGACATCGGGGCGTGTTTTTATCCCGCTTTCGGCAACCAGCTCATTTTTATTATCGACAAGCTCCGCCAGTCGGCTGGTGGTATTCAAATCGACCTGCATCGTGGCCAGGTCGCGATTGTTGATTCCGAGGACACTGTAGCCCTTTTTGGGAAAGCCGATTAAGCTGCGGACGGCTAAAAGCGTATCGGCCCGGTGCACCTCCACCAGTGCCGTCAGCGTCAGCTCAGCGGCGGCTATCATTAAATCCATCAGCTCGCCGGGCTTCAGGGCCTCCGCTATCAAAAGTATCGCATCGGCGCCGGCGGCGCGGGATTCATAGACCTGCCAGAGGTCGATAATAAAATCCTTGCGTAAGACAGGCAAATTAACCGCCTGCTTGATTTGATTTATGTATTCGAGCCGGCCCTGAAAGTATTTCTCGTCGGTAAGGACGCTAATAGCATCGGCCCCGCATCTCTCGTAGGTCTGCGCAATTGCCACGGGGTCGAAATCTTTGCAAATAAGGCCGGCGGAAGGTGAGGCCTTTTTGACCTCGGCGATGACGTTCAGCCCCCGTCTGTTGGGTTTGGTGACGGCCTTATAGAAATTGCGGCACTTCGGCATCGAACTGACCTGCTCTTTGAGCCGCTCGATACTGTTTTGCGATTTGCGGCGCTCGATTTCGGCCTTTTTGTCTGCGATGATTTTATCTAATATGTTCGTCAAGCTAATTATCCTGCGACTTTCACATAAGCCATACGGACCTGGTTGAGCGTATTTTCAAGGACCTTCTTTTCCTCTTCGGTCAGGTTGCCCCTGGTTTTTTCCTCGAGGGTTTCGAGCATATCGATATTGTATTTTGCCATTTCCAAATCGGGCTCTTTATCCTCCTGGCCCTGTACTTTAAGCACGCCCAGCGCAAACAAGGCCTGCGTAACGAGCATACTGACCAGCGCGGCGAAATTTCCCGGCGGCAAAGGGCCGCGTGGGGCTTTTTCTTCCTCCGGCTGTTGCTTTTCAACTTCTTCCTTTGCCGCTAACGTTTCCTTCTCTTTTTGGGCCTGCTGCTTCCAGTCCTCGTCAACAATAATCTTTTTCTCATCCCGCCCTTCGGAGGGGCGGGGCTCATCTTTTTTTTCTTCAGCCATCTTAAAGACTCCTATCCGTACCGTATTGCGTTTACCTGTGGCAGAGCTATCCGATAATTATTTTCTGCCCCGCCCTTGCTTCAAGGGCGGGGTCGAAGTCGATATTTTTTCGTATCTCTTGCAACATCTTTTTTCTGCTGGCGGTCGGCGATTGCCTTTCGTTTGTCGTACTGCCTTTTGCCTCTGGCCAGGGCCAGCTCTATTTTTGCCAGCCCTTTTTCATTAAAGTAAATCTGCAGAGGCACGAGGGTAAAGCCGCGCTGTTCTAGCTTGGTCCTTATCCTGCGGATTTCGACTTTGTGCAGCAGCAGTTTTCTCTTTCTGGTCGGCTCGTGCGCCGTAGCCGCCTGCTCGTATTGTGCGATACTGGCGCCAACGAGCCAGCACTGCCCGTTTTCAATCCTCGCATACGAGCCGCTAAGGTCGGCTGCGGCCTGCCGCAGTGATTTTACCTCTGTGCCTAATAGTGAAAGGCCGGCCTCAAACCTCTCGACAAGCTCGAAGTTCCGGTAGGCCTTTTTATTGACCGCCACAGGGGACCGTTTGGCCTTGTCTCTATGCGACTTCGCTGCCATTTACGTCATCATAGACGCAAGACAGAAATTTTGCAAGTTTGTGGTAGCAGGGCAATCTCCGCTTTGTGCGCTTTCAGCCACTATAGATTTGCTCTTCTATCCGGCTGACCTCTCTGCCGACGGCACCGCCGACGGCAGGTTCACGGCCGGTGAGCACCGCAGCGGTAAAATCGTCAATTAACGGCTGGTGAATGTTGGCCGCAGGCGGGTGCTCTTCCGTGTGCTCGTCCCGCCCCTCGTCCCGGGACTCGCCGTGGCGGGTCTTTACAGTCATAACACCGAGATTTAGCGCCGGAACGTGGATAGAACCCTCGGTGCCGAATATGTCTAATGTGTCCTGAGATTCATAAGCGGCGTGAGTTACACTTAAAACGCCGTTTGCACCAGAGTCGAAGCGAAAAAATGCGGTGCAGGTGTCTTCCACCTCTCTATCAAAGACGACATTGTCGGCGAAGCCCTTTACAGATTTGACCGGCCCGAGGATGTTGAGCAGCACCTCGATACGATGACAGCCGAAATCGAACATTGGCCCGCCGCCCGCCTTGGCTTTCTTGACGAACCAGTATCGGCTGTCGCCGGGCTTCGGATTGAAATACTCGAACGCATTTACCTGCACGAAAACGACCTGACCGATTTGGCCGGCGGCTATTATCTGCTTTATTCGGTCGATGACCGGATAGAAACAGCGATAATATGCGATTCCAAGTTTAACATTGTTGGCCCGGCAGCCGGCTATCATCCTGTCGCACTCGGCGGGGGTCATCGCCATCGGCTTCTCGCACAATACGTGCTTGCCGGCCTCGGCTGCTGCGATAGTGTGCGGGCAGTGCAGGTTTACCGGCGTTGCCACATATACGGCCTCAATCTCGTCATCTTTTAGAAGCTCATCGGCCGTCTTGTACCATTTCCCGGCGCCGAATTCTGCGGCAAAGGATTCGGCTAATTCGAAGCGGGCGCGGCTTACCGCTATGAAATCGCAGTTTGGCAAATCCCTCAGGGCCGGCGCAACACGTTTTGTGGCGATGTCGCCGCAGCCGATAAGACCCCACCTAAGTTTTTTCATCAACAAAGCCCTCTTATCTATTGAGCAGCAACTGGTGAATCAGGGCCGAAATAAGCCAGACCGCAAAACTTGCGACAGAAGACAGAGGACGGAAGACAGATGACAGACTTCCGGCTTCTGATTTCTGACATCTGATTTCTATCGCCGAGTATTTACTTAATCAGCCGAAGAGATACCGGATAGCGATAAGCCACACCGTTGCTGGCCTTGACAGAAGCTATGATACAGAAGACCAAATCCACAACGGGAATCGCAAATAAAAGCGGAACTCCGATACACAGGATGGTCAATAGGCCGGCGACAAACATAGCCAGGATTACGGTAATTTGGAAATTCAGCGCCTCTTTTCCCTGCTGGTCAACAAACGGCTCTTCATCTTTCTTTATCAGCCAGATAATCAATGGTGCTATAAAGCTGGTAAAGATAGCCAGCAGGTGGCAGAGCATTGCCATATTCCTGGCATCTTTACTGATTTCAGCCGGCTCGCCGTGCTTCGCACTTGTCGCAGCAGGCTCACCGGCGGTCTCTTTCTCGGGCTGGACGGCCTCTTCGGGCTGCTTTTGTACTTCGGGGCTTTCCGGCGTTTCCTCTTTTTGTGCCATAGTTCAACTCCCTTCTATATAGTTTACCCGCCACTCGTATTGGCGGCTTTACTTTGACTCAAAAAACCTGCTCTTTTTTAACAAAGACTGGCTAAGTGGACAAGAGTAAAATTTGGGCTGTAGTTATGTAAATCTATTTTAGCAGAATAATGGCTAACGGGTAGATTTCCTGCTTTGCCGGCAGAAATTAGCCATCAGTTCCATCGCTTTATTTTGTTTTTCCGCCGAGCCGTCCATCTTTGCATAGGCGTCAACCAGTTCCAGCAGTTCCGGCGCCGGCTCGACCGTTCCGTAATGGTGAGATACGTTGACAATGCCGGCGTCAAGGCCGTACTCCATTGCCTTTGCGAGGTATGCCCTGCAGACACCGACTTTTCGGCCAGGCAGGTCCCTAACGCAGTTGCTTATGCCTAACGAACAATGCGCGCCGGTCATCTTCGGGGCGCCTTTGATTTTTCTTATCGTCTCGAACGTGCGGTATGTGTAGCCGGGCACGTTCGGCTCCATCGGCATATCTATCGCTAAAGGAAACACCGTCGAATCAAAGAAAATCTCCCCCGGCTTAAACCCGTATTTACCCACCGCCGCATCAAAAATCTGCTTCGCCAGAGAGTACAGCTCATCGACCGAGTGTGAGCCGCCCGGCCCGGCAGGTGCCTCTTCGCCGACCAGAAGGCCGATAAACGAGTAGTCGTAATGTCTTTTCAACGGCAGCAGTTTATCCATTGTATAAACCTTGACCGAGTTTATAAGCGGCTGCTTGAGGGGTTGATTAGTGTTGTGCCACTGCTTCAACCCGGCTATCAGGACATCGTCGTTACTGCTGTCGATGCAAACGGCAACGCCCTTGCCCCACCTGCGAACCATTGCGACATATTCGACCATCATATCAACGGCCACCTGCGGGTCGTCCTCGCCGAATGCATCGAGGTTGACCGCGATGTAATCGGCACCTTCGTTAGCCTGTGATTCAATCAGGGCCTTTATATAATCCAAAGGGCCGGAAGGACTCGAATAGGCATCGGCACCGAGCCCGGCTAACTGCTGCATTACCTTGCCGGTCTTTGGGATTGAGGCGTGGATTGATTCACCGATGGAAATCAATGGATTTTTCATAGTATAGTCCTTACGAAACAGATAATTTAAGACCGAAAGGGTATACTGTAAAGCAGAAATCTTAAATACTGGTATTTTGAGCTATGAACTGCGACCTATGATTATGATGTGGATAACCTGTTGATAACCTAATCCCTACTTCTCAGGTCTTCTTTTGGGGGCACTGACAGCATTTAGTGTTCAACAGATAGCAGATGGGAAAAACTAAAGGCCCTGCACCATCCACTATATTAACTTATTTATAATAAAGAAGTTACATCTGCTGATGGGCTTATATCCTAAAATCTACGTCTGCCAGCCGATTTATAAACCGATACTACCGCTGAATCTGCTAAAATTTACGGTAGTTTATCAGAAAATTGCGCTTTTAGTGGATAATCTGTAGAAAAGCCCGTCTGAAAGTGTAAACAGGGGCAACTGTCTGGTTGATAAATTATCGGCTGAAAGCGGCGATTTTCTCTTTTAATTGCCGGCAGGCCGCTGTCGGGTCAAAGGCCCCGGTTACCGCCGAGCAGACCGCAACAGCCTTAGCACCGGCGTCTAAGACCTGCTCAATATTACCTGCGGTTATGCCCCCGACAGCAACATTGCCGATACCGGTACCGGCGAGCTCATCTACTGCCTGCCTGACGTAATCCAGCCCAACCGGCTCGGCGGCCGGCTTTGTCTCCGTGGCAAAAACAGGCCCTAAACTGACATAAGTGGGACGTTCACCGCAGGCGATACGCAACTGCTTGAGTGAGTGAGTGCTTTTTCCGATGATTAAAGGGGTCATCTGAAGCCGACGTGCCTGGTCAATGGGCAAATCGTTTTGGCCGAGATGGACGCCGTCGGCAGCGGCGGCGGCGGCAATATCAGCCCGGTCGTTTATTATGCTAAGGACGCCGGCGTCCCTGCAAACTTTCACGAATTCGACAGCAAGGGCGAAGAGCTTATCGTCTTCGATGTCCTTTGCCCGCAGTTGAATACAATCAGCCCCGCTGGCTGCGCACCGGCCGGTCAAGGAAAGCACATCAGCAGGCAGACCGGAACTAATTATTACATACAACTCCACCCGTTTGAATCTTTCGGCTGTGTCGCTGAAGATAACGATGTCCTTTTCAAGTGTATAGGTGGTGTATCGCAGTTTTTCGATTGTCTCATATACTAAGGGATTGAGCGGCTGGGTCATCTCGGCAAGCACCCGCAGCGCCTCGGTAAGGCGTTTGCAGCCGGCAGTAACGCTGTCGCTGATATCGGTGCGTTGAAGCTGTTTATCGACTGTTTTTCCGACACCCACATCGCCGGGCGTATCCCTGCTCGAGATGAGCCGGCCGGTATCAAGTTCGCCGATGGCGGCACAAAGCCGGTGGCGAAGCTGCTTTGCCCGGCCGGTCAACTGGTCGGAGTTCAGGGCGAATCTGCAGAAATCCTCTATCACACGGGCCGCCTCGCGGGCACGATTGAAATTGGCATCGATAATCCTGTAAACGCTGCGCTGCATAACGGGTTTGATTATACGAATTGGAACCGGTGTTGGATAGCGAAAATTAAACCGCGATAATCGGAAAAAATGGCTTGTGAATAACATCTTTGCACCGACAGGTAAAATATCGACGCAAAAAAAAACGGAGCCGTCCCTCCTCCGGTCCAGCTCCGCATGATACTATTAACAAAACCAGCCCTGCCGGACTTTCAGCCCCCGCAAAACCGGTCTTGGAACCCTCGGGAGTCGGGCGGACTCATCCTCCTCCAAAATTTGTCTTTAGAGTGTCCACCCAACACCAATATACTCACCTTATAGGATGAAGAAAATCTCTCCGCAAAGAATATACCAGCAACAAAAAATAAAAACAAAAGTGCGCTGCAGCTCCGCCTAACAATTTGCGGGATAAATAGTTAAATTTATACATATTATTTTAGCTCTCGAGATAAACAAATTTCGCATTTTAACGCTGCGTTGTTTTTTATCAACACCGGCTACACCCACTCAACCTGATTCTATATGTGGTGAGACGATAAGTTCTTAATCACAAAGGGATTTCATCTGATGTTTACAAAAGACAACACAACCGTGGACAAAATGAACATTTGCAAAGCAAAGGTTGTGAGTTGAGCAGCGAACTTAAGAAATCGTTAAAAGTCAATTTTTTGCATCAGGGCGGTACCTGGCGGAAGAGACGCGATTTGTCCAGCGGCAAAGCCAGCGGTCAAAGAGCATCGTTCGGCCTGTGCGCTGCTGGTCAAGCTGGAAAAAGCTGTTTCTTCGCCAGGCGATAATCTCGTCCGCGACCTTTTGGCCTTCTTGTTGGGACAATTCTATCCTGAACAATTCGGATGGGTCGGCGCCCAGGTCATACACCGAGACCGTTTTGTACGTCGGGTCGTATATGAACTTGCGAGTGCCTTTTACAAAACCTGCAGGGCCTTGCCGCAGCCAGCCGGAGAAATATACCCTGCGGTCGTCCGGCAAAGCACCCAGCGCATTAAGGCCGTCAAAGCCGGCATCTGCCATCTCAAAACCCAAAAGTGCCAGTATTGTCGGGGTCAAATCAACGGAACTGACCGGTTTTGTAACCTTAGCTGCCGGCTCAACCAAAATAGGCGCCCTTATGACCCAAGGGATTCGCAGGACCTCTTCGAAGGCGATTCGCTCGTGGCCGAGCAGGCCGTGCTCGCCGAAGCCCTCGCCGTGGTCGCTGATAACACAAAAAACGGTCTTGTCGGTGAGGTTTAGCTTGGCAAGCTCCACATCCAGCGCAGCTATAAATTTGTCGGTATAAAAAATGGCCTGCCGGTAACGCTCTACAGGGTCTTTGGCAGCAGCGGCAAACCACTCAGGAACCTCGTAAGGGTCGTGGGTAACCGAGCAAAGAATAGTCAGCAGAAAGGGACTTTCGTCGGCTTTTATCCATTCCGTAATCGGTTCTAACATTGAAAATTCGTCACAGCCAAGATAGCCGAGAAAGGCGTTGGGGTCGTTCAGGTCGTCCCTTGCCCAGAATTTATCGAAGCCGAGATTGTAAACCAGCCCGGGCCGGCATTCGAAGTTGCCTTTGGCCGACTGAAAAAATGCGGTTCGAAAATTCAAACTCTGCTTTAGAATCGTGGCAATGCCGGCGTAGGGCCTTGGGACTGGAACCGCCTCGGCAAGGTCATGAGAGACCGAAGGAAATCGGCCGGTCAGAAGACCGAACAGCACCTTTGTAGTATGGGTAAGCGACGAGCGGGTGTTTGTGAATTCCACGCCTGACTCGGCCAGGGCCGCCAGATGGGGCGTCAGGTCGCCTTGTTTATCCGCCAGCGAGGTGTATCCGTACTGAATGCCTTCAAGAACAACTATAACCACATTGTAGTTTGCCTGCTGCGGCCTCGACGGCAGCGTGATTTTCGACTCGTCAAAGGCGGGGATCTTTCGCCCGGCGTTAGCTAAATCGGCTTTAGTCAATCGGCGAGAGTCAGACGAAAAAAAACTCATTACCGCGCTTAATTGACAGTTAGAGCGTAACCCTTCAGAGACTATCTGTGCCGAGCCGCGCCTGACTATCACGGAGCGGCCCACAACGGCGATAATGATAATAATCACAGAGATGCATATTTTATAGCCAAAGCGCCTTCGGTTGTAATTCGGCGGCGCCGGCCTTGCGAGAACGAAAAAGAAAAAGCCCAGAGCAATAGCGCTTGGCCCAAGCAAAATCACAGCCGTTGCGGGCATTCTTATAAGATTGATAGCGACAATGCCTAACGCATTAAGCGGAGCACGGAACAACGGCAAAAGGACCGTAGGTAAAATTTGTGTCCCCGTCCTTATCAGCCAGCCGGCATTCATTACCGACCAGGTGCATACAACGGCGGCAGCAACGCAGGCCGTCCGGATGACTGACTTTCGAGGCCAGCGAAAACAGACGACCGCCAAAACCACCTCGATTCCCAGCAGCACCGCAATATCAGCGGCTATCCAGCCGAAGTACTCGTTGACCAGCACCGTGCGCCAGGAGTGGAAAAACTTTACCGCTAACGTGCAGAACAACGCAGCGAACATAATGACACTATAGGCGCGCGGGGCCAGCAGGCGGAGCAGGCCGGCGGCACACTTCACAATAAATCGAAAAATCCAGACACAACAACAGTTAGACAAGGTGCCTTCCGTTTCGCAGTCGGATTGTGAACGCTCAATACCCATTTCTGCAAAAATACTAAAAGACCTGACAAACCGCAAGCTCTATAAGGCACCAGCTAACTCACAAGGCAGGTAAAGTTTGTATTTAGATACCGGTCGGCTGTTACGAATTCAAGCTCTCAAGCACCTCCTGCAAACCCAACTCCGCATAGCAAATAGCGGTATCAGCGACGCCGTAATAAATCCTGAGCTTGTCCTCTTCATACAGCAAACCGCACGTAAAGACCACATTTCCAAAGAAGCCATCGCATTCGTAGCCGGTTTGCGGCTGGAGAATCGGCTCTTTCGTTCTTGCCAAAACTACCCAGGGCTGTCTGGCATCCAGCAGCATCGCGCCGAGGCAGTAGCGATTGTTCCGGTCGGCACCGTGGTAAACCTCTAACCAGCCGGGGTCGGTTTTGAAAGGCACGGCGCTGGCGCCGACCTTTATCCCGTCCCAGAGGCCTGCACGCGGGCCGCATAGAAATCGATGGTTGCCCCAGAATTTCAGGTCGGGCGATTCCGCAAGCCAGATCTCCTGTTTCTTAAATAAAGGCGAAACGGGCCTGTGCAGGGCATAGTATTTGCCGTTAACTTTTTCAGGGAAAAACGCCACATCCTTGTTATCAGGACAGAAGATAACCCCGTGACGGGTAAAAGAGTTAAAATCCCTGGTGGATATAAGGCAGGTCGTGATTCCACAGGGCGAAACGCCGACGTAAGTGATATAGTAAGTGTCGCCGATAGGGCTGATTCTGGGGTCTTCGACGCCGAACGTTTCATAATCATTCGCCGGGGCAATTGCAGGGGTATCTTCAATTTCAAAGTTGACGCCGTCTTTGCTGTGGGCTACTCTCAGATGTGATATAGAGGTCAAGTACGTTTCGGTCGGCGTTGTTATTAACCTCGGGTCTGAAAAATCGTTTTGCCGGTCGTCTTTTGAAAACTCCTTTAGAATGACGTCGCTTTTGCCAACATCATAAATTGGAACAAACACAGCGTCCGGGTGTGCGCTAATCGGCCGCTCGGCCACCCGCAGCAGCAGAATAACTTCATCTCTGAAACGAGCTACGCCGGCGTTAAACACGCCGATAACCTCAAAGTCTCCCCTCGTTGGCTTGATGTTCCTCGGCTGGATTATAGGATTATATGGTGAGCGAAATACTTTCACTTGTCCACTCCCAGCTTACTTGCTTTCGTTATAAACTAAATTTACTGATGGACTATTCTAACTCCATTGGGAAGTAGTTTCTGGCGTTATTGTAGCAGACATCCTCGACCATTTTGCCCAGCAGCTTTAAATCGTTCGGCAACAGCCCCGCTTCGAGTTCGTTGCCGAGGAAGTTGCAGAATACCCTGCGGAAGTACTCGTGTCTCGGAAACGATAGGAAGCTTCTCGAATCGGTCAGCATCCCGATAAACTGGCTAAGTAACCCCATATTTGCAAGCGCCGTCAATTGCTTTTCAATCCCGTCCTTCTGGTCGAGGAACCACCAGGCGGAGCCGTACTGCATCTTCCCCGCCGCAGAGCCGTCCTGAAAGTTGCCGAGCATAGTAACAATCATCTCGTTGTCGGCAGGATTGAGGTTGTAAATAACGGTCTTCGGCAGTTGGCCGTCTTTATCGAGACGGTCGAGGAACTTGGCCAGCGGAAGGGCCATCTGTAAGTCAGCCATCGAATCGCAGCCGGCGTTAGGACCGAAGCTTCTGAGCATTCGTGTACTGTTACTTCGCAGAGCGCCGAGATGAAGCTGCATAACCCAGCCCGATTCGTAGTCCATCAGGGCGCTTTCAAACATCACTGCCGATTTGAATTTGAGAATCTCTAAGCCGTTCAAATCCTTCGCCGACCTTATCTTTTGAAATATCTTTTCTATCTCGCTTTCGGTGTAGTCTTCAGCGTAAGCGGTTTCAAGGCCATAATCTGAAAGGCGACAGCCGTTTTCGTGGAAATAGTAGTGGCGCTGGCGGAGTGCTTCAATGTATGAGGCAAAGTCGGTTATTTCCATATTGCAGGCCTCTTCGAGCTTGTCAATAAATACGTTCAGTGCTGTTAGGTCTTCAACTACTAATGCTTTGTCCGGCCGAAAGGCGGCGTAAACTTTGATTTCGAAGCCGTCGTCTCGTATTTTTTTGTGATGTTCCAGCGAATCGAGCGGTCCATCGGTGGTGCAGACCAACTTGACGTTCATTTTGCGCATTATATTGCGGACGCTGAACTGAGGCGTTTTCAGCATCTCGTTGCAGGTATCGTAGATTTCCTTAGCGGTGTCCGGGGCGAGCAGCTTCTTTATGCCGAAGAACCTTTTAAGCTCGAGATGCGCCCAGTGATAAAGGGGATTGCACAGACAATACGGCACGGTTTCAGCCCATTTCTCGAATTTCTCGTAATCTTTCGCATCGCCGGTGACATATTTTTCGTCGATGCCGTTGGCCCTCATCGCCCGCCATTTGTAATGGTCGCCGGCAAGCCACATCTGCGTAATATTATCAAACTGAGTATCATCGGCGATTTGCTCTGCCGGCAGATGGCAGTGATAGTCGTAAATCGGCATCTTCTCGGCATATTCGTGGTAGAGCGTTTTCGCTGGTTTCGTTTGTAAGAGAAAGTCATCCGACAGAAACTCAATAGCCATTTTTCAAATCCCCAATTTTAATTAACGGATATCAAACTGAGCGGTCTGCAGCAAATGTTAAATGTAAGTCGATTTTTGACAATACATTCCGCAATTTTGCGTTTTGCACTTTGATTTTTACATTTTCAACGCCATCCGCCGTTAGGCGGGTTCCGCTCCCGACACTGTCGGGATTGCACTTTGATTTTTACATTTTCAAACTGGCCACCGGTCAGTTTGAGTAACGGATATTTTGCAGAATAATAAGCGAATCAGCCGGCCAAGTCAACCTGTTAAATACCCGGCACCAGCTCAAAACCCTTCACCCACACAGCCCTGCTGGACACTCGCATTGAACTGCTGGTTTCCCAGCGGGTTCTTTGGCTGTATAAACCTTTAAAAATAAGGGTTGATTAAATGTGTAAAGCACCGTAATATCCCCTGCCAAAGCTCTAAAATCGTTATCTGATGTATTTTTAAAGGAAAGACTATGTTAGGAGTTAACTGGCTCGACTGGTTAGTTATCGTCGGTTATCTTGTGGGCATCACGTTTATCGGCATCTGGGCGGCGAAGAAGGTAAAAAGTGCCGCCAGTTTCTTCATCAGCGACCGCAAGTTCGGCAAGGTTATGATGACATTCTTTATGTTCGGCGCAGGCACTCATTCAGACCAGGCCGTCAGCGTCGCCGCAAAGACATATCGAGCCGGCGCCTCCGGAATATGGTACCAGTGGCTGTGGCTGTTCTGCACGCCGTTCTTCTGGCTGATAGCGCCGTTCTTCCGTAAAATGCGTGCCGTAACTACCGGTGATTATTTCGAGGCCCGATACGGCCGAAGTGTCGGTTTGCTCTATGCACTCGCCGCTATGCTGCAGCTTATGGTCAACATCGGCGTTATGCTCAAGGGCTCCAGCGCTATGATTACAGCCGTATCCGGCGGCGCCATCAACGCCAATCTGGCCATTTTAGCTATGACCGTAATGTTCGTCATCTACGGCATCGCAGGCGGCCTAAGCGCCGCCATCGCAACCGACTTCATACAGGGAATTCTCACCGTCGTTCTGTCCTTTATCATTTTGCCCTTCGCACTGATAAAAGTTGGAGGTATCGAAGGCATCCGCCAAACACTCAGCGACCCTGCTATGCTCAGAATCGTCGCCCCCGGCGAAATTACCTTCTTTTTCATCCTCGTCATCTCCTTCAACGCACTCATCGGCTGGCCCACCCAGCCGCAAACCATAGCTAACTGTGGAGCGGGAAGAACGGAAATTGAAGGCCGTGTCGGCGTAGTATCCGGCCTTCTTGTAAAGCGTATATGCACCATTGCCTGGACGCTGACGGGACTTTGCGGCGTTGCCCTGTATGCAACCCTCGATGACGTGGACCATGTTTACGGCAAAATGGCGCACGATATCCTGCCCACCATCGCACCGGGACTTGTCGGATTGTTTATCGCCTCAATGCTCGCGGCGGTTATGAGCTCCTGCGACGTCTTTATGGTCGCCTGCTCCGGTCTGTTTACCGAAAACATCTACAGAAAGTTCATCGTCACCGACAAGCCCGACAAGCACTACGTCCTGGTTGGCCGTATCGCCTCCGGCCTGCTCGTCTTGTGCGGCATCCTGTTCGCATTCAGTCTTGAAAGTGTCGTACAGGGACTCGAAATCTTCTGGAAAGTCTCTGCTATGATGGGGATTGCCTTTTGGCTGGGACTGTTCTGGCGACGAACAACCGTCGCCAGCGCCTGGGCTGGAACGCTGGCCGGCTTCGCAACCCTTATCTTAACCGGCAGAATTGCCTTCGGAGAATATGTCCCCTGGGACTTCAACGCACGATTCGCCAATATCCTGCCCGCCTTTATGCTCTGGGAAGGCAAACTTTCCCTGCCCTGGCAGATGATTATTTATATCACCGTAGGTTTTATTACAGCGGTCATTGTCAGCTTATTTACCCGCAGGGTTGACAGTTCTCAATTAGAGCGTTTTTATGTTTGTCTGCGCACACCCATCAAGCCCGGCGAGCCGGAGCCTGATAAGCCGTTCACTTTGCCTGCCGGCGTTGAGCCCGGCCCGAGACGCTCGCTGATTAGTCATCCGGATTTTGAAATCCCCACACCGACGCTCGTCGGCGCCGTCGGCTTTTTTGCTACCTGGGTCTGCGTCGGATTGCTAATAGCCGCCTTCTTCTGGATACTTAACTGATATCGAATAGGAGACAGCGGATTAAATAGGGAACTGCCCCCTGTTACATTAGCTGCTTTTGTCGTACTTAGGAAAAGCTTTGTAGTTAAAACCAATAGAGGTGATATTATGGCGACGACAAAAGGATTTTGGCAGCACATTTCGACCGGAGACATTTACGCTGTCGAAAGCACTACCCTCGGAGAAATTGTGGGTGGTGTCGGACCATTGGACCCTGCTGACCTGCACGACCTGGATGATTACAAGTACACGCCGGCTATACTCGAATGGCTCGAAAGAGCGGTAGCCGAAAATAAATTGCATAGAATTAATCCCGTGAATAAGGAATAAAATGAATAATAATATAATAGGTATAATGGGGTATAATAGGGGTATAATATAATAGGTATAATAGGGGGTATAATAGGGGACAGCTCCCTATTTTTGATTGACATATCTTTGTTTTTAGTGTATGTTTGCTCCTATGCCGAGGTTAGCCAGAGTAGTTGTACCAGACGTACCTCATCATATTACACAGCGAGGTAATAATCGTCAGGATGTGTTCTTTACTGATGATGACAGGATTGTGTATCTGAGACTATTAAAGAAGTATTCCCGTGAGTACGGCTTGTCTATCGAGGGCTATTGCCTTATGACAAACCATATTCACATTATTGCCACGCCGAGTACCGAATCTTCCCTAGCTATGGCAATAGGCCGTACAGACCTGCTTTATACCCAATATATTAATTTGATGCATGGTCGCAGCGGCCATCTTTGGCAAAACAGGTTCTTTTCTTGTCCGTTGGATTCGAATTATTTCTGGAGGGCTCTTTGCTATATAGAGCATAACCCTGTTCGTGCAAGGGCATCTCGTTTCGCATGGACATATCGCTGGTCCAGTGCAGCAGCACACATTGGTAAACCGGACAAGCTGGGTGTTATCGATTTAAAACGATGGACAAGGATATCCGGGAATTTGGACTGGAGGTCTATTTTACGTCAAACAGAAGACGAATCTGAGGCAAATTTGGTTCGTATATACTGTCGTACAGGACGGCCTCTTGGCAGCGATAGATTTATTAGTAAGCTTGAGAGCCGTATCGGGCGCCGATTGCGACCGCTGCCCGTAGGCAGACCAAAGAACAAAAAAAGTGGCGGAAAAACCAAACAAATTAAGGCAAATAAATGAATAACGCATTAAAAATAGGGAACTGTCCCCTATTATATCTGGTCTTGGCGTTGACCACTCTCGCAGTCTACTGGCAGGTACGCAGCTACGACTTCGTCAATTACGATGATAATGTTTACGTCTCCGATAACCCCAACATACAGGCCGGCATCACACTTAAAAGCATTCGCCGGGCCGTCACCAGCACTATCGCTCGTAATTGGCATCCCGTCACCTGCCTCTCACTTATGCTCGATTATCAGCTTTTTGGTCTAAACCCGGGCGCATTCCATATGACCAACGTTCTCTTTCACGTGGCAAACAGCTTATTGTTGCTTTTGGTTTTCAGTAAGATGACCGGCAGGGTTTGGCAAAGTGCCTTCGTTGCTGCTGTCTTTGCGCTGCACCCGCTTCACGTTGAATCCGTAGCATGGGTGGCCGAACGCAAGGATGTGCTGAGCGCCTTTTTCTGGATGTTGACAATGTGGGCGTATGTTCGCTACGCCGAGCGTCCTAAGCTTGCAAGATACCTGCTGACAGCAGTATTTTTTGTGCTGGGCCTTATGGCCAAGCCCATGCTCGTAACTTTACCGTTCGTGCTTTTGCTGCTGGACTACTGGCCTCTGAACCGCCTCCGAGCTGGGAAACTCAATAGTAACGGCAATTCTCGCAGACTCGATTCCGTAGCTACTACGTACCAAAAATCAACGGTCAGTGGTCTGGTAAAAGAGAAAATCCCTCTTTTTATCTTTTCCGCCGTCTTTAGCATAATCACCTTTCTCGTCCAGCAGCAGGGTGGGACTATGCGCTCTTTGGAAATGATACCACTGCGTATCCGCACCGCTAACGCTATGGTTTCGTACATAAATTACATTCAAAAAATGATAGTTCCCACCAAACTGGCGGTGCTTTACCCGCACCCCGGCAATGAATTACCTCTTTCCCACGCCATAATAGCTGCAATAGCGATTGTCGGCATATCAGTAGTAATAATTCACTATTCAAGACGGCGACCATATCTTGCGGTTGGTTGGTTATGGTACATAGGGACACTTGTGCCGGTCATCGGATTAGTACAGGTGGGACAGCAGGCAATGGCTGACCGCTACAGTTATATCCCGCTCACAGGTCTTTTCATCATCATTGCATGGGGCGTCCCTGATATTCTCTCGCGGTGGCGATATCGAAATATCGCATTAGCGCCCGTAGCTGCTTTGGCCCTTGTAGGTTTGATGCTGACGACTCGGCTGCAACTGTGCTATTGGCAAAACAGCCTCACTCTCTTTGAACATACCATCAACGTTACTAATAACAACCACACCGCACACAACAACCTTGCAAACGCACTGGCCGATGAGGGTAAAGACGAAGCAGCCATTGCACATTATCGAAAGGCGCTGCAAATCAACCCCAATTACCTGATGGCTCGATATAACCTCGGGAACTCCCTGGGGAAATTGGGCAAACTCAACGATGCTGTAGCTCATTTGACCGAAGCGCTTCGCCTTGACCCCAGTCACGCCGACTCCCACAATAACCTCGGCTGCGTCCTGTTAAAGCAGGGTAAATTTGACGAAGCCATTAGTCACTTTCGTCAGGCACTAAGTCTTAAACCAAACGACCTCACGGTCAAAAATAATTTAGCCGGAGCGATTGAAGGCCGGCAAAAAACCGAACAAGCTCTAAACTATTACACGCAGGCAAATACCCTCGCAGACCAGAGCAAGCTTGATGCAGCCGTTGAGTATTATAACAAGGCGATTGAGCTTAAACCGAACTTTATAGTTGCCCGTGGCCGGCTGGGGTTGACCCTGGCAAAAAAAGGCAATATCGATGACGCAATAAAACAGTTTCGGATTGTACTGACCGACCGACCTGATGATGTGGAGATGCGCTGCAATTTAGGTACTCTTTTGGAGCGACAGGGCAAAATCGACGAAGCGATAAGCCAGTATCGACTCGCCCTGCAAATCAATCCTGACTACACCAAAGCTCAAAAAAAGCTGGAAGCTGCGTTGGCACGGAAGGAAAACCGCCAATGAATAATAATAGGGGACAGCGGGGCTGTTGAAAAAGTCCCGTCTATCCGATAAGATATTATACATCAGATAAAACTCAATTCCACGTAAAACTCATCATAGCAAGGAGGCAAAAAGATGATAGGCAATCAGGAACGTTGGCAGGAGGATTTATTTGTTGCAGGTCCTTTGTCCCAATTGATTCCAGACGACCACATCCTTAAACAAGTAGATAAGATACTCGATCTCTCATGGCTGCGCAACGAGGTTGCAGACACATATAGCCAGACAATGGGTAGGCCAAGTATTGACCCTGAATCTGCTTTAAGGTTAATGTTGGCGGGTTACTTCCAAGGTATCGTCCACGACCGGAAATTAATGCGGGAATCGCAGGTAAACTTGGCTATTCGTTGGTTTGCCGGTTTTCGTTTGGATGAAACCCTTCCGGAACATAGTTCATTGACAAAGATACGTCAACGCTGGGGTCCTGAGAGATTCAAAAAGATATTCCAGAAAACGGTTCAAATGTGTATCGAGGCGGGGTTGGTAAACGGTGAAACCGTTCATATAGACTCGACACTGATAAGGGCGGATGTGAGTTGGGAGAGTTTAACAACAGAATATGCAGACAAGACTCTCAAGGAAAACCAGCTTGAAGACGACAGCAACGAACATATCAGCAGAACAGGTAAACCCAAGAAACGCAGTACTACCGACCCTGATGCGACATTAACGACATCAAGCCATAACAGCCGTATGGAGCCGTCTTTTAAGCAACATACTGTCGTAGATGACCAATGCGGAGTGGTTTTAGATGTCGAGACGACAACAGGTGAAGCCAGCGAAGGCAAGGAACTGCTCAAACAGATAGAGCGTACAGAACAAACCACAGGCAGGAAGATTGAAACTGTTACGGCAGATATGGCTTATGCTCACACCGAAAACTACAACCAATTAGAACATCATGAAACTGAGGCGATTATTCCGGTTCAGCCGTCGCCTACCAAGTCGAAGAGCATTCCGATACATCGTTTTAAGTATGATGCTAAAAACCAGATAGTTCGATGCCCGCGAGGTAAAATAATGCAGCGTTCAAGCCGGACAGATAAAGGCTGGGTCTATCGTGCAAAAAATAAGGATTGCGGGAATTGTTCGTTGAGATTCCGTTGTATAAGCTCAACGGCGAAAGTCAGGATAGTTTTGATAACAGATGGTTATGAATCCTTGCTTCGAGCCAGACGGCGATGGCAAAAACGAGACGAAAATATCAAGGACAAATATAAACGTCATAAATGGCGAGTTGAAGGCATACACGGAGAAGCTAAAACTCAGCACGGTCTTAGACGTGCGGTACGTCGAGGTTTGGCAAATGTTTCCATACAAGTTTATCTTACAGCTATGGTAATGAATTTGAAACGCCTGGCGGCGTTTCTTTTGCTATTTTTGACTTGCTGGAAAGCAAATCATAAGCATTATGGACTGTTTGCGAGACGGAGATTGAATTTAGGGAAGATTTTACTACCGCAGCGGCTTTCTGATTATGTTTGGAGAACCGCTGGATAACAGGAGAATTTATGCGACTTTTTCAACAGCCCCACAGCTCCCTATTTTGATGCAAATTTTGCTCTTAAATCCCTCTTGAAGAAGACCACCAATACAAGACAGAACATATATCCTTCAGTTCGGGCCTTTCTCCAACCACACCTCGTCATCGTAACGAAGCATAGTCAAGCCGTCCTTAAAGCCGTCGAATTTAATACGCGGCCTTTGACCAACTAATTCCTGCAGTATCCATTTCGGAAAGCTAGCGCCCGCTTTAATCGCCAGCGGCGCCCCGCCTCCAAACCGCGGGTTGACCTCGACAAATCTGATTTGCCCCTGAGCCGTCAGAATCAACTGCACCGTTATAACACCGCAACCAGCCCCGAGTGCCTCAACTAATTCCGCTGCTTTGGCCATAATCTTTCTATTCTTAACCACCCGCCCCTTGCTCACCTCGCCTGCCCTAACCTCAATACGCCTTCTCGGAACGACACAGCGCACCTTCATACCAAAGTCAACATATACGTCGCAGGTATATTCGACGCCCTCGATAAATTCCTGCACAATACAATTCGGTATCCGCTTGCTAAAGACGACTAACTCTTTCCGGTTATTAACTACCGTAACCCCTTTGCCTGCCGCGCCGTCCCACGGCTTGGCCAATACCGGCCATTTAAGGGCTCTTTTCGCCAAAGCCGTCCGAACACCCATAGTTGCAGGTGCATCGAAACCGTTACTCCTCAGGAAACGATACGTTTCCCTTTTGTCTTGGCAGGTACGTACGACCTCCGGCTCAGATATAAGTACCCGGCAGCCCAGCTTGGCAAATCTCGTTTTATTCTTGGCAAGAATCGCCAAATCCGTGTCTATAGTGGGAATAAGTAGCACAATCTTATTTTTCTTCACGATTTCAAGCAACTGCGGAATGTAGCCCGGGTCGCTGATTGGCTTAACAAGCAGCTTTTTATCGCATAATTGCAAGGCGGCACTCAGCTCACTTGCATCTGTCCCCAAGAACCGTGCGGGCACCTTTAGCTGCCTCGCCGCCCTGCGAAAACTACCCAGCAGCGACACCCGCCTGCCAATACAGGTAAATAAAACGTTCAGCATTTTTCTATCGCCGGTTTTCAATTTTCCACCGCCAATCAATTTTCAATAACGAAGATGATAAACAGCCGACCGCCTGCCGTCAATCGAAAATAATCTGCCGCACATCGGTCAATTCTTTTGACTTTTTGACTATATATATCTAAACTAACAACGCAATAGCGTAAGCGCACCGGAACAAAAATAAATCAGGGAAGACAGAATTGCTTAAACAAAGCGAAAACCCGCCTATAACCTGGCCCGAAGAAAAATCCATCGGCGAGTTTATCGGACTGTGGTGGGTCGCTCACACCAAAAGCAGAAACGAAAAGGCCCTCGCACAAGACCTCATTCGAAAAAACATCAGCTACTTTCTTCCTATGAGCTGGAAGGTCCACCGCCGAAGAGGCAGAACACTCCGCTCGCTTCTGCCCTTGTTCAGCGGCTACCTGTTCTTCTGCGGCAACGAAAACGAACGGCTGGAGCTGCTGCGAACCAATCGTGTAGCGAACGTCATCGAGGTCAAAGACCAGCGGAAATTACTCGCCGAGCTTTCGCAAATCGAACAGGCCCTTCAAACCGGCGCCCCTCTCGTGCCACACACATACATCAAGGCAGGGCAGCGATGTCGAGTTACCGCAGGGTCGCTGGCTGGCCTGCAGGGAATTGTCCTCAAAACAAGACGCTCCGCCCGTTTGATTTTACAGATAGATATGCTCGGCCAGGCCGCAAGCGTCGAAATAGATATTGATATGATAGAAACTATTGATTGACTGCGGTTATGATTTATTTATATTCTATCGACAAGCTATCTTGTGACAAGTGGCAAAATGGGAACCCGCTCTTGTAACAAAAGAAAATCAAATAAACTAAAACATTGGATACCGAACAACAGGAGCCGGTAATATGAAGATTTGTGTGGTTGGCGTTGGCTATGTCGGACTGGTTACGGCGGCCTGCCTGGCGGAAGCCGGCAACGACGTCGTGTGCGTCGATAATGACAAAGAGAAAATTGCAGGCCTGAAAAACGGTGTAATACCTATCTACGAGCCACGCCTGACCGAAATAGTCAAACACAACGAAAAGCTCGGCCGCCTGCGCTTCACAACGGACCTGAAAGAGGGTATAGACAACTCGCTTATTATCTTTCTTGCCGTCGGCACCCCCACCGCACCCGACGGCTCAGCCGATATATCAGCGGTTCTCTCCGTTGCCGAGCAAATCGCCGAAAACCTCACCGACTACCGAATCATTGCAACAAAAAGCACCGTCCCCGTAGGCACACACAAAAAGGTAACGGACATTATAAAATCCAAAACCGAAACGGCCTTCGATTATGTCAGCAATCCGGAATTTTTAAAGGAAGGCGCCGCCGTCGAGGACTTTATAAGTCCCGACA
Source organism: uncultured Pirellulales bacterium (assembly GCA_964405375.1). GTDB lineage: Bacteria > Planctomycetota > Phycisphaerae > Sedimentisphaerales > Anaerobacaceae > CAYONQ01. The sequence goes on from CAYONQ010000025.1 coordinate 23,541, forward strand.
GGATAATCATCGGCACAAACAACCCCGCCGTCAGAAACAAAATGGCTCAGTTATACAGACCCTTTATGCGAAGGGGCAATCGAATACTGTTTATGGACCCCGCCTCCGCTGAAATGACAAAGTACGCCGCCAACACAATGCTCGCAACGAGAATCTCCTTTATGAACGAAATCTCAGCACTCTGCGAAAAGCTCGGTGCAGACATCGAGCACGTAAGACAGGGCCTCGGCAGCGACTCGCGAATCGGACGCTCCTTCTTGTTCCCCGGCGTCGGCTTCGGCGGAAGCTGCTTCCCGAAGGACATCCGCTCACTGATTCATACCGGCGCCCGGCTCGGCCAAGAAATGACAATAGCCAGGTCCGTCCAGCAGGTAAATATAAATCAGCAGGACAGGTTCGCAAAACGTATCACCGATTACTTCGCCCACCGGGAAGACAAAACCACACTGGCCGTCTGGGGACTGGCATTTAAGGCAAAAACCGACGACGTCAGAGAATCACCCGCAATCTATTGCATAACTAAGTTCCTCGACTGTGGGATGAAGATAAGGGCCTATGACCCCGAAGCAGGCCCCGCCGCTCTCGCCGCCCTAAATGGCAGAATCGAGACCCTCCAAAACGGTTATGACACACTTGATAACGCCGATGCACTGGTCATCTTCACCGACTGGCAGGAATTCAGAAACCCCAATTTCGAAACCATCGCAAAAAAACTTAAAAACCCCATCATCTTCGACGGCAGAAATCTCTACGACCCCGATACGGTCAAAAAAGCGGGAATTGAATATCACAGTATCGGCAGAGCCCCTGTCTTACGGGAAAATGCCGATAAACCACAAAACAAAACCCAACGAAAGTAAGGGACAAAACTATGGACACTGTTATTAAAATTATAGGCATAGTTATTGCTCTCGCAGGAATTGTCTATCTGCTAAGGCCCGATGTTATGAAATGGCTGATGGAATTCTTCAAGCAGGGCAAAAGAATATATTTCGCCGCCCTGTTAAGATTTGCCCTGGCGGTCGTCTTTTTAGCCGCCGCACGAGAGTGCAAATACCCCTGGGCCATATTCGCCTTCGGAATTCTCTTTTTGTTAGGCGGCCTCTTGATATTTATACTCGGCCCGGAAAAAATTAGACGAATACTCGAATGGTACCAGAAACAAGGCCTTCTGCTCCTTCGGGTTATCGCCTTAATCGCCCTGGCAATCGGGGCAATCATTATCATTTCCGCATAAGGTATGCCCTAATGAAAGCATTGATAACTGGCGCCGCCGGCTTTATCGGCTCACATCTCACCGAACAACTCCTCGCAGACCGCTGGCAGGTAATTGGGCTGGACAATTTCGACCACTTTTACGACCCGCAGATTAAACGCCGCAACATCGCTGATTGCCTCGAGAATAAAAACTTCCGGCTCATCGAGGCCGACATCCGCGACAACGCCGCTTGCGACAGGGCAATCGGCAGCGGCATCGACGTCATTATTCACCTCGCCGCAAGGGCAGGCGTTCGCCCCTCAATCGCCAACCCCACTCTTTACGCCGACGTCAATATAAACGGTACTATGCTCCTGCTCGAGGCCGCAAAAAACCACAACGTCAAAAAATTCATCTTCGGCTCAAGCTCAAGCGTCTACGGCAACAATAAAAAAGTCCCCTTCTCCGAAGACGACAGCGTCGATTTCCCCATCTCACCTTACGCCGCAACCAAAAAGGCCGCAGAGCTGCTCTGCCACACCTACTCGCACCTTTACGATATTTCTATAACCTGCTTACGCTACTTCACCGTTTACGGCCCACGACAGAGGCCCGACCTTGCAATCCACAAATTCGCAAAACTAATCGAACAGGACAAACCCATCCCCGTCTATGGCGACGGCTCGATGATGCGTGACTTCACTTACATCGACGACATAATCAACGGCACAACCGCCGCAATCAACCATCTCACGAGCAACGCCCCACGCTCCACGATTCACGCTTCACGCTTCACGACCTATAATCTCGGCGAATCCAGCCCCATTTCAGTCAACGATTTAATTACTGAGCTTGAGAAGGCCCTCGGCAAAAAGGCCGTCAAAGAGTTTCTACCGCCCCAGCCGGGCGACGTCGAACAAACCTATGCCGACATAACAAAGGCCTCCCGCGACCTCAGCTACAACCCTTCAACCCCCATCCACACCGGCCTGGCAAAATTCGTCACTTGGCTAAGAAAGCAATAATCCCCCACTGCGTTTAGCCGTCGCCGGTTTACCCCGTTGTTAGAAGTAAGCCGTCAACTTCTAACGGGGATCGGCGACGTTATACCCAACGCACCATCCTCAACCACGAATCGCGAACCTGCCCTGGCTATATCACTTGGCAAAATATTCTTGTATCCTCTTTTTAATATATCTTTTGCCCCACGTTGTCTTCAGATATCTTTCTCGATTGGCTGCATCTTGTTGATTTAGGCATCCTTCCCAGTAAATCAGTTTCAATGGCCGCCGGTTCCTTGTTGTCGAAACTTTGCCGCTGTTATGTTCCTCTAATCTTTTTTTGATATCGCTCGCACAACCAACATAAAATTTATGGTCTTTCTCCGATTGCAGAACATACACATAATAAAACTTACTCATAAACTTATTCTACCATTCGCCCTATTCACTACGCCACCCCATTTTGCCCCAACCTGCCCCGCCTGCCCCGTGAGATGTGCTTGCCCTGTGGGATGCGCCGTTTGCTATCCCATCGGGGATGAAATGCGATAGTTTACCCCGCCTGTCCCATGAGACTTGCCCTGCTTGTCCCGTGAGATGCCCGTCGTTGGCTATCTCACGGGGATGAGATGCGAAAGTTTACCCCGTGAAGTGCTTTTGCTACTTCATCGGGGCATCTCATCGGTTTCATTCCCGCAAAAGATTGTCACCCCTGCGAAAGCAGGAATCTATACGCTATCCACTAAACGCTATTCGCTGTCCTCAAGCCTAAATCGTCAATCGAAAATAACAAATTGCTGATTTTCCTCCTCCTTCCTCACTGATACTACTGATGCGGGCGTTTGATGGAAAGATACTCTCGCAGTTTCAGTTCAAATGTACGCCAGCACCTTTTTCGTTCATATTCGGTTAAAGGCGATTGCAGATACAGCAGTAGCTCACCGAGCTGCTCTTTCAGGTCTTCGCTCGTCTGCCGTTTGATTTTTCGCCTTGGCCTCTTACCTGCCTTTTGAATACGTTCAAAGGTCTTTCTGTCCGGTGCACCGGCAGCCAGCCAATCTGCGATAGTACTTTCAGACCACCTGACGGCCCCACCAATGCGGATAGGTGCTGGAATTTTGCCACAACTGTTCAAGCGAAAGACCTGTCTTTTGGACAAGGACAACATTTCACCTACCGCTTTGGCGGTAAGTAATTTTTCTTTAGTTACTCCATTATTAGGCATTGCCAAAACTCCTTGTATACTGTATTTACTATTTTTGGGATACATTGCATTGAAAAAATTTTATAAGATATTCATACTCTCAATTACATTCCCTAATTGGTGTGCAAAATCACATTGATTTGGCGCTCTTTCGATATCAGAATCAATAACTGCATCAAGAACTTGATATGACAGACATTCAGCAGAAAGTCCTCCAAAGCGGTGTTTCATAAGCCTTCCTATTTGCCAGCAAAGTTCGTTAAGTGACCCTATGTAAAATCTAAAATCACGACCACAAAAACTTAAAGTGTAATTACCTGCACCTCTATAAAGAAATCTGTGTCTCATACTAAATAGCTTGATATACATACAGGCAACAAATACTCTCGGCGCGCCAATATTTGCAGCAAATACATTTGCCTGCCATTCAAATCTGTTTTCAAAATGCTTAAGGAAAGTATCTATGTCCTTTTGTGTCGAATTTATTCTTGTTAATTTGTGAGAGTTTTTACGAAGTAATTCCCCATGTAATATACCGTGTCCACAAACTTCATGCCATTCAGTAAAAACTGTTCGAGGGTCGTTATTTTCCAAAAGCTGTTTGTTAATTAGAGCCGTTTTTTCTCTGGGCAAAAACTGCCCTAATATAAGTTCGCCACAATCATCCTCTCCGAGATATTCATTTTTATCTAATATGATTTCATACTTAGGGTATAATAACGCTTCATGAACATCATCAAATTTGATTCCATTTTCTATAACATACCTCCAGCCGACTTCTTTTATATATTCCTTCCAAAGATTATCTGCTTGGGCAACAATTTGCTTTTGAGACATTGCTTTTGGTTGTGGTAATTGATACATATCATTCCTTTATCTTTTCTTGCTCCTTCGGTACAAAGTAAGACCATCATCATATTTTTGCTGTACTGCTTGACTGACCTCTCTTGCTTTTTCAGCCTTTGCAATTTCTATTAGCTCTCCAGGTTTTGTGCCTAACAGTTCTGCCAACTTAATTATCATTTCCGGACTGGGTATTTCACCCCGTGCTTCAATTTTTGATACATAACCAGCCGTCGTGCTAAGCTCTGTTGCCAAGTCACGAACTGACCAGCCTTTCTTATTTCTCAACTCACGTATCTTGTGAGCAAAACTTGTATCCATATTCACCTCCTTTAACTTCACCTACCGTTTGTCGGAAGTATACTATATTCGGTATATAAAACAAGCGTTTTTTTGAAAAAAATGCAATAATCTTAGAAACCCTACCACAAACCCTATTAATTCACCCAAAAGAGCAATTTTGGGGTGAAATTTTTTTTGGATTTTTCGTTTTTTGGGAGGGTTAGTTCGCAATTAGATGTGGTTTTCAATTTTCCAGCTGACCAAAACACTCAATTCCTCACAGCCAACCGCCGCTAAGTTTTTTACTCTTTTACTTTTCTAACACACCTTTAATTTCTTGAACACTCTTATCATTTTCGCATAAGACTATTTTGATTTGTTTGCCAGTGTCCTCCCCGATATATTCCGCAAGTGCAGCAACCATGACAGGGAACACTAATCTTAAGTCTCCTGAAGAGCCGGTACTTACAGCAGTAGTTCCCCAAAGCTGTACTTCTTCGTTCGTATTTCTATGTTCCTCTAAATCATACGCGCTAAGTTGTATAAACCGGGTATAAGTTATTTGTGTTCCGATATTGGTTTGATAACCCGTTATTCCATACTCAGGCATATGTGTTGTAGTACCAGAATACGAAGCCACACCGCCTCCGTAACTGTGGATTGTACCTGTAGTGTACGACGAAGAAGCCCCGGTTTGCCCCCAAACAGGTGTACTATAACTATACAAGCCTTCGTGTGGTTCGCTTATCCCATATCTCAAAAACACTACTACCTTAGCTTCTTCTATCTTATCCGTTACTCTATATCCCTTTTTCTCAAGCGCACGTTTTATATACTTGCTATACTCCTTGTGTTGAAGCTGCTCGGCCATAGCATTCGGGTCTGCTGGTAATATAATGCATTTTGAATCGCCTACTAACTTTCCCGAAGAAATTGAATCAATATTGACATGAAATGATGGGCCACAACCCGAAGAAAACAATAACCCCAAACAAATGAATATCTTTTTCATAATTTCCCCTTTTCAATTCCTCACCGCCAACCGCCGCTCAAAATATCCAGTTTTTTCAGTTTTTTAACCCCCTCAATGCTATCGTATTTTGCCTTAAAAGGCAATAATCTACTCTGCTGCAAATAAAGTATCACCACAAAAGCAGGCCTCAGAAATCAGCAGTCAGGATTCAGGGTAAAATCTATATGGCCGACCATTTTGAACATTCTAATTTTGATAATTCGAATTTGCCTGCCCTCCGTAGCTTGCTGCCAAGTAGCCCGCAGGGCGAAGGATGGGTTTAGAATTCTCGTCCGCTATAGCCTTGGCGGCGGCGGATAGATATTCGGATTTAGAATTTAGGATTTCACCTGCCTTCTGTCCGACATACGATATACGAAACCTGTGCTGCCTGCGGTGTGAGTTTACCCGCCATTCTTTTGGTGGGGATACTATTTTTTACCCTGTTAGAAGTAAAACTTTCTAACAGGGTTTACTTCGTCCCTTACGGGACTGCGTAATACCGGATGTTTCCTCATTGCCTGCCCCGTGAGATGCCCGTCTTTGGCTATCTAACTGGGGTGGCCTCCGGCAGCACTTCGCAACCCCCGCAAATTCTTTCAACCAAATATCGAAGCTCCGCCTTCGGCGAACTATCCCCAAACTCCCAACCCTCAACTCAAAACCCTGTACCCGCGAAGCATGTCCTCGACTCCGATCGGGGAGCGGGTATCCAGTCTGCTTTTTCAAATAACCAATTACAAAAGCCGGCTTCACAAATGGGGCATTGTAAAATGACCCTGTGGACGAAAGCAATGCTCCGTGACAAAAGCTCACTTTGAAAGCGAAACTTGCCGAAACTTGTCCGCCATCCATGTGGCGGAACACCAAAGAATTTTCCTTCCGGCGACAGGTTGGCTTCAAAGAAGAATCCCGTCATAAGGGATTCAGCGGATAAGGCCGAAGGGCGTCGCAGACACTCGTGTCGAGAAAGCCCTGCGCCGGAAACGCAAAGACAACCTGTCACACTCCGTGCTCTCTGTGCCCTCGGTGGCAAAAACAAAATGCCGTGTTAATCCGTGCCCCGTTAGAAATTGACGTCTTACTTCTAACGGGGCGTGTCTAATTTCTTTTGTGTCTTTGTGCCTTAGTGGCTGTTTCTTCTCCTGAAAT
>CAYONQ010000026.1:0-30018 GCA_964405375.1 uncultured Pirellulales bacterium
GACAAAAACAAACTTTTACTTCAATTATCTAAAATACTGTGAACGGAAACAAATTATAAAATAGCGATAGCGGTGGCAATAGCAGCAATTTTGAGTGCTTTGGCAGCTTGGGTTGCGGTCTCAAAATAGTGTTTGAAAGTGGATTGAGATGCAGAAAGGCAGGGTAGATTTTAAGAGTGAGTTTAAGAAACGGCTTTATGATTTTACATTAAAACTGATAAAGTTTCTGGATAGGCTGCCGGATGATAATGTTTCAAGAAGAATCGGGGACCAGTTACTCCGCAGTGGCACAAGCATCATCGGCAACTATATTGAGGGGCAGGCAGCAAGCAGCAAAAAAGATTTTACCAATTTTTTCAATACTTCCCTTAAATCGGCCAATGAAAGTAAATTATGGCTTGCTTTGCTTCGTGACAGCGGGCGCATAAAACCGCAGGAAGTTGTCTGGTTTTTAAATGAGCTTAACGAGATTGCAAATATCTTTGCGTCGAACATTCTTACGCTGAAAGGCAGGAAATGATTTTGCACTTTGATATGTCATTTTGATATTTGATTTTTAATGTTTGATTTTTTCTGATGCGCACCACAAATATAGACTATAAAATTCTGGTTGGATTGGAGATTCACGTACAGCTCTGTACGAAGACAAAGATGTTCTGCGGCTGTGCGCTTGGCTTTGGCGAACAGGCCAACAGCAGGGTCTGCCCGGTGTGTCTCGGTATGCCCGGTGTTCTGCCGGTGATGAATAAGCAGGCGTTTGAATACGCCGTTATGGTTGCTCTGGCCCTTGATTGCCGGGTGCCCGGGTTCATAAAGTGGGACAGAAAGAGCTATTATTATCCTGATTTGCCGAAAAATTATCAGATAAGCCAGTATGATTTGCCGCTCGGCGGTAACGGCTTCATCGAGATACCGCTTGAACCCCGCCCGTCAGGGACGGGCGAGGGTGAATCCGGCGAAACAAAAAAAGTCAGGATAAGAAGGGTGCATCTGGAAGAAGATGCCGGCAAAAATCTGCACACAGCGGGGGATTTCTCTTTTGTCGATTTGAACAGGGCCGGCACGCCGCTGCTGGAGATTGTTACCGAGCCGGATATGAACAGCGCCGCCGAGGTGCGCACCCTGGCCGTGGAATTGCAGAGAATAGTCAGATACCTCGGCGTCTCCGAGGCCGATATGCAAAAAGGTCATATGCGTTTCGAGCCAAATATCAATTTAATTGTCACCAGGGACCGCACCGAATACAAAACGCCCATCGCCGAGGTCAAAAACCTGAACAGCTTCCAGGCGCTGGAGAGAAGTATTGAATTCGAGCGGCGAAGACAGCTTGATGAGTTCCTGGAAACCGGCAGGGTAATGGAAATGGGCAACAAAAGCACCCGCGGCTGGGATGATGGCAGGCAGGTGACGGTGCTGCAGAGAGAGAAGGAAGAGGCACACGATTACAGGTACTTTCCCGAGCCGGACCTTGTGCCGGTTGAATTGAAAGGCGAATGGCTGGAGGGTATCAAGTCTCGATTGTGTGAATTGCCTTTGAAAAGGCAAGTGCGTTTCGTTAATCGATATGGGTTGAGCGATTATGATGCGGGTGTTTTGACGGCAGAGCGCTCAACAGCGGAGTATTTTGAGGATGCGGTTAAAGCCGGCGGCGAGCCCAAACGGCTCTGTAATTTACTCACACAGGTCGGCCTGAAAATGGCGAATGAAAAGGGCTGCAGTGTGGCAGAACTCGGTATAAAGTCCCAGAATCTTGCTGAGTTGGCTAAAATGGTTGAGGCCGGCGACGTTAGCGCTACTGCCGCTACTTCTATATTTGAAAAAATGACAGAAGCTGGCGAAAAACCGCGCGTTATAGCGGAACGGCTTAACCTGCTTCAGAAAAGCGATGCAGGTGAACTTGAGGCAATAGTTGAGCAGGTGCTTGCCGAAAATCCCAAGGCGGTTGAAGATGTCACCGCCGACGGCAAAAAAAGCGAAAAGGCCCGAGGGTTTCTGCTCGGGAAGGTTATGCAAAAAACAAAAGGCGGGGCAAATCCGAAGGTCGTTTCTGAAATACTTGCCAAGAAATTAAGTTGACTTTTCGAGTAGAGTTTACTAAAATTAAAGTATATTATCAGACTGCCTGCAGTAGGACAAAACTCGAAAGACGTGCAGGTCGAACCCATCGTAATTATGGGTACGGAGTGAGCGGTCGATATATGATGTCCCCGAGGCCATCCTGAAAGCAATTGGCGGACCGTGCCGGGCAGGAACGGCCTCGCTGGCTTATCTCTGCATCTTCGCAAAGATAGTAGATAGCGTTATGACGGGACTCGCAGTTGAGTGCCCCATTTGACACTGCCGGCCAGATTGAGAAGCCAGAAATGAAGAAAATCATCGATGTGCAGATAGGCGAAGTCGAGGCGGGCGGGGCAGGGGTAATACTACAATCCAAAGCAATAGGTTCCTGCATCGCAATTGTTGCTTATGATGCCGCAAAAGGTATCGGCGCAATGGCGCACATTATGCTGCCCGGCAGCGCCCCCGCCGACAAGCAGCCCAGCGAAAAAACGAAATATGCCGCCAATGCCATCGACGCTATGGTCGGTCGGATGACCCGGCTGGGTTCAAGAAATGACGATATCGAAGTGGTAATAGTTGGCGGAGGAAACATATTAAATAGAAAAGATGACACCATTTGCAAGGAAAACATCGAGTCGGTAATGGAGCTGCTGACGGCAAGACGGCTTAAGATAAAGGCCAGAGCCGTTGGCGGAACGAGCAGGAGAGGCGTCTCTCTCGACATCGATAGTGGAGTTGTGTTCTATGCCGAAGGCAACGGCAGTGAAATGCAGTTGTGGAGGGCAGAGAAAACCACAAAGTAGGATAACTGTCATCACCGTTTGTTAGGAGGTGGAAAAATGGACGAGCGAACAAATAACTCTCCCGATAACTGTGAGTCAAGTGCCGCCGAGCTTCAGCTCAAGACCGTCAACGAGCAGTTAAAAGCGACCAATCAGCAGTTACGCGCCAGCCAGCAGCAGTTCAGAGCCGCCAATCAGCAACTTGAGGCAAACAACCGGCAGTTTATGGCGGGAGAAAATGATTTGCGTTTTCCGAAGACCTTGCCAACGTCTTGGCCGAGGTCTGCGATTCGCTCGACCAGACCATTGAAAATACAAGGTTGTTGACATTTGACCTTAGCTCTCCCATACTCTATGAACTGGGTTTTGAGGCGGCGGTGGCCGAATGGCTGGTCGAACAAATCCAGCAAAAGTATGGTATTGCAACTGAATTTGAAGACGACGGACAGCATAAGCCCCTCGATGAGGATATTCGCGTCCTTTTGTTCCGCGATGTGCGTGAGCTGCTTATCAATGTTGTTAAACATGCCCACGCGCATAAGGTGAAGGTTACTGTTCGGAAGGTCGGCAGTAACATATATGTCAGTGTTGCGGATGACGGAGTGGGCTTTGATATTGCCGAGGTTTCGTCAATAGCGACCAAGACAGGCGGATTCGGGCTTTTCAGTATTCGAGAGCGGCTGGAGCGGTTAGGAGGCCATCTGGAGGTTGAATCTAAACGCGGTCACGGAACGAAGGTTACGATTACAGCACCGCTTAAAGACGAGAAAGACCAAAGCAGCACATCAGTAAGAATAGCGGAGTGATTAGTTGGCCGGTAAGAGGCGGCTATGAAAACCAAAGACAAAGCGGTCATCTTTCTGGCGATTTTCGGGCTGTTTACCTGTCTAACCGACGGAGCTCAGGCGAGCCATATACGCAGAGTCCTCATCCTGAATTCCTATCACCCAACCTACGAATGGACAGAGACGGTTGTAAACGGTGTTGAATCCACACTGCAGCAGTACGAGGGGAAAGTCGAGATAGATATCGAATATATGGACACGAAGTACTTCCGTGACGAAAAACACTACGAGAATCTTTATGCTCTCTATAAGAACAAAGCTCGCCGTAAGCAGTACGACGTTGTTCTCGCTTCCGACAACTATGCGCTTCTCTTTCTGCTGCGATACCGGGACGAACTCTATCCGAACGTCTCCATTGTCTTCTGCGGGGTCGATCGTTACCACGGCTCCATGCTCGAAAGCCAACCACGTGAGTTCGACATTGACTCCCTGCTTCATGACCAGGACTCTGTGACCGGCGTTATTGAGTCGCTTGACCATGAATCCTCGATCAAAATCGCCCTTAAGCTCCATCCCTCGGCCAAGCGGGTAATCATCGTACATGATGGTATGAGTGACCAGAGGTATTGGCCTGCTCTCTCGAAGGGGCTTGTCCAGAAGTTCAGCGGGCGGGTCGAGTTAGTCGGTCTTTTGCTTACGGAACCCACCTTTGGTGGGCTTCTGGAGGAAATCGGGCGGCTGGATGATGAGTCTATAGTGTACTTTGCTGACACTTTCAGGAATGTAAGGGCGGACCTCTATTTCTCGGAGGACGAGCTGGAGATGTTGCGCCAGCGGTGCACCGCCCCCATATACGTCCTCACGGAGCGATGGTTTGGCTATAATCTCGTAATAGGGGGGAAGATTAACAGCGGTTTTCACCAAGGCCAGGCAGCCGCTAAAATGGTGATGCGCATATTGGATGGAGACAGCGTGCGGAACATCCCGATCCTATGGGAAGGACCCACCAGGTACATGTTTGACTATATTCAGATGAAACGCTTCGGAGTTTCCACCGCAGACCTGCCAGAAGGAAGCATTGTCATTAATGAGCCGAAGTCGTTCTATTACCTCTACAAAAGCCAAATATGGGCGGTAACCGCTACTATTGCCGCCCTTACGGTAATGGTCATAATTCTCTCGGCCAACATCCTCCGCCGGATGGCGGCAGAAAAGAAGCTAAGAGAAGAGAGAGAAAAGGCACAGAAATACCTCGATGTTGCCGCAACCATAATGGTTGTCATCGAACCCGACCAGAAGGTTACGCTTATCAACAAAAAGGGCTGTGAGATTCTGGGATACAGCGAAGAAGAGATTTTGGGCCAAAAGTGGTTTGATAATTTCACCCCCGAAGGCGTCCGTGAACAGATGAGAGCATCATTCCAGCAGTTTATGGCGGGAGAAAAAGAACTGGTCAAACACAATGAGAGGCCGGTCTTAACCAAAAGCAAACAGGAAAGGATTATTGCCTGGCATAATGCGGTCCTTACGGGTGAAGACGGTAATATTGTCAGTCTTCTTGCTTCAGGGGTAGATATTACCGAACGCAAACAGGTAGAGGAGAAGCTGCGGGAGAACGAGGAGCGCTTCCGAGCTTTGACGGAAGGCACAAGTGACTGGATCTGGGAAGTGGACATCAATGGTGTGTACACCTATGTCAGTCCGAGAGTCAAAGAGCTGCTGGGATACGAGCCGGAGGAAATCGTCGGAAAGACGCCGTTCGATTTGATGCCCCCGGAAGAGGCAAAACGTGTCGCTGCTGAGTTCCAGGCGTACGTGGAGTCCCAAAAACCTATCATAAGATTGGAGAATAAGAACTTAGACAAGGAAGGTCGGTTGGTCATTCTGGAAACCAATGGTATGCCGGTCTTCGACAGTAACGGTCAGCTTTGTGGCTACCGGGGCATCGACCGCGACATCACCGAGCGCAAGCGGGCGGAGGAAAAGCTTCGTGACTACCAGAGGCAGCTTAAGTCTCTGGCCTCGGAATTGTCATTGACCGAGGAGCGGGAAAGGCGACGTATCGCCACCGAGTTGCACGACCGAATCAGTCAGTTCCTGGTTATCTCCAAGGTCAAGTTGGAAACATTGTGCGAATCTGCTTCAGGAGAGCTTGCCAAGGCCATCAGCGAGGTCTGCGATTCGCTCGACCAGACTATTCAAGACACAAGGTCATTGACCTCTGACCTTAGCTCTCCTATACTTTATGAGCTGGGCTTTGAGGCCGCTGTGGCCGAGTGGCTCGCCGAGCAAATCCGGCAAAAGCACGGTATTGCAACAGAATTTAGGAGCGATGGACAGCCCAAACCTCTGGACGACGATATCTGTGCACTTTTGTTCCGGAATGTTCGGGAGCTGCTTATCAATGTTGTTAAGCATGCACGCGCCCATAAGGTAAAGGTTTCTGTCCGGAAGGTTAACAACGAGGTCTGCGTTAGTGTCGAAGATGATGGAGTAGGATTCAATCCTGCCGAGGTCGCATCGTTAGCTGCTCGAACAGGCGGATTTGGGCTTTTCAGTATTCGAGAGCGGTTAGAGCAGGTAGGAGGACATCTGCAGATTGAGTCTGCGCCCGGCTGTGGAACGAAGATTACGATTATGGCACCGCTTAAACAGGAAAAGATTAAAAGTGAGGCACGAGAATGAGCGTAAGAATCTTATTAGCTGATGACCACGGAATTATACGGCAGGGTCTGCATTCCCTGCTTGAGAAACAACCTGATATGGAAGTAGTCGCCGAGGCCGAAGATGGCCGAAGGGCCCTTGACCTTGTGCAAGAGCTGTTACCGGACATAGTCATTATGGATGTAACTATGCCAAATCTCAATGGGGTCGATGCCACTCGCCAGATTGTAGACCGGTTCCCTAAGGTCAAGGTAATTGCCCTGTCGATACATTCCAACCGCCGGTTTGTTGCTGATATGCTAAAGGCCGGGGCATCAGGTTACATATTGAAGGAATGTTTGTTCGACGAGCTCGTCCGGGCCATACGCACTGTAACCACTGATAGCATTTATCTTAGCCCGCGAATAACCAGTATTGTCATAGATGATTACGTAAATATTATGCCCGACGACGAGGACTCAATCTCTTCTGTTTTAACGGAAAGAGAGCGCGAGGTGCTTCAACTTTTGGCCGAGGGCAGGTCCACCAAGCAGATAGCTTTGGCGCTGCACGTCAGTACCAAGACCATTGAGGCGAACCGTCGTCAGATAATGGAAAAGCTGGACATCCACAGCGTAGCCGAGCTGACAAAATATGCCGTCCGCGAAGGGCTGACCTCTCTCGAACCATAAGTTTTCTCGATTACAGCGCACCAGTCCATTGGCGTTGTGAATCGGCTTTCCGCTTTGGCAACCTCCAAAAATAGGTTTTTCGAACCCCATATTTAGGAATATCCTACTTACTTTTTCCTCTGATTTAAGGGATAAAACACTTGATAATTATAAGCTTTATGCCACCGTTGTGATGTAGATATTCTCCGGCAGGGGAATAAGGAGATGTTTGGGTTCTGTTGTTGCCAGCGTACCGGTCGCAAAGTGATTGGTCGGCTGGCTCGCCGAGGAGAGTTCGGAGAGGGGATGCACTGCTTTTACGTGCCCGCGTTATCCGGCGTGAGAGGCGTTGGCCTTGTCTTTTGAGACTTTGCTTTCCGTTCCCGTAATCAGCCGTTTTATATTTTGCCTGTGACGCACAATCACCATTAACGGTATTGCAGTTGCAGCGATAAACAACGGCCACAGATTACCGAAGTCCCAGCCGGGCATCAGGATCATCGCCACCACCAAAAAAATAGGAAAACCAATGGATGCGGCGATTGAAGCCAGCGATACATATCGCCACGCCAGAACAACAACCGCCCATATTCCGAAGCTAAGCGCAGCACAAATTGTATAATAAGGCCACAGCCCCAGCGCTACGCCGAAACTGGTTGCTACGCCTTTGCCGCCTTTGAATTTAACATATATCGGGAAGATATGACCCAATACCGCTGCGCATCCGACAGCAAGCACAAAGATAAGCTCAACAGCGATTGGCGGCGAGGATATAATTTTACCGGCAGCCAGCATCGGCACCAGCCCTTTAAGCACATCCAGCAAGAAGCAAAACCCCGCCCATCTCCTGCCCAGTGCGCGGGAGACATTGGTCGCACCGATATTGCCTGAACCGATGCTGCGCAGGTCCTTGCCGTGGGCTCTGGCAATGAGCAGTCCAAAAGGGATTGACCCCAGCAGATATGCGCCAATAATCAAAATCACAAATCTCATTATCATCTCCGTCCTTTGAGTACCGATTCGTAAACAGACCGCAGCTCGTCGGCAACTCTGGTGATGGAAATTTTTCCTTTTATATTATCCGCAGCGATTGCCTCCGATGCCTTTTGGATATTCTCTGCATTTGTGAAGTATCCGATGGCCTCTGCCAGTGCGGGGGTGTTTACCGGCGTATCTATTATTTTGCCGTGCCGATTATCGACAAACAGGTCGGTTGCGCCGTTAAATTTCGTGGTTATCACCGGTTTATTGGCTGCCAACGCCTCAAGGATATATCTGCTCGACGGGTCATAAAAAGTAGGCAGGATGGCAACATCGATTATTGACAGGGCGGTTTGAATACGGCTGATAGGTCCTAAGAAAATGGTTTTCTTGTGGACATTCAGTTTCTTTGCGAATCGCCGGTATTTGTGTATCCTGCCGGCCCCGGCGACAATCAAAAAGCTGGCACGTCCGGCACCCTCGCTCTGTGCCGCAGCGGCCATCGCTTTTATCAAAGGGCTTAGCCCTTTTAATCTGAAATTGTTTGCCACGAACAGGAAAAAGACCGGCTCGTCCGCCTCTTTAAGCCCCAATTGAGCCAGTATTTGAGTCCGCAACTTATCGGCCCTGGCCGTGTCGATTCGTTTATTGACTCTCACGCCGTTAGGTATAACGCTAAGCCGCGCTGTACCGATACCGTAGTGTTGTTTGAATTGCTCAGCGACGTAATGCGAAAGTGCGATGATTAAAGGCCCATCCGGGTTTTTGCACAGATTTCTCTCCGCCCGCAAAAGTATCGTTCTACGAAAATTAGCGAAGGCCGTCGTTCTCTTATAGGATTCTATGAATTTATTCTGGTAGCTGGCGGCGTTGCGCAAAATCGATTCGGCAAAGCTGCCTCCCCGCGGCTGATAAACGTCGGCAAAATCAAAAGGCAGAACGCTGTGGATTATGTCGTAGTGATTTTCTGCAAGATGTTTTTTCAGTGCCTTTGCGAAGGTAAAGTAGCAACTCCGCTTGCCCGGCTGCTGCTGACATAGAACGTGGACGTTTTTGGTGCTTGTTCGGCCCTTTGCGGCGAGTATATCAACCTTGAAGCCGACTGCCCGAAGCGCCCTTGCCAGCTCAAAAACCGAGCGCTCGGCGCCACCCAGAGAAACCGTTGCTCGTTCTATTATAATTGCAATTCTATTTTTCATTACAGGATATAACCCGGGTTCTACCGACCCGCAAAGGGAACAACTCTACCGTGCTTTATATCGTGTCGCGCCATTCGCCTTGTCTTTTTTATGACCTTACTGATAAACACCTTATCTTTGGCGGTCAGCTTACCACTGGCCTTATAGCCAAGGTAAAAACGCAATCGGTCTGTTCTCGAAAAATACCTCGCCGGAGCCGAATAACAAATCTGCGCAATGTCCTTTAGCCGGAATCGCTCGACAAACAACTTTGGCTTGAAGGCCCGTGCCAGGTCTATCAGATAGAACCCGCCGTTAGCGCCGTAGAATATGTGTGAAAAATAAAGGTCTCGATGCCGGTAACCTGTCTCGTGAAATCTCTTCACAAAGCCGGCCAATTGACTGATAAAGTTTCTTCGCAGTTTCAGGTTTTCGGCTGTAGCCAGCTTGTTGAAGCAATCCGGCAGTCTTCGTTCGATGGATTCGGCGTCCGGGATTCCTTCAGTAATTATAAAACTTCTCTTCTCAAAGAGCCAACCCCATTGTTGACCGTAAGCAACGGTCTTCGGCGTATTTATACCTGCTGCAGCGAGTTTTTCTGCCGGCTCGAAGTCGCAGGACCCGCAGCTTCTCCGGCTGTGATGCTGCAGCCAGTTTTTAATTTGAACAAGGATTGGCGGCCGGTCGTAACGCTTCAAAAATAATGTGGCCGGCGGCAATTCTGTCTCAAATTGCAAACGGCTGCGATACCCGGCCAGATTGGCTTTGGCCAACTCCTCACCGGCATTAAAAGAGAAAACGGCATCGATGGATGTTAGCCCTAATTTGGTAAGTGCCTCTTTACAATCGGGGGCAACGAAAAACGATTTTGATGTCTCCACAAATTGTTGTCTGTCTGCGGATGTTGGCTGGCTGGGAGTGTTTTCGAGCAACTTTTTCGCCGCCTCCCAGACAATCTCTACGGTGATTGCCTCCATACAGAGGTGTTGTTTCTTTTTGCATATCGGCCTGCCGCAGGGTGCACAGGCGGCGTCTCCGATTAGTTGAATTTCATTTTCGTAGCCGGTATCCGTCCATACAGGGTCATTCGGCCCGAACAAGCTGACGACCTTACGCCCAAGTGCTATGGCTATGTGCCTCGGCCCGGTGTCGTTGCTCATTACAAGCTCCGCAATGGAAAAAAGCACCTTCAATTCACCGAGGTTTACCGGCCTTTCTGCTAAATTGATAAGTTTGTGTTTGCTCAAGCGGCAAATCTCTTCTGCAATCTTTCTTTCGGCGGGCTGTGGAGACACCGAGATGACGACCGTCGCATTGTAATCGGAAATCAGCCGGTCAGCTATTGTTGAAAACCTCTCAGCAGGCCAGCATTTGCTCGGCCCGAACGCCCCGCCCGGCACAAGGACAACAACCGGCCCTTTGCAATCGACAACTTCCGGCAGTTTGGCCCGTAGCGATTTGTTCTTGTGTGGGTCGATGAGCAGCTCGAGCGTTCTATCATCCGTATCACAGCCAAGCCACGAGGCAATCGCAAGGTAGTAATCAATCATCGGAATGGGCTTGAATCTGCCGTTGCGCAATCTCGGCGGATAGAGCTTGTCGGTAAGAAAAATCCCTCGTCCCTCGCGGGCGTATCCAATCCGAAGCGGTATCCCTGCCAGCAGAACCGCCAGAGCCGATGCAAAGGAATTTTTAAAAAGAATTGCATGCGTGAACTTATGCCTTTTAAGTACTTTTGCAATCGCAAGGGGGTTCTTGCCTTGCTGATGCAACCATACATCGTTAAAGCCACAGGGCGACAGAACTTCGCAGACAGCGGGCCTGGCAAGGAACGATATTCGGCAGGATTCGAAACGCCGGCGTATGGCCCGCAAGGCCGGCGTGCAGAGAACAGCATCGCCCATAGGAGAAGGAAGCCACACTAAAATCTCGCATCTCGTATCCCGCTTCACTATTTTCGGCCCTGCATTATGTAGAAGGTCAGCACCATCAACTGCAGCACCGCAGCAAATCCAAGCGAAATTAAGACCGCATTATGCCGGCTGGTCGGGCTCATCAGAAACCACACGGTTATCAGCAGGCAGAACCACACGGCAACCTGCAGCACGCCCGCTATCAGTCTCATCGTGGAAAACTCGTCGAACATATCGGCCCGCTGCATACCTTTTAGCTGGCTGAGGATACTGTTGAGTAGCTGTTCGGTCCGCTGGCCCTGAAGTTTTTGCCCCGCGTTGTTTGTTTGCGGCTGCGCTGACGCCGGCTTATCCGGTGTGTCGGTTGCCTGTGACTTCGGCTGGGGGTTGGCTGCGACAGCCGGCTGATTTTGAATCTCCGCCTTGCTCGCCGAACGGCGATGTTTTTTTATGATATTCACTGCCTCTTTCATATTTACAGCCCCAAAGTCCGGCTCCAGCCGGCCCTGCTCGGACTGCTTGTAGTGCGAAGGGTCATCTATCAGTATGGTCTTACAGCCGGCCCGCCGACCCGCATCAACGTCCCGACCGCTGTTGCCAATCACCCACGAGCCGACAAGCTCGATATCCATCTCATCGGCTGCCGCCAGCAGCATCCCGGGATTGGGCTTTCGCCAGTCGCTTTCTTTACGGTATTTCATCACCGCTCCGTCAGGATGATAGGGACAATAGTAAATAGCATCTAAGTGTGCCCCCTTTTTCGCTAAAAGCTCTTTTAATCGATTATGAATCTTACCGAGAACCTTCTCGGTAACGATTCCGCGCGCAACAGCCGACTGATTCGAGGCAACAATCAGCTTATAGCCCATAGCGCTAAAAGTGGTAAGCACCTCGGCAACTCCGTCCAGCAGCTTTACCTGGTCGGGGTGATTGATATAGCCGGGGTCTTCAATTATAGTGCCGTCGCGGTCTAAGAATATCGCTTTGTTAGACATCCTGCTTTCGATTTATCTTCGAGTTAACTGTTCACGAAACCCTGTTCTACAAGGTCGCAGATTATATGGTAGGCAAGCTGGTGAATCTCCTGACTGCGTGCGGTTGACTTCTCGTTGACACAGAAACAGATGTCAGCTGTTTTCTCAAGTTTGCTGTCCGCTCGTCCCGTAAAGGCAAGCACCTTGGCGTTTTTTTTCTTCGCCGCCTTGGCTGCGGCAATAACGTTTGCCGATGTGCCGCTGGTCGAGATTGCCCAGAGGATATCGCCTTCTCCAACTAATGCTTCCACCTGTCTGACGAATATATTTTCGTAACCGTAGTCGTTAGAAACGGATGTTATTACCGATGTATCGGTCGTCAGTGCAATCGCTGCCAACCCCTTTCGTTCGCGCTCGAATCTGCCGACAAGCTCGCCGGCTATATGTTGAGCGTCAGCTGCCGAGCCGCCGTTGCCGCAGGTATAGACCCTGCAGCCCTGTCTTAGCGCTCTTGTTATCATCTCGGCGGCGACCGCTATTGTCTCAAGACCGTCTGCCTCGAATTCGCTGACATTCTTCCTGTGCGTCTCTATCGCTCTGGTAATCTGTTGTTTAATTGCCTCGTTCATTGGGATTTTCTTTCCAGCGGCTTTTTCTTTTTGATTGTTGCAGCCAGTGACTTTATCTTCTCGATTATCGTGGTCGAGCTTTTACCCTCAACAAGCGGCGCAAGAACAACTTTGCCGCCGTAAGATTCCACAAATTCCCGTCCGACAACACCCTTATGCTCCCAGTCCTCGCCCTTCACCAACACATCGGGTTTCACTTTTTTAATCAGGTTAAGCGGCTCCGGCTCGTCGAATACGGTGATATAATCGACCGTCTCCATCGCGGCAAGGACGGCGGCCCTGTCGTACTGGTTGTTAATCGGCCGACCCGACCCTTTAATGGTCCCTACCGAGCGGTCGCTGTTTAAGCCGACAACCACTATATCACCCTGTGATTTGCAGAATTTCAGAAACTCGATGTGTCCCCTGTGCACCACGTCGAAACAGCCGTTGGTAAAGACTATGACCGCTTTTTGCCTGCGATGGTAGTTAAATTCCTCAGCCAGAGAGTCAATCGAACGCACCTTGCCGCTTTTGCCCCGATTCTGACTGACGATTTCATTTATGATTTCCTCGATGGTTACCGTCACAGCGCCGAATTTTTCCACCTCAATACCGCCGGTTATGTTGGCCAGCTCCACAGCCGTTTTGTAATCACAGCCGGCGGCTAAAGTTATCGCAAGTGTCGCCAGGACCATATCGCCGGCCCCCGTAACGTCATAGACGCTGCGAGGCCTCGTGGGAACGACTTCGCTTTCTTTATCCGTTTTAAGATATGCACCTTCCTTATCGAGCGTAATTACTATGGCTTCCAGCAGCAATTTTTGGGCGAGCTGCTCTGCTGCTCTGGCAGCATCGTTTACAGTTTTAATCTCAAAGCCAACATTTGCAAAAGTTTCCTGCCGATTTGGTGTAATCAGCGTAGCACGGGCGTATTTTGAGTAATCACTGGTCAAGCAGGGGTCAACGAGGACTTTTTTGTCTGACTTTTTTGCTAATTCTATCATTTTCCTGCAAATATCCAAACGCAGTAAGCCTTTATCATAATCCTGTAAGCAGACGATATCAGCTTGTTGGAGTTTATCTTCGTAAGCTCGCAAAATCTTTTCATATTGTTTACCAGATAATGGCTCTGTAGATTCCTCGTCCATTCTGAACAATTGCTGCTGATGACGATGTTGTGCTAAACCTACCAGCCGTTGCTTGGTTGTTGTCGGCCGGTCGGCTGCCGTAAGCAGCCCGCTTGTATCAGCGCCGATTTCCGTCAGCATTTTTCCAAGTGTTCCGCCGTTCCGGTCCTCCCCGATAACGCCAATGCAAACAGGCACAGCGCCTAAAGCGGCAAGGTTGACGGCCACTCGGCCAGCCCCGCCGCAACTGTGCTCGGTCCTGCGCACCTTCAGCACGGGCACGGGCGCCTCCGGGCTTATCCTTAACGCATCGCCGTAGGTGTAAACATCGAGCATAAAATCGCCCACGACCATAATCTTAGGCGAGCCGAGGTTCGTTACGGTTTTTAACAGCTTCTCGTACATCTTTCTTTATTCATATCTCGATTCACGATTCACGAGATACAATTTTACCTGCTAATGTCTTTTCAATCAACTGCGTTATTTCGTCCTCCCCGGCTGTAAATATCAGCTCAATCGCCAGATACGCGAAGGGTGTCTCGTATTGTGTACTGCGTATTGCGTATTGCGTGGAAAACCGGTCTTTCTGCGTTGTCAATATCAAGTCTGCCTCTAAGTTCTTTGCTTGTTTGTGAATATCCGCAATATCGTTATCCGTGTAGTGGTAATGGTCGTCATAGATTTTTGACCCGACTAACTCGGCACCGAGCCCCTTTATTGTCTCTAAAAATGCACCCGGATTGCCTATGCCGCAGAAGGCAAATATGTTTTTATCTCTTAACTCCTCGATACCGATTTCTTTCCCGTCCGAAGATTTTGCACAAACGGGCTTATGAATCGACCTTGCAATTATCATATTGGGATTGACCTGTCGCAGCTTCTCTTCGAGCCGGGCCAATTCTTTTTCGTCGGTTTGGTCGCATCTGGTGATGACGACGGCATCGGCCCTCGTTAGTGCGCTGAGCGGTTCCCTTAATAATCCCGCCGGCAGACACTTGCCGTAGCCGAAGGGCAATGTTGCATCGATTGTTACGATATCGAGGTCCCGAAATAATCGACGGTGCTGAAACCCATCGTCCATAATCAATACTTTTGCACCGAATCTATCCACTGCCTCAACCGCTGCTGCAACACGGTCGGGATTTATTATCACTTTGGCATCCGGGCAGCTTTCAGCCAAAATCGCCGGCTCATCCAAATAGTTTTGAGTTTTAAGTTTTAAGTTTTTAGTTGCTTTGTAGCCGCGAGTAAGTATCGCACATTTATAATTTTTAGTTTTAAGTTTTAAGTTTTCAGTTATCTTGCTGTATAGCCATACAACAAGTGGTGTCTTACCTGTTCCCCCGGCCGTTATATTGCCGACGCTTATAACCGGCACATTCGCACGGTGTGTTCTCGATAAGCCGGTGGAGTATAAAAAATTGCGCAGCCGAATGATGATTGAGTAGCCCGCTGCGGCAGCGGCCAGAAAGAAACGCAAAGCCGCCGCACCCGCACCATAGCTTTCGCCTGAAATCAATTTGCGATAATCTTCTTGATTCAACGTTAATGACCTTTTAAGCAATTATTTCCCGTGCCAAGAATACATAGACTACACCTAAATCTTATTTTTTGCCACAAAAATCGGCCTCTGCAAAAATGGGAAAATGGGGCGCGTCCTAAAACGCACCCTGCAAAGCTGGTGCTGTTATTTTGTAACAAAATAATATTTATTTTGTTGTTGCACACCTTATGTTTTATGTTATAATTACGGTCAGCAGGGTTATTCTTTCACCTCTCAAGAGTACCTCCTGACATAATTAAAATGAGAGGTATTATTTATGCGCTCCGGAAACGGGGCTAAGGAGAAGCACAGTGAGTACAGGTAAAGTAAAATGGTTTAACGCAAGTAAGGGTTATGGATTTATCACTCCGGAAGGCGGCGGTGACGATTTGTTCGTCCATCATTCAGAGGTAAAGACCGCGGGCTATGCGACTCTCGATGAAGGTCAGGCAGTCCAGTTCGAGGTCGGCCAGGGCAAAAAAGGCCCCTGCGCCACCAGCGTAGCGCCCGCCTGATAAAGGTCAAAGCGTTCAAAAACCAACAGGCCCCGCCAATCGCGGGGCCTGTTTTATTTTAAAAATCAAAAATTAAAACGCAAAATTGTGGACAACGCTTCACGTTGGGATAAAAAGTTTTTTCGCGTGTGCTAAATCGCACCCTACAAAACTATGATTGGGACACGCTCTTTAACAATTCTGGAATTATATAATTTCTGAGCGACCTCGTTATGGTCTCACTTTTAATAATTTTCTGAATTTGTAAATCGGCTTCCCTCCAGATGATTTGCACTGCTTCTGATCTACCTTTTGCTTTTGATATTTCATCTGGAATTCCAGCATCTACAGCACCTAAAGCTGAGTCGATGGTTTTAAGCATATAGAACGTTTCTATCCCAAGTGCCAAACCTGCAATTTTAATAATTTTATGAAAGCCAGATAATCTGGTGTCTTCCTTGAGCGTATAGCTTTTTATCAGGTCAAGAGTTTCCTGACCAATTAAAACGTACTTGAAGCCAAATAACTCTTTATTATGTTCTAACATTAGCTTTACAGAAAGGGTTGGATTATTCACCCCCAATGTATCTATGGAAGCATCTTTAAATAAGTTCTTAGGGACATATAACAAAGCTACGTCATGTTCACCGATGAATTGAATTGTTATTTTTGGCTTCTTTTGCAATTCCAAGTGTTTTTTAGCCGATACTTTTCCATGCGGTATTTCATAGCTAACATTATCTATTACTTCACGATAACCCGGCAGGTAGGAACTCCCGGGATATCTCCCATAGGCTTTTGGATTTTCCTGATCACAATGAGTAACAACAGAAACATTATTGACAATTTTATGCAGCGATCCTACATCTTCATACTGCACTAGCGATATTTCTCCATATCTTATATATGACTCTGTCTTTATCTCTTTTTCTGAGAAGGGTTTTTGGTCACGGTCAAGAGGAATCCCTTTGACTTCTTGTATTAGAAGATTTGGAAATGCAGGATCAACAAATGCACGTAGCGTGAAAAACACATAATGATCACCCTCTAAGCCGAGACATATAGCACGGACATTGTTGGATGGATCGGATTGCCTTCTTTGTCCGACCTCGCCTTTTTCTTCGCTTCCTTTTGTCCAATATGGACTATCATATTGCCAGCCTAATACTTTCCAGGCATACATCATCCATGTAGCTTTCCCTATTTTTTCTTTAGAGATCGCATTAGATTGAGAAGTAATATCTGCTAATGAAGTTTGGGATAAAATAAGAAGCGAAAACATTACACACGAAAATCGTTTAGTCCACATAATATCCTCCTTAAAAAGAATTATCCGAGATTTCCCATTAGACACTTAAAAACACAATTCTCAACTTCCAACATCGATAATCCTAATTAAAATTATACCGAATTGTCAAGCATATCAGTAATGTAGGGATGCGTTTCAGCGCACGTGGCAACTATCCATAATTTTACATTTTGATATGTAATTTTGATATTTACATTTTAAGTTTTTATTTTTTCTATAATGGCGTCTGCCATTTCACTCGTGCCGACGGCGGTCGGGTCGTCACGGTCGGCTTTCATATCGTAAGTTACGCTTTTGCCCTCTGCGATTACCGCCGCCACCGCATTTTCGAGTTTGTCCGCCTCGGCGGTTTTGCCGATGTGCCTTAGCATCATCACGCCGCTTAGTATCAAGGCCGTCGGATTGACTTTGTTTAGCCCCTTATATTTCGGAGCGCTGCCGTGGGTCGCCTCGAAGATAGCTATCTTGTCGCCGATATTCGCACCGGGCGCCACGCCCAGCCCGCCGACCAGACCGGCACACAAATCGCTTATTATATCGCCGTAAAGGTTCGGCAGCACAATCACATCGTAAAGCTCCGGCTTTTGAATCAGCTGCATACACATATTATCAACGATGCGGTCTTCAAACTCGACATCGGGATATTGCTTTGCGACCTGCCGGCTCACCTCAAGCCACAGCCCGTCCGAGAATTTCATAATATTGGCCTTATGGACGCTTGTTACCTTTTTGCGTCCCATTCTGCGGGCGTAGTCAAACGCAAAACGCACTATACGCTGCGTCGCTGTTACCGAAATCGGCTTTATGCTTACGCCTGAATCTTCGCTGATTTTTCTGCTGCTGTGTGCGTTAATCCAGTTGATTATCTCGGCCGTGTCGTCTTTGCCCTTCTGGAATTCGATACCTGCATAAAGGTCTTCGGTGTTCTCTCGCACGACAACAAGGTCGATGTCAGCGTATCTGCTGCGGACGCCTTTGTAGCTTTTGCAGGGCCGAAGACACGCATACAAATCGAGCGTCTGACGAAGATGCACGTTTATACTCCTGTAACCCGTTCCGACCGGCGTGGTGATAGGCGCTTTTAGCGCAACGCTGGTCCTCTTAATCGACTCGACGGTGGCGTCCGGCAAGGGGCTGCCAAGCCGCTGCATTATCTCTACTCCTGCCTCAGCTATTTGCCAGTCGATGCCGGCACCTGTGGCGTCTATACATCTGCGGGCTGCTTCCGCAATTTCGGGGCCGACTCCATCACCGGTAATCAAAGTTACATCAACCATTACTTTTCTCCAGGATGTTTTGCAAAGCAGACATACTATTCTCTTGGCATAAGGTTGTCAATGATGGGTTTTGCAGCTTGTTTTGTACAGAATTGCCCTGCGCCGCATAAAAAATTGTTAAATTGCAAGGTTATGCTACAATAGTTCTGTGTAAATTCTGTTAAAGGCAGGCCGAAAAATGAGATTATACCTTGTCCAGCACGCAGAAGCACTCACCGCCCAAGAGGACCCCGCTCGTCCCTTGAGTGAGCAAGGCCGCCGCCGACTTCAGAAAGTCGTCTCATTTATTAAAGGGGTGAATCTGCGTGTCGATTATTTATGGCACTCCGACAAGCTCCGCGCCGCCCAGACCGCCGAATCTTTAGCCAAAGTTATAAATGTGAAAAAAGCCGTCAGCGAGCGCAGCAACCTCGACCCGAATGATGATGTTACAGTGATAAGAGATGAGATACTATCAGGCCGGCTCGATATTATGATTGTCGGGCATCTGCCTTTTTTAAGCAAACTCGCATCACTGCTTCTAACCGGCTGCGAATCAGCCAATCCCGTGGCCTTCAAAAACGCCGGCATCGTATGCCTGACGTGCGGCGAAGAAGGTCGATGGCAAATCGATTGGATAGTAATACCGCAGCTTCTTCTCTAACGTTTTGTCTCTAATCAATTTTTACGCAGCCGGTCACTTTTTGCTGCAGACCTTCAGATATACGGTTATTCCGTCGGACTACGGCTTGACGAGTCGCTTGAAAAGCCGCCGGCAACAGCGACTGTGCCGACAGCCCCCCCGGCAACGGCTCCGGCAGTACCGGCACCGACGCCCAAAAATGCCGGCCCAGTCGCTATCTTAAGACCGCCAACCGCAGGAACACCGCTCACTAACGAGCCGCTTACAGTGCCTATCGAGCCGGCAGCCGCTATCTGACCGACTGTGCGTAACACGCCGAAACTCTGCATAGCAACCGTCCGCGCCACGGGTATGCAGACCATAGCCACAGGATTTAAGGCACCTTCACAGGCCATCGCCCCGCATATATTCGCTACCTGGGCAGCGGTTAAACCCTCGTGCCGGGCCCACCGCGGCAAAGGAGTTTCCTTATCCACCTTAAGACTCTTCTTCGAAAGTCTCAGTTTTCCCACTAACTTTTCAAACTTCTTGCCCAGATTGCTCAACGCCACCGACACCCCCCCGGCATCGCTCTTGTATGTCGCAACCTCATGACGCAGTCGCTCCTTGAAGCCGTTGATATTTGTTGTCGCCTCGAAGACAGACATACTTATGTAAATATCCTCTATTTCCGAATCGAAAAGGTAAACTGCTCCCATCCTCGACTTAACAGGCCCGGCGCCCCCTTTTACATTGGTGACCTTAAAAACAAACGGCTCCGACAACGCCCTCACCGCTATCATTTTGCCGCGCACTTTGCCGAACGCCTTTGTCTCCAGCTCTATCGCCGTCAGAGTAAATTTCAACTCGTCCGGAAACGACTCACCGAGAAACGACAGGTCGAAAGTTTGCTTCCACGTCTTTCCAATATTATTTTTTGTTACTTCCTTGACAGAGCCGATACATCGATTGTTTACCTTTTCAAGAAGCACCATATCTTCGCTGGCCCCTGATAAACGTCTGGTCGTTCTATCAACAACGAACGAAAGCCCCCTGGCCAGCGACTGCTGGTCAAAACTCGGGCTTTCTTCGCCAAGGTCGAAATCGTTTGTAGAGATAAAATACTGCACCTTATCATCGAATAGTGATTCTTTTCTTACCGTAAGCAGCGTTTCGACCTGGCTTTTAAACTGCCCCTTGCCGGTATATTCCACGGTTGAAAGCATCTTGAAGTGCTGCACATCCTCGTTTTCTGCCGCCAGACCGACATCAGAAAACGACAACATTAACACCGCACTTAGCCCCATCATCAAATAGAAAGCTTCCCTGCACCGACAGCATTTTGTTCCACTTTTACCATCCATACTTATGCCCTTTCAAATATTTCACTTCTTTCCGGAAAACCGTTATGTATTTCACCAAAACACTATTCTTTGGACACTAAGACGCTCTCTAAACCCCCTCTCACACGACCCTTTCTACGAGCAAAACCTCTGTCGGTAAGCCAAATAAAAAAAGGCCCAACCAGGATTAGCTTTCCCAAGATTCGAAAAAGCTATCCTCGTTGCGCCTTCGACTTACAGGCCTTACTCCTGCACGACAAGACGGCCCGCGCCTATCCTTGCGAGCCACTAACCAACTGTGCTATCGACCAACATCCAGTAAACCTTTAATTTTCCCCTTGCTTTTTTTAATATGGCTGCCAAAAGTCATCTCTTGGTCTTTGCGTATCTGTTTTTAAGAAGTTGTTTTTGGCCTTTTAGCCGTCTGTTCTTTTAAGGATTTGTAACCGCTCCAGCGGTATCGGGTTTATCGACATCAAACTTTTTTGCAGCAGCCCGCTACTTGCCGTATCAAAACGCCATTTTTGATACTTAAAAACACCTTCTTCGAACTATAACAGCATCTGCAAGCAGTTTATAAACTACCGACAGGTAGAACCTGCAAAAGGTCTGCTGGTAGTGATTGACACTTTTTCCCCGTTTTCGCCGGTTTCAGACGCCAAAACAATTGACAGCTTGAGTAGAAAGTTGTTATTGTGCTTGGTTTAGGGGATTTTTTCGGGAGTGTAGCTCAGTTCGGCAGAGCAACGGCCTTTTAAGCCGTAGGTCCTGGGTTCGAGTCCCAGCACTCTCATTACCTTTATTTTTTGTAACTATTGATTGTTTCTCGGCGGACTCAGCGTGCTCTGCAGTAGAAAAACGGAGAGGGCGGGATTCGAACCCGCGGTACGGAAACCGCACACGGCCTTTCCAAGACCGCTCCTTAAGCCACTCGGACACCTCTCCGAATCTATTGATTATTTACTATTGATGATTGATTATCAAGGTCAAGTCTGCATTTTTATGCTTGAGGGATAATTTTTCTTGTTTTTTAGCAACAATCTTGGGCATAATATTACCTGCTGCATACGTAGCGCCGGTGAGTTTGTCGTTATGTGCAAATAGTATAAATAATGGCACAGGAGTTGAGAGGATGCAGACTGTAATACAGGTAACCTGTTATCGGGGCGGCAGTCTCCGCGAAGCGGTGGCCAACGACAGGCGTCTGGAAAAGTATCGTCTGGCTGTATCGAGGCAGAAAACCTCAGGCCGCAACCCCGGCTGGGCAAAGCTGCACAGCAGCGACCCGGATGTGCCCGGTGCTATCAACCTCGAATGGGACCCCGCTACAAAGACCCTTATGGCCAGGGTCGTCACCAAGGGCGGCAACACCGCCGACCGAATCACAGGCGATTTTCTTGCCTATCTGATGCGCTGCCAGCGAAGAAGAATCCGCTCGGTCCTCGTTCTGCCCGGATAAAACGGCCCGTCGCTTATCTAATAAAGGTTTTTGTTTAGGCGATGGGCAGCAAAAATGTCATCCAACGAGAAATAAAACAGCTGGAGCTTCGCATCGCTGAATTGTATGAGATTGTGAAAAACAAATAACGGAAGATTTATCATTTATTGAAGGGGCTGCCGATGCGTGGATTAAAAATCTGTCTCTGGGTAGCCGGTGTTGGGTGCCTGCTGAGCGTATTTGGAATATTCTTGCCCATCTCGGCCTGGGAATCTATTGTCGGATTCTTTGGTATTGAACCGCTTCCGGATTCGCCGCTGTTTTTCTATGCAGCCCGCCTGATGTCAGCCACGTACGTTGCGGTTGGGGTATTTTTTGTAATTCTTGCCCTTCGGCCTGTGGATTACGGGATTATGGTGCCTTTCTCAGGATTGGCTGCCGTTGTCCTGGGTGTTATCTGTGCGGTAACCGGATTTGCAGTGAAAATGCCTAATCTGTGGTTTCTCGGTGATTCTTTGAGCTGTGCGGTGTTGGGCGTTCTCATAGTTGTGTTCTGGCGACAGGCAAAGCAACAATTAAAGACAAATAACTAAAAATCGCTTAGTTTGTTACTGTTCTTTTTTCTGTTGGCGTCGCCGAGCAAAGAATCGCTGCAATTGCTGACGGCATTGCTTTTCCATAACACCGCTGGTAACCTCTACCCGGTGATTTAGCCGCCCATCCTGCACAATATTATAAAGACTCTTACACGCCCCTGCCTTGGGGTCGTCGCAGCCATAGACTAACCTATCGATTCTCGCCAGCACCAGCGCACCGGCGCACATAGGGCACGGCTCTAAAGTAACATACATTGTGCAGCCGTTCAAATGCCATTTCTCCAAAGCCGCTGCGGCCTGCGTCAACGCAATAATCTCCGCATGTGCCGTAGGGTCCTGGAGTTGTTCTCTTTGATTGTATGCCTTAGCAATGATTTGGCCTTGATGAACAATCACCGCCCCAATGGGCACATCACCGTTGTCCTCGGCGTTTTTCGCTTGGTCAATCACCATCCGCATAAATCGCTTGTCTTCTTCGCTAATGTTTGCCATAAACAGCTTCGAATTTACTATTTCTTATATGTGCCTTTAAACCTCAAGTATCAAGGACTGTTGATGGGGTCGTCGCATTTGATTGTCTCAAGAAGCTTTGTTCCAAACAGGTTGTAAGACCTTGTGCCAGCCGTCAAAGGCGCATCTGATGCGAAATAATTATCAAATTTTTTTAAGTCTTCATATAGCAGATTCGGATCGGCATTTTTTATAAATTCTCTAAAATTTTTGTTCACTTCACCGGTAATCTGTCCTAACTTCCAAGGTTTCTTTTCAGGACCGTATGTAAGACGATGAAAGGTAAGGTGAGATAACAAATTGTTAACTTTCTCATTGTATTTTTCTTTAAGACTGTGAGGAAATGTGACATTTGAATTTTTAGGGAGAAAATACTGATGTGTTATATAACCTTTATGTTTTTCCCCAAAGAACTCTATTAGGTTTCTTAAATGAACACAAAATGATTCGATTAAAATATTTTTCAAAAAGGAATGTTGAGGTTGTGTAAGTTCTTTTTCACGTTGTTCATAAAATTTGGCACAATTATTCAGCATCGACATTTCATAATACAATGCTTCAGAAGCTTTTTTAATTTCTTCAGAGGTTCTTTTTGGCCGTGTCATGGTGATTTCTCCAAATTTGCTGGGTGGGCTTTAGCCCAGGCAGGTCCTTTTTTGGAATAGTAGACCGCATCTGATTCTTCCCTTGAAAGTCGAACAGTTGAGCAGTAGACCGCCCAGCACCTATTTGCTAAACACCCATGGCAAAAGCTATTGTGCAGCATACATCTAATGCATATATAAAGATTTATTATTTATATTCAAACAAATAGGTGCTGGGCTCTATTTTTCAGAGCCGTCGGCTCTGAAAAATACCCCCAAGGGGAGTCGAACCCCTGTCTCCAGGATGAGAACCTGATATCCTAAGCCACTAGACGATGGGGGCAAAATTCGTATCTCGTCGCTCGTGACTCGTGGTTCGTTTACGATTCACGAATCACCATTCACAATTCACGAAAATAGCGGCGCTCGGACTCGAACCGAGGACCCTGGGCTTATGAATCCCATGCTCTAACCAGCTGAGCTACGCCGCCAAAATCGCTGCATATAATACCAAATCCGCCCATAATTTACAAAACCCCACCGTCTATTGCAAGCAAATCTTCGCGTCTTGCTGACATAATAAAAATCATATCCCCGAAAAACAATTTGACGCCGACCAGCTTGATAGTTTACAATCCCTCGGTTTTTTTGGGAATTTAATTAAACACCAAGGAGGTAATTGTTGCAAATGTTTGATGTGAAACGATTATTGAAAGACAGGCTGACAACCGATAATTACAACAAGCTTATCGCTCTTAACAACCCGAAGATGCACGAGTTTGTCGCTGATGCGATTGAGCTTACCGGCCCGGCCTCGGTTTTTGTCTGCACCGATTCGCCCGCTGATGTGGACTATATCCGCAAATTGGCAATAGAAACCGGCGAAGAAATACCGCTTGACGTTTCCGGCCACACCTGTCACTTCGACGGATACTACGACCAGGGACGCGATAAGGCCAAAACAAAATATTTATTACCTTCCGGTTCCGACCTCGGCGAAAGTCTCAATTCCATCGAAAAAAAAACAGGCGTTGAGGAGGTTCGTTCTTTCCTGAAGGATTCTATGGTTGGCAGGGAGATGCTGGTCTGCTTCTTCTGTCTTGGCCCAATCAACTCAGATTTCTCTATTCCCTGCATCCAGATAACAGATTCGCCTTACGTCGCCCACAGCGAAACCATTCTCTTTAGGGCCGGTTACGAGCAGTTCAAAAAAATCGGCGCATCCGGCGATTTCTTCAGATTCATCCATTCCGAGGGTGAGCTGGAAAACGCCGTGAGCAAAAATATCGACAAACGCCGCGTCTATATTGACCTTGAAGAAAACCTGGTTTACAGCGTCAATACCCAATATGGCGGCAACACCATAGGGCTGAAAAAACTGGCACTGCGATTGGCCATCAAGAAGGCCTTGAAGCAGGGTTGGCTGGCTGAGCATATGTTCGTAATGGGTGCTCACCCCGCCCATCCGATGGGCGGGGCTCACGGCCCGGGCGGACGCGTAACTTACTTTACCGGTGCATTTCCGTCGGCCTGTGGAAAGACCTCAACCTCGATGCTGCCCGGACAGACTATCATCGGCGACGACATCGCTTACCTGCGCAAAAAAGCAGGGCGGGTCCGCTGTGTAAATGTTGAAAAGGGTATTTTCGGTATCATCCGTGATGTAAATCTGCAAGACGACCCCGTCATTTACGAGGCACTTACAAGCCCTATAGAAGTGATTTTCTCCAATGTTTTAGTTAATAATTCAAGGCCATACTGGCTTGGTATGGGCGCTGAGCTGCCGGCCGAGGGAATCAACCATTCCGGCGAATGGCATAAGGGCAAGACCGATGCTGACGGTAACGAAATTACCGCATCCCATAAAAACGCTCGCTATTGCCTGAGCATCTATGACCTTAGCAACCGCGACCCGTTAATCGATGACCCTGACGGCGTGCCGGTCGGCGGAATTGTTTACGGCGGACGCGACAGCGACACATGGGTACCGATTGAGCAGGCCTTTAGCTGGGAAGAGGGGATTATCATAAAAGGCGCAGCGCTCGAATCGGAAACCACCGCTGCAACACTCGGCAAGGAAGGTGTCAGAACCTTTAATCTAATGTCAAACCTTGATTTTCTCTCAATTCCGCTCGGTCGATACATTCAGAACAATCTGGACTTTGCCAAAGATATTGATAATCCGCCCTTGATTTTCTCCGTCAATTACTTTCTCAGGGACAAAAATGGTAAATACTTGAACGGTATGGCCGACAAAAAGGTCTGGATTTTGTGGGCTGAGCTTCGCGTAAATGGCGATGTTGAGGCCATTGAAACACCGACAGGGCTGATACCGAAATATGAGGACCTGGCGAAACTATTCAAAGACCATCTTGGTAAAGAATACCGCCGTGCCGACTATGTCCAGCAGTTTACCATTCGCATACCGGAGAATCTGGCCAAGCTCGACCGTGTCGAAAATATCTATAAACAAAAGGTTCCCGACACGCCTCAGATTCTCTTTGACAGTTTTGCCGAAGTTCGTGAGCGCCTGAAAGTAAGCGGTGACAAACACGGCGATTATATCTCGCCATTTGATTTGATAACTCATTGAAGGATAACCGCCAGTTTTTGATTTTCAATTTATGATTTAAGATTCAAAACCAGGGATTATAAACTGAATAAGGAGGCTTATTATGCCTGAATTTGGCTCACCTTTTTCCGGCCTTGCGAACGACAGGAAACTTACACACCCCGAGTTGATTCGTGCCGTCAGGTTTATGGTCGCCGCCGAATATGAAGCCGTGCAGCTTTATATGCAGTTAGCTGAATCAACCGATGACAAGCTGGCCCAGGAGGTCCTCAAAGACACAGCCGACGAAGAACGTGTCCACGCCGGAGAGTTCCTTCGGCTCTTAAAGCACCTTGCCCCCGACGAAGAAAAATTCTACGATGAAGGTGCCGAAGAGGTTAAGCAGCTAATGGAAAAACTCAAAAAATAACCAAGCTTTATGCCGGCCCAAGGCCTCAAAAATCGCATCCGATTTTGACAAAAAGCGGCTAAGTCGTCCTAAATACTTTTCGCCAGCTCTGTTTTTCTCGGGCGGAACTGCTAACCGTAGCAATAACAGGCACTTACAGTCTTTCGTAGCCGTTATTCCCATATCAAATCCCCATTTTTGGCCCAAAAAGCCCTTTAATGGCCTTATTAAAGCCTGTTGCAGCATCACTTTTTTAATAATATTTTGGAAAAGCCAAAAAACGTCCGATAATTTTTCTTGACTTTTTCGCTTTCAGGCATTAAACTTTAATTTCAGGAGAGATGGGACAGAACGGCCTTACTGTAGGGCTGTTTCCCACTTAAGAAACGGTTATTTGGTGTGAGGGTGATTTTCTGCTCACACCCTAAAGCTCTGGCGAAGAAGATGAGAGAGGGCTCTAACACAGAGTCATCGGAGAGAGTCTGGAGTAATTCAGACAGAGGCCTAGAGATGAGAGGCGGTTTGGGCAGTGCGCCTGATAAGTGCGCTGCAGGCGCTAACTTCATCGGTAAATCCCCTGCATTTAACTCTATCCTTGAGCTAATCAAAGCTGTCGCTGCGCGAAAGTGCTCGGTGGTAATAACCGGCGAGACCGGTGTGGGCAAGGAGATGGTTGCCCGCCAGATCCATAATGCAAGCGACCGCTCCGGCAAGGTCTTTGTCCCTGTCGATTGCACCACTCTAACAGGCCAACTATTTGAAAGTCAATTGTTCGGTCATGTAAAGGGCGCATTTACCAGCGCTATTGATAGTACCCTCGGCTTCTTCAGAGCCGCCGACGGCGGCACAATCTTCCTTGATGAGATAAGTGAAATCCCGCTCGAACTTCAGGCCAAGTTGTTACGGGTTCTCCAGGAAAGCTCGGTTACACCACTGGGCTCAACAAAATCTTATCCTATTGATGTGCGTGTTTTGTGTTCTACCAACCGTAACCTTCACGAAATGGTCGAAGAAGGAACTCTCCGCTCCGACCTATACTACCGGCTCAATGTAGTCAACCTCGAGGTTCCACCGCTTCGGCAGCGCAAAGAAGATATTATGCCACTGGCTAAGTACTTTCTGGCAAACCAGGCCGACTTTTATAACGAGCCGCCCAAGGTTCTAAGCTCTACCGCCAAAAAGCTCCTTTTGAACTACTCTTGGCCGGGCAATATCCGAGAATTGGCCAATGCGATTGAGCGAGCGTATGTTTTAACTATAGGCCGGGAGATTCAGCCTGCCGTGCTGCCTTTTGAGATTATAATTGCTGATTCTACCCCCTATCCAGAACACGAGTTGCCCACGCTTGACGAAGTAAAACACAAGGTTATTACCCAGACCCTTGAATTCACCAAAGGCCGTAAGCTTGCTGCCGCTAAAATCCTTGGTATCGAGCGTCGCCGTCTGAATCGCTTAATCGAAAAGTTAGACATCTCTGTGCCAGGTAAAAGTGTCAGCAGCTAAGCACAGTTCAGCGGATAACGTATAGAAAAAGAAAGCTACGCGCTGAAAAGTTATATACTGTTCGTTATCCACTGACCAATCCGGTCACCACCGGCCAAAGTGGTCGATTGTTTTTTAACATATCTTCAAATAAACACTTGCCGCAATAATTGCCTCCTATTAGCGGCCATAATGGCCTATCTCGCCCGACCGCCCCAAAAATCGGCAAAAGATTCACTTATACACAACTGGCGTTGAAATAAGCACTTAAAAAAATTCTATCTTCAAATGATACTCTGGCACACACTTCGCTAATCAAAAGTAGTAGGTAAAAGCAGATAACTTTTAGGAAACAAAAATGATTGTTCTAGTACAGGCGACAGTGCTAACGGTTGGCCTCGACGGCAAAAACGAGGTTTTACGAGAACTGCCAATTCAACTGGTAACAATGCGGTCTGGTGGCCAGGCCGCTCGCTCTTTAAAAAATGAAAATGTTAATAGTGTTATCAGTAAGTGGGACCTGGTTGATATGAAGGGTGGCCGGTTTCTAAAGAGACTGAGAGCCGTAAAGCCCGGCATTCCGACCATCGCCTTTATAAGGCCCGGCGACCGAGCGCAGGAAATCGCCGCTCGTAGCATCGGCGTCTCTGCGGTTCTGACCGATGAGACCTCCGACGAGCTCTTCCGGGAAACCGTCGCCAATATCCTGGGGCTTAAGGATGCCGCCTCTATAAAGGAAATATCTCCCACTAAGAAGAGCCGCTACGTCAAAGAGAAAATTACAAGGTAGCCGGCTCGGTAACAAAACATATTACTGGACGCTATTGAGAGCAATCACGGCCTGTATTGAGCCGTGAAAAGATAAACGCTCACAAGGAGTTTTCTCCCCCCAAGCTGGGCTTGATAACCGAAAAATAGAAACAATCTAAAGCAAGGTTGCCAAGTCCGGCAGAAAGTTAGCACGGCTTTGCCGTGATAGCGATAAACAACGTCAAGGTAAAAAACTCTCTCTCCTCTTCTTCGCTGGGTGCAGTTGTTGACGCAAAGTCAAACAACGAACCCAGCACGAGAATAAACGCAGTTTTGCTGTGATAACGATAAATAAAACAAGGCCAAAAGAAACAGTTTTCTCTCCTCTTCTTCGCTGGGTTTGCAGTTGCTGACATAAAGTCAAACGACAAACCCGGCACGAAAGCAAGCACGGCCTTGCCGTGATAACTGTAAACGATATTAAGATGATAAGCGACTTTCTCCCCTCTTCTTCGCCGGGTTTGGTGACTTAAACTAAACAGTGGCAACTGCAAGTTAGACAAACTCGGCAAGAACCAAACACGACGGCGCAGAGCCGTCGTGTTTGAATTTATGGACAGACCTTCATAGAAAGACAGGTTAAGCCGGAAGCGTTCTCCGCCTTTGCCTCAGCTTGCTGGGAGAGGTAAAATAACCGGCGGTTAACCATTAAAGAAGCGTGGCGGTCTTTTTGACCGCCACGCTTAACTTTCACAAGGCCGGCTGCCAAACCACAACTGGCGTCCGCGCCTTTATGCAAGTCGAATTACGAACCCAACGGGTCCACGTCAACGTTGCCGTCGACATCGTACTGCTCAACGTCGCTGACGGTAGAGTGGTCCCAGTAGTTGTACTCGGCCTTTATGCCGCTGCCTGTATTGTTCTGCACGTCATACGCCGAATTGCCTGTGCTGGCATTGCCGCCGGGGCTGGCAGCGCTGCTGCCGTCAATACTGACGCTGCCGCCGCCGAGGTCCGCCAGGGCGCTGCCGTCAACAGAGACACCGTCCAAGCCGTAGCCGGTGATAGTATTGTGCTCGAGGCGAGCTTTCGCATTCTCATAGACATTGACGCCGTGGTAGTTGCCGCCATTGCTGAACGAGTTGTGCCGGATGATGGCGTCGGTATAGCCATAAACCCGGATACCACGGGATGCGCCATTCACGGTGTTCTCCTCGAGGTAAACAAGGTGACCGGGGCTGCCGCCGCTGTGTCTGAAGCTGTTAGAGCTGCCGCTGACACTACAGTGTCTTATCACATACTCTCCCGTCGCACCGGTGCAGCGGATGGGCTGTGTGCTGTCTGTGCAGTTGATGTTCCTGAACACGCCGCGGCCGCCGTTGTTGACCATAACCGCCTTGTCCTC